>JAOBWM010000037.1 GCA_025463365.1 Acidimicrobiales bacterium
CCGCCGCCGCGGGCCAGGCAGGCGCGAACGCGATGGCGCCGACGGCGGCCGCGGCCGCGCACACGAGGTAGGCCGCCAGCTGGGACGGAGGCCGCGCCGGTGGGGAGGCGGCGACCCCGAACGGGCCCGGCGGAGCGAACGGCGGTTGACGGGTGGCCGTCACGACCAGGTCACCCCGGCGGACCCGATGTGGCACCCCTGGCCGGACCGGCCAGCGGGACGGGGCGCGATCGGCCGGCCCCAGGTCGCGGCGGCGAGCCGCCGGTGCACGTCATGGGGTCGGCGCACCGGCGCGGTGACGGTTCGCAGGGAGGCGGCCGATGGTCGAACGACCGACGGGGCCGATCCGAACACCCGGCCCGGCGAGGCCAACCCCAGCGGCTCGCCCTCCACCGTCACCAGTTCCACCTGCCAGCCGCGGCGGAGCGCTTCGAGCGCCACCGACGCGGCGATGCCGGCCGTCCGCTCGGCTGCCAGCTGCTCCAGCTCGACGACGATCTGGATGAGCACGGCGCCGGTCCCGTCGAGCTCGCGCACCATGAGCTGACCATGGTGCGCGGTGGCCTTCCAGTGGACGCGTCGCCGGTCGTCACCGCGGCGGTAGGGCCGGATCGAACGGAACAGCTCGTCGCCGACCGGCGCACCCTCGACCGGGCCGAACCCGGACGGTCGTGGTCGCGGCCACCGGACGTCGGTGTCGATGGGCGCAGGACCGACGTGCATCGGCTCGTCGAACCGCTGCACCTCCCGCCGTCCGGCGGTCGTCAGGCCGAGCGGGCCGTTGGCGGTCGTGTCGAACACGACGAAGGGGACGGTGCTCCGGCCCATCGCGGGCCAGGCCAGGATGGCCGGCCCCGGCGCGTCGATCAGCTGGTCGGTGAACGTCGACACGATGAGCGGCCGGACCGCGACGGGTCGCCGCCAGCCTCGGATGTCCAGGTCCCACCTCGAGGGCACGCCGGCCGGGGCATCGAGTGGGGCTCGAAGGCGGATCTCGACCTTGGCCAACGCCCAACGGGCGAGCACCGCGTCGGCGACGAGCGCGGCCACCAGCACGACCGCGAGGGCCAGATGGAGCTCGTCGTGCCCGAAGAACCACACGAACGCGCTGAGCGCAGCCAGCACGGTCAGGGCCTTGGCCGCGCCCGACGCCCGCACCCGAGTCCGGCCGCGGCCGCTGGGTGGGTTGGGCACCAACTACCTGCCCGCGTCCGGTGGGGCGGGGACCTGTTGGACGAACGCGGCGATCCAGGACCGGGCGGTCGGCAGGTCGTCGTTGGTCGCATCGAGGATGCGGTGGGCGAGGGCGGCGACGGCGACGGCTTGGATGTCGTCGGGCCGGACGTGGTCTCGCTCGTCCGAGCGCGCGTGGGCGCGAGCGAGGTGGATCGTGGCGAGGGCCGCCCGAGGCGACAACGGTTGGCGAGAGGTCGTCGACCGGCGGACGAGGTCGACGAGATCGAGCAGGTACGTGGCGACCGCCGGGTGCACGTACAGGTCCCGCACCTCGTCGCGAAGCTGGAGCCACCGGGCTGGGTCCGCCACGGCGACGAGCGACTCCAAGGCCGGCGTGCCACCGGTGCCCCCGATGAGCTCGAGCTCGGCGTCGCGCCCGGGCAGGCCGAGCGAGAGCGACACCGAGAAGCGATCGCGCTGGCCGGCCACGAGCGGGAACGTGCCCGGGTCGTCGACGTGCGGGTTCTGCGTCGCGATCACGAAGAAGGGCTGAGGGAGGAGGTGGGTGGTGCCGTCGACGGTGACCTGACCCTCGGCCATGGCCTCGAGGAGAGCCGATTGGGTCCTTGGCGTGGCCCGGTTCAGCTCGTCCACGAGGACCACGTTGTTGAACAGCGGACCGGGCTGGAACACCCAGCCGCGCCCGTCGTCGTCGAGGTGCGACACGCCGGTCAGGTCCGAGGGGAGCAGGTCCGGTGTCCCCTGGATGCGCCCGAAGGTGCCGCCGATGGAGCGGGCGAGGGCCTTGGCCAGGAGGGTCTTGCCGACGCCCGGCACGTCCTCGAGGAGCGCATGGCCGCCCGCGAGGAACGCGTCGACGGCGAGGGCGATGGGCGCCGGGTCGCCAAGGAGGACGCCGGATGCTTGGTGCACCAGCGCCTGGGCCAGGGACCTGCTCGCCACCATGTGGTCGTCCACCCTGGAACTACCCCTGTCCTCGCCGACCGGACGACGAGTGTGCCACAGCCCCCGCGGGCTCAGTAGGACGCGACGGTGACCTGCTCGATGGCGGCCTTCACGTAGCTGATCGTCTTCCAGCCCGGTTGGGTCACGATGCCGGCGGTCTTGTCCCAGGCGTAGGGGTTCCGGGGCCGGATGCGGAGGGTGTCGGTACCGGCACCGGCGTCGATCGTGACCGGCGTGGAGGCGGACTTGTGCTCGACGGTGATCGAGTCGTTGCCGCCGAGCGTCCGGATCCGCAGGTCCTGCAGGAGGGTGGGCAGCGTGTACTTCTTCGCCGTGCCGCCGGTGGTGACCGTGAGCAGCGTCCCGTAGTTGCCGTTGTTGTGGACCAACACCGTGTCCGCGCCGGTGGTGGTGGACAGGTCGAGCGTGCCCGGACCCGTGTTGAGCAGGAGCGTGTCGACCGTTTCGGCGGTGACCCGCTCGAACTGGTTGGTGCTGCCCTTGATGGCGTCGGTGCCGGCGCCACCGTCGAGCGAGGCGGTGGACGCCACCGCAGACGGAGGCTGCTTCGGGTCGTAGGCGGGAGGCTTCGGATCGACGAAGCCCTGGTTCGTGAGCGTGTCGTTCCCCGGGCCGCCGAGCAACCTTGCGGTGTCGGTGTTCTCGCTGTTGCGGACCGAGTTGTGGACGCCGATGGTCAACGAGTCGTTGCCCGCCCCGCCGTCAACGCCGACCGAGCCGTAGGGGTGGCGGATCGTGGCCGTGTCGTTCCCGCCGCCCAGCACGATCTGCAGTTGCACGCCGTAGCGCTCGATGCCGCTGGCGGAGGTCTGGTCGTAGGTGACGGCGTCGGCCTGCTCGGTGCCGCGGACGGTGAGCGGTCGCGTGGCGCATCGCACGGGCAGCTCGAAGCCGCTGACCACCAGGGAGCTCGCCGGGTTGCCGGGGGAGGTGGCCGTGCACCGCAGGTCGGCGCGGTGACTGCGGCGCAGTTGGAGGTCGTTGCCGAGGAACGGGTCGCCGCCCGCCTGGGTGTAGACGAAGGCCGGTTCCACCTCGGTGCCGGCATCGATCGACACCGTGGAGGGCTTGTCGTCGAGATCGAGGACGTCGGAGGCGTCGATGACCGCCTCGGTCCAGCGGACGTCGTCGGCCGAGTAGCGATCGACGCCCGGTCCGCCGCGGAGCCGGGCTCGTTCCTGCTGGGCGACGAAGGTGTCGGTCCAGTCGATGGCCGGCGGGGCGGGATCGAGGTGGCCGCGGTTGACGAGCGTGTCGTTGCCGGCTCCGCCTTCGAGGACCTGCAGGGCCTCGTCCGGCCCGCCGTTCATGGAGTCCTGGCGGAGCCCGGCGCGGAGGACGTCGTCGCCGGTGCCGCCGAGGATCGTGCCGCCGTTGCCCCCGTCGAGGCTGCCGATGTCGTTGCCGCCACCCAGATCGACGGAGAACGCGACGACGCCGTGGCCGCCGGCGAAGCCCCGCTCGTCGACCGACACCGTGTCGTTCCCGCTCGAGCCGATGACGGTGAACGACTGGATCGCGCCGCAGCCGATGCCGAGCTTGATCGCGTTGACCCGGGCCTGGTCGGCCGCGCACGTGATCGACACGGTGTGCAGCGTCTGGAGCGTCAGCGTGACGTTCGGTGGGTACGGCTCCTCGGAGGTCGCGGTGACCATGGCGCCCGGCACCGGGGTCAGCTTCCAGGTCACCGTGCCGGCGGATGCCGGGGTGGCCTCGGCCAGGGCCGTCAGCCCGAGGAGCGCGCCGAGCGCGACCATCGCCGCGCCTCGAACGAGACGTGTCCGGTTCCGGGTCGACGCCACGGCTGCCCCCCTGGGTGTCGCCGTCCGCCCGAAGCGGGCGAAGCACCGAGGAGGCTACGGAGCGTGCTGATATCTGTCAACGTTCACGGAACGCGGTCGGACGGTCAGACCGTCACGCGGTCAGAAGCCGAAGCTGCTGTTGCGCCGGCTGCGCTGGCCGAACGCGCTGCCGAGGTCAGCGCCTGCGAACGCGACGGGCGCTTGTCCCTCGGTGGCGTAGCGGTACAGCGCCAGCTGGAAGATGCTCGTCATGGCGTTCGACCAGCAGGTGACGACCACGATCCACAAGACGCCGATGCTGACGGTCACCGCGATCCCGAGGCCCGTGCCGCCGTCGGCCGCGAACCCGATGGCCACCAGGGCGAAGGCCGGGAGCATGAGCAGGAAGCCGATGAGCCCGATGCCGCCGTTGACGATCAGGTTCTCGCCCCAGGTCTGCTTCAGCATCTGCGTGGAGCGCTTCACGGCATCGCCGACACCGACGTTCTCGAACACGAGGACGGGCAGCACGAGGAACGTCACCACGGTCCATGCCATGCCGATGATGCCGATCACGATCCGACCGAGCAGGCCCGATCGCTCCTCGATGGCTCGCAGGATGATCGAAACGGTGGCGCTCAGGATGGCCCACGGGAGGATGGCGCGGGCGTGCTTGCCGGCACCGGAGAGCGCGCTCGCGATGGTGGGGTTGCCGCCCCGCATCCGCTCGTCCGCGCCGCACAGCAGGGCGGTCTTGAAGAACACCGTGACGTAGGCGAGCACCACGTACATCAGGAAGAACAGCAGGTACTGGAGAGGACCGAGCTTCGTGGTGTCGTTGCCGAGCGAGTTGGTGCTGTGGGCCGACACGAAGATCGGCACCAGGAACGTCGCCGCGATGATCAGGCAGGCGATGCCGGAGATCAACGGCAGCACCATGAGCTCCTTGTCCTGCTTCAGCACGCCCCACGATGAGCTCGCCAGTTGCCTCGACCGCTGCCAACGTCCCATGGGGACCTCCGGATGCTGCTTCGGCATCGCACGGGGTGTGCGGCGAAGTGTGCGGGCACCAGTCTGCCGGGTGGTGGCGGCAGAAGCCGTACGGGCGGGGGTGGCCGGTAGCCTGAACCGTCCGACGGACCCCCGGTGCTCGCACTCGGGGGCCCGCTCACGCGCGTTCTCCCCACCCGATCGAAGGAATCCATGGCGCTCACCGACCTGCCGGCCCTGCTGCGAGACGAACCGGCCATGGTCAAGGTCCTCGGGCGGTCGGCTGCGGTGCTGGCGGTGCCCGACTCGGCCCGGCCGATCACGATCGCCGGCCTGGCGACGGTGGGGAGCCGCACCCCGATCCTCGTCGCGGTGCCGACCACCGCCGAGGCGGAGCGCCTCGCGCACGACCTCGAGACGTTCCTCGGCGCCGACGCCGTGGAGCTGTTCCCAGCCTGGGAGACGCTGCCGTTCGAGCGCGTGAGCCCCGGGGTCGAGACCATGGGCCGGCGCCTGCGCACGATCTGGCGGTTGCGCGACGGAGGAGACCTCGGCTGCCCGTCGGTGGTCGTGGCGCCGGTGCGAGCCCTCGTGCAGCGCCTCGGGCCCCACGTCGACGAGACCGCCCCGCTCGTGGTGAAGACCGGCGAGCAACGCGACCAGGCCGAGCTCATGACTTGGCTGGCGGTCAACGGCTACCGGCGCGAGAGCCAGGTCGAGCACCGCGGCGAGTTCGCCGTGCGGGGATCGATCATCGACATCTTCGGATCCACCGCCGACGGCCCGGTGCGCATCGACCTGTGGGGCGACGAGGTCGACCGGCTCACCGCATTCTCCGTGAGCGACCAGCGGTCGACGGACGACCTCGAGGCGGTCGACGTGTTCCCGTGCCGCGAGCTGCTGCCCACCGACGACGTGCGGGCCCGGGCCGACAAGCTGATCGGCACCGAGCCGTGGGGTCGCGAGCAATGGGAGCGTCTGTCGGAAGGGCAGCTGTTCGACGGGATGGAGAGCTGGCTCCCGTGGCTCGTCGACGACCAGCGCACCATCGTCGACCTCATGCCGGACGGCGGCCAGGTGCTCGTCGTGGAACCCCGCCGGTTGCGAGATCGCGCCGAGGACCTCCTCGCCGAGGAAGCGGACCTGGCCCGGTCACTGGCCCGGACCTGGGAGGTCGGCGACGACCGCGAGTTCCCGCGGCTCCACGAGACGTTCGGCGAGCTGTTCACCCACGTCGACCTGCCCGTGTGGACCATGACGGTCACGCCCGACGGACCCGACGTGGCCACCGTCGCGGCCATGGGCTGGAACCCCGTGGTCGGTGGCGGCGAGGGCCTCGTGCTCCAGCTCCGCCAACTGCTCGACGACGGCTACCGCGTGGTTGTGGCCGCCGACGGCGAGGGCTCGGCCGGCCGCCTCGGCGACCTGCTGCGCGACCAAGGGCTCGACCTCCCCGTGGAGATCGGCGCGCTCGACCGCGGGTGCATCCTCACCGGCGCCAAGTTGGCGATCCTCGCCGAGCCTGACATCACCGGCCGGCGCCGCGCCCACCGCGCCCCGCGCCCGCGCAAGCGCGACACCGCCGGGTTCTTCGACGACCTCAAGGCGGGCGACCACGTCGTCCACCACCAGCACGGCGTCGCCCGGTACGCCGGCATGGTGAAGCGAGCGATCGGCGGTGTGGAGCGCGACTACCTCCTGCTGGAGTACCGCGGCGACGACAAGCTCTACGTCCCGAGCGATCAGATCGACACCGTGCGCCACTACACCGCCGGCGACAGCCCGGCGCTGTCCAAGCTCGGCGGCGGTGACTGGATCCGCACCAAGGCCAAGGTCAAGAGCGAGGTCCAGGCCGTCGCCCAGGAGCTGGTGGTGCTCTACCAGAAGCGCCTGCACAGCGCCGGCCACGCGTTTCCCGAGGACACCCCGTGGCAGCGCGAGCTGGAGGACTCGTTCCCGTACCGCGAGACACCCGACCAGCAGAAGGCGATCGACGACGTCAAGGCCGACATGGAGGCCGACACGCCCATGGACCGCCTCGTCTGCGGCGACGTCGGCTTCGGCAAGACCGAGGTCGCCCTGCGCGCCGCGTTCAAAGCCATCCAGGACGGCAAGCAGGTGGCGGTGCTCGTGCCCACCACGCTGCTCGCCACCCAGCACTTCCAGACGTTCAGCGAACGGTTCGCGCCATTCCCCGTGCGGGTCGAGGTGATGAGCCGGTTCCTCACGCCGGGCCAGTCGAAGCGGGTGGCCGAGGGCGTGCGGTCCGGGGAGGTCGATCTCGTGATCGGCACCCACCGGCTCCTCTCACAGGACATCGAGTTCAAGGATCTCGGGCTGCTCGTGGTCGACGAGGAGCAGCGCTTCGGCGTCTCCCACAAGGAGCAGATCAAGAAGCTGACCCATGAGGTCGACGTGCTCACGCTGTCGGCCACGCCGATCCCGCGCACGTTGGAGCTGAGCCTCACCGGCATCCGCGACCTCACGCTGCTCAACACGCCGCCGGCCGAGCGCCAGCCGATCCTCACCTACGTCGGCGAGTACGACGAGCGGGCGGTCGCCGAGTCGATCCGCCGCGAGCTGCTGCGGGAGGGACAGGCCTTCTTCGTGCACAACCGCGTCCGCGACATCGAGGACACCGCCCGCCGGCTGCGCGAGCTCGTGCCCGAGGCGCGCATCGCCGTCGCCCACGGGCAGATGGACGAGGGCACCCTCGAGAAGGTGGTCCTCGACTTCTGGGAGGGCGAGTTCGACGTCCTCGTCTGCACCACGATCATCGAGTCCGGCATCGACATGCCGACCGTGAACACCCTCGTGGTCGACCGGGCCGATCGGCTCGGGCTCGGACAGCTCCACCAGCTGCGCGGCCGCGTCGGGCGCTCCGGCCAGCGGGCCTACGCCTACCTGTTCCACCCCGAGGACGTCCGCCTCACCGAGGAGGCCTACGAGCGGCTCAAGACGATCGGCGAGGCCACCGAGCTCGGCTCGGGCTTCCGCATCGCCATGCGCGACCTCGAGATCCGCGGGGCCGGCACGCTCCTGGGCACCGGCCAGAGCGGCCACATCGCGGCCGTCGGCTACGACCTCTACGTCTCGATGGTCCACGAGGCCGTACAGGAGCTGAAGGGCGAACCGCTCCGCGAGCCCGCCGAGGTGAAGCTGGATCTCCCCCTCGACGCGTCGCTGTCGCCGGACTACGTGCCCAAGGAGGAGCTGCGGCTCGAGGCGTACCGGCGCCTGGCCGAGGTCACCACCGATGCCGAGGTCGATGACATCCGCGTCGAGTGGGAAGACCGCTTCGGCCCGGTGCCCGAGGAGGCGGCGCGCCTGCTCGACGTGGCCCGGCTGCGCGCCGAGGCCCACCGTCTCGGGATCCGCGAGATCAACGTCACCAAGGGCCCCGCGTTCGGCGGCCCGGCCTGGACGGCCCGCGTCTCCCCGATCGTGCTGAAGACGAGCCAGACGATCCGCCTGGCCCGACTGTTCAAGGGCGCCGTCTACAAGGAGGGCCCCGAGCAGCTCATGATGCCCATCCCCAAGACCCCCGACCTCGCCGGCACCCTGGTCACCTTCCTGAGGCAACTCATCCCGCCTGAGTAGAGCGGGTTCAGGCGCGGGTGGCGAGGGCCATGACGTGGGGGCTGACACCGAGCATCGACGGCTCGGCCTCGGTCAGCTGGAGGGCTCGGAGCAGGTCGGCGGGCTGGGAGAGGCGGTTCGCGAGGTCGCCGAGGAGCCAGGCCCAGCCTTCGACGGCCACGAGCTGGATGTCGACGAACCCGGCTTCGGCCACCTCGTCGACGAGCTCGTCGAGCCGGTGGAAGTAGCCGAAGAACCCGCCGATCGGTGATCCCTCGGCCTCGCTCGCACCCGTGGTGACGTTGGCCTCGACGTCGATCCACACCTGCGGGTCGCCGAGCCGGCCCTTGCTGGTGGCGTCCAGGAGCCAGGCGTGGCGCGTGACGACCTCGGCCAGCAGCCGTCCGCCGGGCCTCAGCGTGCGGTACGCCTCGCCCAGGGCCGTGGCCCGGTCGTCCCGATCGCGCAGGTGGTAGAGCGGGCCCATCAGGAGGGCCGCGTCGGCCGAGGCGTCGTCGTAGGGGAGCGAGCACGCGTCGCCGATGCGCGACTCGAACGGCGGGATCGGGCCTGATGCGGTCAGGGCGGCCGAGATCGCCCGGGCTTGGTCCACGTGGGCCCGGACGGGGTCGAGCAGCTCCACCGCGTAGCCCCGCCGGGCCAGCTGCGAGGCGTGGATGCCGGGACCCCCGCCGATGTCGAGCACCCTCGCCGGCGGAGCCGGGAGGAACCGGTCGAACAGGTCCCACGTCCGCAGCCGGGTGAGCGTTCCCTTCGGCGTGGCCGACAACCGCCCCATCTCCTGGCCCGACGCGTACTGCGCGAGCACCGCCTCCTGGGATCGATCGTCCGTCATCGGCCGGGAGTCTGCCCCGTCACCCTTGCCCCCGCTGGCCCGCGCCCTCGATTCGTGTCGATCGCGAACCCCCTCGGTTCACGATCGACGCAAATTCGGGTGGGCCCGGGGGTGGGCCCGTGATTTCTGTCGATCGCGAACCCCCTCGGTTCACGATCGACCCAAATTCGGGAGGGTCGTCCGGGAGGGCGGGTCACAGGGTGAGGGCGACCTTGGACCAGTAGGAGCCGTCGAGCATCTGCCTGAGGGTCTCGCGGTGGATGATCATGTCGTCGAGGTCGGGGGGTCGTACGGCTTCGCCGAAGAGGACGGCGCGCTCGGTGACTCGGCGCATGATCACGCCGTGGCGCATGGCGGCATACGCGATGTACCAGGTGAGATCGGCGGGGGTGCGGCCCGAGGCCTCGGCGTAGGTGGCGGCGACGTCGGCGGGTTGGAGGAAGTCGGCGATGCCGGGCGCGCCGAGGTCGACGGCGAGGTCCTGGAAGAAAAGGTGGAGGTAGGTCATCCAGCCGATGTCGACCTCCGGCGGGGCGATGCCGGCCATCTCCCAGTCGAGGACCGCCGTGACCTCCCAGTCGACGAACATCATGTTGCCGATGCGGGCGTCGCCCCAGGAGAGTCGGGCCTCGGTGGTCGCGGGGAGGTTGGCCCGGAGCCAGGCGAAGCAGTCATCGAGCAGGGACGACCGTTCCTCGCCGACGACCCACTCGTGGTAGCGCTCCCAGCCGGCGAGGTGGCGCTCGAGGGCGGTGGCCCCGGGACCTGGCGGCGGCACGGGCGTATCGGCGATGTCGGTGAAGTCCGACAGGAACGAAAGGTCGTGGGACTCGGGAGTGATCTCATGGATGCCCGCCAGCGCGCGGACCGCGGAGTCCTGGAGGGTCCGGCGCTGCTCGGGCGTGGCGGTGGAGACCCAGTTGTCGTCGAACGTGTACGGCAGGACGTCGCGCGGCACGTCGCCGTCGACGCGAGCCATCACGAAGAACGGCGCGCCGATGACCGACGCGTCGCCCTCGAACCACAGCGTCTCCGGCACCGGCACGTCGGTGGCCGCACCCAGCACAGACATCACCCGGTACTGCATGGCGAGGTCGTAGGTGGGGAAGACGGGCACCTTGTCGAGCTCGGGCTCGATGCGGGCGACGCAGCGTCGGGCGGCGCGCTCCCCGTCCGCACCGGTCCACGAGGCCGAGAAGAGCAGCGTCTCCGAGGACATGCCGTTGCCCTCGGGCTTCACGATGTCGGCGACGGTGGGCGACGCCCCCTCGGGGAGCACCCCGGCGAGCCAGGTCTGGATCCGGCGCCCCAGCTCGGCCTGGTCGCGCGTGGAGGTCGTGATGTGGTCGCTCGCCAGTTCCGCCGGACCGCCGAGCGTGGCGGTGGCGGTGGCGTCGGTGCTGACATCGGTCGTGGGCTCGGTGGCCATGGCTCTCCCAGCGTCCTCGTCCCCTGGACCCGACGAAACGAGAACGTGTTCTCGTCGGCCCTGCCGTTCTAGCCGGAACCCGTGCGGCCCGCTGACCGCCGATTCCCGGGCCGGAGGCGAGGCGTAGCATCCTGTCCTCGTGGAACGCCGACGCACCCCCGTCCGCCTCGCCGGCCTCACCGCCGCCGCCTTGCTGCTCGCCGGTGGACTGGGCGCGTGCGGCCGCAACACGCTCGTCGGCCGGCCCGCGATCGCCACCATCAACGGCCACGACATCTCGCAGGCCGACGTCCAGGCCGCGGTCGACGACCAGCTGAAGGTGCTGACGAAGAGCGGGCCCGGCGCCGAGAAGCAGCGGGCCGCCGCCGAGGCGGCCCAGACCCAGGGCGTACCGACGAAGGCCCAGTTCGCGGTCCAGCTCCAGGCCAAGCTCGACGAGTACCGAGCCGGTTCGTACCGGATGAACATGACCGGCACCGACACCGAGCTCACCGCGATCATCCAGACCGAGATCTACCGCGACGCCCTGCGCCACGTGCACGGCAAGATCACCAAGACCGAGCGGGACAACGCCCACACGCAGGTCCTCCAGAGCATCAAGGCACTCGGGTTGAAGGAGACCGACATCCCGAAGCGGTACCTGACCGGGGTCGAGGAGACCCAGTCGATCGTGCTCGCCATCCAGGCCGCGGCGCCCAAGGGCACAGTTCCGCCCGCCACCCCGGCCGCCGAGTACGAGGCGCAGCTGAAGGCGCTGTACGACCAGCAGGCCGAGGGCTACGCCCAGGTGTGCATCAGCCTGATCAGCACCGCCGACGAAGCCTCGGCCAAGGCCGCTCGTGCCCGCATCGACGGAGGCGAGAGCTTCGCGTCGGTGGCCTCGGAGGTCTCGTTGGACGCCACGTCGGCGGCCAACGGCGGGAAGGCGGACTGCATCTCCCGGTCCCAGCTGGTCGGGGTCTTCCCCGACGCCACGGCGTCGAAGGCGGGCGACGTCCTCGGACCGGCGCAGGGCAACGGCGCCTGGGTGATCGTGAAGCTCGATTCGGTGAAGGTGCCGACCTACGCGGAGCTGCGCTCCACGCTGGCCGATGCGAACCCGAACACCGACGAGCAGGCCAAGAGCCAGGCCCTCGGCGCGTTCGTCGACAAGGAGTTCCGGGCCGCCCTGAAGCGGGCGAAGGTCTCGATCGACTCGCGCTACGGCACCTGGAGCGCCAAGACCGGCGCGGTCGTGGCGCCCGGCGGCAGGGCCGCCACCTCCACCACGGTCGCCGGGCCCTGAGCCCGGCCGCACCATGAGCAGGCCTCGCGTGGTCGTCGTGGGCCTCGGGCCCGGTGACCCGTCGCTGATCACCGCCGGGGTCACCGCGGCGATCGACCGGATCCCCGTGCGGTTCCTCCGCACGGAGCGCCACCCGTCGGCATCGCTGGTGCCCGGCGCGGCCACCTTCGACCACCACTACGAGGCGGCCGACACCTTCGACGAGGTGTACCGGCACGTGGTCGACGACATCCTGGCCGCAGCCACCGAGCACGGCGAGGTGCTCTACGCCGTGCCCGGCTCACCGCGGGTCCTCGAACGAACGGTCGACCTGCTGGACGCGGAGGCGGCCGCGGGTCGCATCGAGCTCGAGGTGCTGGCCGCGGTGTCGTTCGTCGACCTGGCCTGGGTGCGGCTCGGCATCGACCCCTACGAGCAGGGCGTCCGCTTGGTCGACGCGCACCGCTTCGCGGTGGCCGCCGCGGGGGAGCGGGGTCCGATGCTCGTGGCGCACTGCCACAACCGCCGCGTGCTCTCGGACGTGAAGCTCGCCGTCGACGACCCTCCGGTCGAGCCCGTCGTGGCGCTGCAGCGGCTCGGCCTGCCCGACGAGGCGATCACGACGGTCGAGTGGGCCGACCTCGACCGCACCATCGAGCCGGACCACCTCACCTCGCTGTACGTGCCGGCGCTCGCCGCGCCCGTGGCCGGCGAGGTGGCGGCGTTCGTGGAACTGGTCGCCACGCTGCGAGCCGAATGCCCGTGGGACGCCGAGCAGACCCACCGCACGCTCACCCGCCACCTGGTCGAGGAGACCTACGAGGTGATCGAGGCGCTCGAGGCCGTGGGCGACGGCGGGCCCGACGTGGAGCCGGCGGCGTACGCCCACCTGGAGGAGGAGCTCGGCGACCTCCTGTTCCAGATCGTGTTCCACACCACGCTCGCCACCGAAGCCGGTGCCTTCGGCCTGGCCGACGTGGCCCGCGGCATCCACGACAAGCTCGTCCACCGCCACCCGCACGTCTTCCCGCGTGCCACCGACGGGCTCGTCGACGTCGAGGGGTCCGACGACGTGGTCGCCAACTGGGAGGCGATCAAGAAGGAGGAGAAGGGTCGCGACTCCGTCTTCGACGGCATCCCGTCACACCTGCCGGCCCTCCTCTATGCGCTGAAGGTCCACAAGAAGGCCGACACCGTCGGCCTCGACCTCGCCGCCGAGATCCCGAGTGCCCCGACGGCGCTCGCTGCTGCCGTCGAGTCGCCCGACGACGAGACCGTGGGCGCCCTCCTCCTCGCTGCCGTGGCGATGGCGAGGGCCGCCGACGTCGATCCCGAGACCGCCCTCCGCGCCGCCAGCGCAAGGCTCCGTGACCGAGCCAAGGCGGTCGAAACCTCCTGACCTCTGGCCTGGCGAGTCGCCGACCCGAGGATCCTTGACGGTAGCGCTATGGATCGGTAGCGTGCGGGCGGAAGCTCATCCTCCTGACGTCCTCGCGAGCGGCGGGGCCCATTCCGGCCCGGGTTTGCGTCGGTGGGGCTGGTGGTCTGGGCTTCGGGGGCGATGCGGCGCCGCATCGCGCGGTACAGCCTGTCCACGCCGGAGCGTGGTGGCACGACTACCGTTTCCCCACCTGCTTCAGGAGCACCAGCAAACCCATGAGCACCATCGACCACGTCATCGGCCGCGAGATCCTGGACTCGCGCGGGAACCCCACCGTCGAGGTGGAGGTCGTCTTGGACTCTGGAGCGCGGGGCCGCGCCGCGGTGCCGTCGGGTGCCTCCACCGGCCAGTTCGAGGCCGTCGAGCTGCGTGACGGCGGCGATCGCTTCGGCGGCAAGGGCGTCACCATCGCCGTCGCCAACGTGAACGGCGAGATCTGCGACGAGCTGGAGGGCCGCGACGCCCTCGACCAGCGCGAGTGCGACCAATCACTGCGAGACCTCGACGGGACCGACAACAAGGCCCGCCTGGGCGCCAACGCCATCCTGGGCGCATCCCTGGCGGTCGCCAAGGCCGCCGCTGCCGAGCTGGAGATCCCGCTGTACCGCCACGTCGGCGGTACCAACGCCCACGTGCTGCCGGTGCCGATGATGAACGTGCTCAACGGTGGCGCCCACGCGGACAACAACGTGGACTTCCAGGAGTTCATGGTCATGCCGGTGGGCGCGGCCAGCTTCTCCGAGGCGCTGCGCTGGGGAACCGAGACCTACCACTCGCTCCGCAACCTGCTCCACGACAAGGGCCTGTCCACCGCGGTGGGCGACGAGGGCGGCTTCGCCCCCAACCTCGAGAGCAACGCCGCCCCGCTGGACCTGCTCATCGAGGCGATCGAGAAGGCCGGGTTCACGCCGGGCGACGACATCGCCATCGCCCTCGACCCCGCGACCAGCGAGGTCTACCGCGACGGTGCCTACGTGCTCGAGGGCGAGGGCCGGACCCTCTCGGCCGACGAGCTCGCCGGCTACTGGGCCGACCTGTGCGCCCGGTTCCCGATCGTGTCGATCGAGGACGGCATGGCCGAGGAGGACTGGGCCGGGTGGGCCTCGCTCACCGAGGCGGTCGGATCGACCGTGCAGTTGGTGGGCGACGACCTCTTCGTGACCAACTCCGATCGTCTGGCCCGCGGCATCGAGGCCGGTGTGGCCAACTCGATCTTGGTGAAGGTCAACCAGATCGGCACCCTCACCGAGACCCTCGAAGCGGTGGCGCTCGCCAACCGCTCGGGCTACACCGCCGTGATGTCGCACCGGTCCGGCGAGACCGAGGATGCCACCATCGCCGACCTCGCCGTCGCCACCAACTGCGGCCAGATCAAGACCGGCGCCCCGGCGCGCAGCGACCGCGTCGCCAAGTACAACCAACTCCTGCGCATCGAGGAGGAGCTCGGCCACTCGGCCGCGTTCCTCGGGCACGCTGCGTTCAACCGGGTGGCCAAGCCGGCATGAGCACGCGCTCGGGCCCTCCCCCTCGACGTGGTGCGGATCGCTCCCGGGCCCGTTCCCAGCAGCGCGCCCTCGGTCGGGTCGACGGTGGCCGCGGGCAGCGCGAGAGCACCGATCGGGCGACGGCCAAGGCTCGGGCCCGGACCCGCCGCCGGCTCGCCGGCGGCCTGGTTGCCACCGTGTTGATGGTCGGCATCTTGTTCGTCGGCGTGTTCCCCACTCGCACCTACCTGGCCCAACGGGCGGCGACGAAGTCGTCGGAGGCTGAGCTGCGCGCCCTGCGCCAGGAACGGGCCGAGATCGAGCGCCAGCGGGCCAAGCAGCGCACCACTGCCGAGATCGAGTCGCAGGCGCGCGGGATGTTCGGGTTCGTGAAGGCGGGCGAGGAGGCCTACAACATCCTCCCGGGCCCGACCGATGCCCTCGGGCTTCCGGATGGGTGGCCGTTCGTGGGTGTCGAGCAGGCGATCTACGCCGGGTAGCACCGGCCGGTGGGTCGGCATCGACCCCTAGGTTGCGGCCATGGACTTCACGCCGGATCCCGATCACGAGGCGATCCGTGAGGGGGTCCGCAGAGCGTGCGCGGACTTCGACGACGACTACTGGCGCCGCTGCGACACCGACCACGAGTTTCCCTGGGACTTCTACCGGGCGATGGCCGAGGGCGGTTGGATCGGCATCGCCATCCCCGAGGCGTACGGGGGCGGGGGCCGGGGGATCACCGAGGCATCGATCGTCGTGGAGGAGGTGGCCGCCTCCGGTGCGGCGATGAACGGCGCGTCCGCGATCCACCTCTCGATCTTCGGGATGGGACCGGTGATCAAGCACGGGTCCGAGGAGTTGCGCGCCCGCGTGCTGCCCCGGGTCGCTTCGGGCGAGTTGCACGTGGCCTTCGGCGTGACCGAGCCCGATGCCGGCACCGACACGTCGCGCATCAGCACCCGTGCCACCCTCGCGGCCGACGGGTCGCACTACCTCGTGCGCGGTCGCAAGGTCTGGACCACCAAGGCGCCCTATTGCGACAAGGTCCTGCTGTTGGTCCGGACGACGCCCCGAGCCGAGGTCGCCAAGCCCACCGACGGGATGACGTTGCTGCTCGCCGACCTCCAGCGACCCGAGGTCACGATCACCCCGATCCCCAAGGCCGGGCGCAACGCGGTGGTGTCGTGCGAGGTGGCCTACGACGACCTCCCGGTCGACGTGGCCGACAGGGTCGGCGAGGAGGGCGACGGCTTCCGGTACCTCCTCGACGGGCTCAACCCGGAGCGGATCCTCATCGCCGCCGAGGCCTTGGGCACGGGCCGCGCCGCGCTGCGCCGGGCCGTGGCCTACGCCGGCGAGCGGATCGTGTTCGACCGCCCGATCGGCCAGAACCAGGGGATCGCCTTCCCGCTGGCCCGCGCCCACATGGACCTGCGGGCGGCGGAGCTGACCATCCGGGACGCCGCGTGGCGCTACGACGAGGGGCTGGCGTGCGGCGAAGCCGCCAACACCGCGAAGTACCTCGCCGCCGAGGCGGGCTACTTCGCCGCGGACCAGGCCGTGCAGACCCTCGGCGGCATGGGCTACGCCAGCGAGTACCACGTCGAGCGGTACTGGCGCGAGGCCCGGCTCATGCGCCTGGCGCCGGTCAGCCAGGAGATGGTCCAGGCCTACGTCGCCACCCACGTCCTCGGGCTGCCCCGCTCGTACTGATGCCCACCTACGACGTCGACATCCCCTTCGGGCGTTGGGCCACGCAGGAGCAGCGGGCGGCTTGCGTGTCAGACGTGGTCGGTAGGATCTCGGGCATGGCGATCGCCTCGCGCCTCTCTCCCCAGGGTGCCACCGGGTTCACGGTGGACGACATCCAGGAGTTCCCGAACGACGGCCTCCGGTACGAGCTGATCGACGGGATGCTGATCGTGAACCCTCCGCCCACCAAGCTCCACCAGCTGGCCCTCACACGCCTGTATGCCCTGCTGATCGCCGGCGCCCCGCCCGGGATCGAGGTGTTTCCCGCGCCGACCGCATGGCGCCCCGACGCTGACGAGAACTGGTACGAACCCGATCTGATCGTGACCCCGACGCCCACGCCGGAGGTCCTCGCGACTCCGGGGGTCAACTACTTCGACGTGCCCCCGATGCTCGTCGTCGAGATCCTTTCGCCTTCGACGCGCACCTATGACGTCACGGCCAAGTACTCCGCCTACGACCGGGGAGGCGCGGCCGCCTATTGGATCGTCGATCCAGCGGTCGGCGCTCCGACCGTCGACGTGTTCGAGCGCACCGAGTCGGGCGGGTCGTTGACGTCGGTGGGCCATGCCGAGGGGGAAGAGCGCCTCGAGATCTCGGTGCCGTGGCCCGTCACGGTCGTGCCCGCCGATCTCGTGCGCTGAGGTGGCCGAGCGAGACCCGCGGCCCGAGGTGGTCGTGGTCGACGATGCACCCACGCCGGACGACCTCGCGGCCGTGACCGCCTTGCTGGACCGAGCCCCGAAGGGAGACTTCCGCATCGTGGTCCGCCACGCACGCGACGGATCGCCCGTGGTGATCCGCAACCACCCGCTCCTGGCCGACGGCACGCCCATGCCCACGCGCTACTGGCTGCTCGGCGAGCCCGAGCGCACGATGGTCAGCCGCATCGAGAGCCGAGGCGGGGTGCACCGGGTGGAGGACGAGATCGGCCTGGATGCCATCGCGGTGGCCCACGACCGCTACGCCGCCGAACGAGACGCCGACCTGCCCGCCGATTGGAGCGGCCCCCGGCCGTCGGGCGGCGTCGGCGGAACGCGCGTGGGCGTGAAGTGCCTCCATGCCCACTACGGCTGGTGGCTGGCCGGCGGTCCCGACCCGGTGGGCGCCTGGGTGCACGCCCACCTCGAGCTGGGCGACGGTGACCGGACGCCGCCTGAGACCTGAGAGGATCACCCCATGACCGAACGGGTGGCGTCGATCGACGTCGGGACCAACTCCACGCGCCTCTTGGTTGCCGACCTCGACGGCGCCGCCGGCCCGCTGGTCACGATCGAGCGGCTGATGCGGATCACCCGACTCGGCCGAGGGGTCGACGCCAGCGGATCGCTCGATGCCGAGGCCATCGAGCGCACGGTGGCCGTCTTGCGCGAGTACCGCGAGGTCATGGACCGCCAGGGCGTGGCGGAGGGTCGGGTGCGCATGACCGCCACGTCGGCCAGCCGCGATGCCTCGAACCGCGACGTCTTCTTCGACGCTGCCGAGGCGGCGGTGGGCGTGCGGCCCGAACTGCTCTCGGGTGACGCCGAGGCCCGCCTGTCGTTCCTCGGTGCCACCGCCGACATCGATCCGGCGCTCGGCCCGTTCCTCGTGTTCGACCTCGGTGGCGGTTCGACTGAGTTCGTCTACGGGACCGGTGGGCCCGACGGCGAGATCGAGGCCTCGCTCTCGCTCGACGTGGGGTGCGTGCGCCTCACCGAGCGGTTCCTCGTGAACGATCCACCTGCACCCGAGGACCTGACCGCCGCGATCAGCTACACCGACGCCTGGCTGGAGGACGTCCAGCTCCAGATCCCGCAGTCGGCCGAAGCCCGCACGGTGGTGGGCCTGGCCGGCACGGTGACCACCGTCGCCGCCGTCGAGCTCGGCCTGGCCTCCTACGACCGCGACGCGGTGCACCACTTCGTGCTCACCAAGGACGCCGCCGAGGACGTCTTCCGCACGCTCGCCACCGAGAACCGCGCCGACCGACTCCACAACCCCGGGTTGGAGGAGGCACGGGCTGATGTGATCGTCGGCGGCTGCTGCGCCCTGGTGGCCATCTACCGCCGGCTGTCGCTCGACGAGATCCTCGTGAGCGAGGCCGACATCCTCGACGGATTGGCCCGTTCGCTCGTCGGCTGACCGGCCGGACCTGCGGGGGACCTGCGGGGGAACGGCGGGGGAACGGCATCCGGGCTGTCCGCGTAAGGTGCCCCTCCGTGACGGAGGCCATCTGGGAACCTGACCCCGCGACGGTGGCGCAGACCAACGTCGGCCGGTTCATGGCGGCGCAAGGGATCGATGCGTTCGATGACCTCCTGGCCCAGTCGATCGCCGACCCCGCCTGGTTCTGGGGCGAGGCGGCGACCTTCCTCGGGATCCCCTTCTCGACGCCCTACGAGCAGGTGCTCGACACCAGCAAGGGCATCCCGTGGGCGACCTGGTTCACCGGCGGGAAGACGAACCTGGCCGCCGCCTGCGTGGATCGCTGGGTGGACGCGTCGCCTGACGCCGAAGCCGTGCGGTGGGAGGGCGAGGACGGCGAGGTGCGCGTGCTCACCTATGCCGAGCTGGGCCGCCACGTCGACGGGCTCGCAGCGCTGCTGCGGGACCGGGGGATCGGGCTGGGCGACGCCGTCGGCATCTTCCTGCCGATGCTCCCCGAGACCGTCGTGGCCGCCATGGCCGTCGCCAAGCTCGGTGCGGTGTTCCTGCCGGTCTTCTCGGGCTACGGCGCCGAGGCGATCGCGGTGCGGTTGGAGGACGCCGGGGCCAAGGCGCTCCTGTGCGCCGACGGCTTCTATCGGCGCGGCACCCCGGTGCCGATGCTGGCCACGGCCCACGAGGCGGTCGCCCGGGTCGACACCGTCGAGACGATCGTCGTGGTCCCCCGGGTGGGCGAGGTCGAGGAACGAACCGACGGCCGGGTCACCACGCTGCCGTGGCCAGGTCCGTCCGCCGAGCCGGTGGCCACCGAGGCTGTCGACAGCGAGCACCCGCTCCTCATCGCCTACACGTCGGGAACGACGGGTAAGCCGAAGGGTTCGGTGCACGTCCATGGCGGGTTCACCGTGAAGATCGCCGAGGAGGTGGCGTTCCAGTTCGACTGCCGGCCCGGTGACCGCCTGTTCTGGTTCGCCGACTTCGGCTGGATCATGGGTCCATGGGAGATCGTGGGCACCCTCGCCAACGGCGCCACGGTGTGCCTGTTCGAGGGGGCCCCGGACTTCCCCGAGCCCGACCGCCTCTGGGCGTTCCTCGAGGACCACGCCGTGACGATCCTCGGCATCAGTCCGACCCTCGTGCGGGCCATGCTCGCCCACGGCGACGAGCCGGTGACCAGCCACGACCTCTCGGCGCTGCGCATCCTCGGCTCGACCGGAGAACCCTGGAACGAGACCCCCTATCGGTGGTTCGCGGAGGTGGTCGGGGGCGGCCGCTGCCCGGTCGTCAACATCAGCGGCGGCACCGAGGTCGGCGCGTGCTTCTTGTCACCGCATCCCGTGCAGGCGCTCACTGCCATGACCCTGGGCGGGCCCGCGCTCGGCATGGCCGTGGACGTGTTCGACGACGCGGGCCGGCCGGTCCGCGGCGAGGTCGGCGAGCTGGTCTGCACCAAGCCGTGGCCCGGCATGACCCGAGGGCTGTGGCAGGCACCCGAGCGCTACCTCGAGACCTACTGGGATCGTTGGCCCGACGTCTGGGTGCACGGCGACTGGGCCCTCATCGACGAGGACGGCCAGTGGTACCTGCGCGGTCGCAGCGACGACACGATCAAGATCGCCGGGAAGCGCCTCGGCCCGGCCGAGGTGGAGTCGGCGCTGGTGGCCCACCCGTCGGTGGCGGAGGCGGCGGCGATCGGCGTGCCCCACGAGGTCAAGGGCGAGGCCCTGTGGTGCTACGTCGTGCTCGGTGACGGGGCTGAGCCCACCGAGACGCTGCGGGCCGAGTTGGTGGGCGTGGTCACCGATGCGCTCGGCAAGTCCTTCAAGCCAAGCCAGGTGCGGTTCACCACGGCGCTGCCCAAGACCCGATCGGCCAAGGTCGTGCGTCGGGCGATCCGGGCCGCGGCGGTGGGCTCGGACCCCGGCGATGTGTCCTCGCTCGAAGACCCGGCCGCCCTCGACGCCGTCCGGTCGGCAGGGTAGGCGTGATGGTCGAGCGCTCCACTGCTTTGTTCGGCCGTCGGGTCATGCTGCGTCCGCTCGTGCTGTCGGACTTCGCGGCCTGGCGCGAGGTGCGCCACCGGTGCGGTCCGTGGCTCACGCGCTGGGAGCCCCAGCGCCTGCTCGGCCAGCCCGACACCACCCAGGATCGAGACGCGTTCGCGGTCCGCTGCAGCGCCCGCCAGCGCGAGCGCCAGCTCGGCACCGGGTACGGGTTCGGGGTCTTCGTGGACGGCACGTTCTGCGGCGAGATCAACCTGTCGTCGATCCAACGGGGCCCGTTCCAGAACGCCTACGTGGGCTACTGGATCGACGAGAAGTGGGCCGGGCAGGGGCTCATGCCCGAGGCCGTGGTCGTGCTGGTTCGCTTCGCGTTCGAGGAGCTGCACCTGCACCGCGTCCAGATCTCGATCATCCCGCGGAACACGTCGAGCCGCCGCGTGGTCGAGAAGCTCGGCCTCCGCAACGAGGGGACGGCCGAGCGGTACCTCGAGATCGACGGCGTCTGGGAGGACCACGTGCGCTACGCGCTGACCTCCGAGGAGTGGGACCAGCGTCGCGACGAGCTCGCGGCCGCCTGGCTCGCGGGCACCACGGAGTCCCTCGACCGCTGACGCTCAGGTGACGTCGGAACCGTCGTCGGGTGCGCTGCGGGGGCCGGCGATGGGGATGTCGATCGTGAAGACGGCACCGCCGTCGGGCGCGTTCTCGACGTGGGCGGTGCCGCCGTGCTCCTCGGCGATCCCGGCCACGATCGACAGGCCCAGGCCCGAACCGGTGCCGACGCGTGCAGAGTCGGCCTGCCAGAAGCGGTCGAACACGTGGGCGATCGAGGCCTCGTCGAGCCCGGGCCCGTGGTCGCGCACCGTCACGGTGGCTCGGTCTCCCGACGCCTTGGCCGACACCTCGATCGGAGAGCCATCAGGCGTGTGCCTCACCGCGTTGGTCACGAGGTTGGAGATGGCCTGGCGGAGGTGGTGCGAGTCGCCGCGGACGACGGTGGGGTAGGGCGCGTCCAACGTGACGGCCCGGTCCGGGGCGACCGCGACGGCATCGGTGCACGCGTCGGCGGCGAGGACCGAGAGGTCGACGGGCTCGGTCTCGGCGGGCCGGGTCTCGTCGAGACGGGCAAGGAGCAGCAGATCCTCCACGAGGACCTTCATGCGGGCCGACTCCTGTTCGATCCGCCGCAGGATCACCGGGAGGTCGAGGCGCTCGTTGTCGGCGCCCAGCCGGAACAGCTCGGCGAAGCCCTGGATCGAGGTGAGTGGCGTGCGCAGCTCGTGACTCGCATCCGACAGGAACTGCCGCAGGCGGCGCTCGGTGGCGTCGCGCTCCTGGAAGGACACCTCGATGCCGTCGAGCATGGTGTTCAGCGCCAGTCCGAGCTGGCCGACCTCGGTACGGGCGTCGGCAGGCTCCACACGCTGGGACAGGTCGCCGGCGGTGATGGTGGCCGCCGAGCCCGCCATCTCCTCGAGCGGCCGGAGCCCACCGCGCAGGATGAACCAGGATCCGGTGCCGAGCGCGCTCAGCAGGACGAGCGCGGCGATCAGTTCGATGCGCAGCAGCCGGTCCATGGATGCATCGACGCCGCTGGTGCGCACGGCGACGATCACCTTCGAGCCGGCGAGCGTCTTCAGCTGGGCCTCGAGGTCGGGGTTCGGGCGTCGTCCTCCGGGCCCGTTGACGAAGTCGGGGGTCGTGACGATGGCTCGCCACTGGCCGCCGCCCGACGTGGAGCCCACGGTGAGGAACTGGCGCTTCGACGTGACCTTCAGGTCATCGGGCAGCTTTGGTCGGCCCGAGCCCGACAACGTGTCCTGGCAGGCCAGGACCGTTCCCTTGGCGCTGCGCAGCTCGGCGTAGCCGTCGAGGCTCTGACCCGGAGCGAAGCCCGGGAGCCTTCGACCGCCGCCGGTGGGTGGCGTGTTCGGAGGGTTGGCCGAGGCCGTGTTCGACTGGCCGAAGGTCACCGAGCAGTCATCCGGGTCGAAGGTGGCTGTCGACGTGGCGATGGCGCCGAGGCGGGTGGCCTGGCTGTCGACGATCGACGCCAGTTGCTGGTCGAGCGTCCGCTCCTGGGACCGGCGGTACAGGGAGTAGGTGGTGACACCGAAGATCGCCAGACCCACGGTGGAGAGCACCACCAGCGCGAGCACGAGTCGGGAGCGAAGGGTCATCGGGTGCACCTGGAGGCGGACGGGGTCCCGCCGATCCTGCCCCACCCGATGGGGGCGGCGATGCCACCGCACGCTCACGCCACGACGCGCTCCAACGCGGGACGGGGAGCGGCGGTGGTCACGGGAGCGGTGGACGGGACGTCGGACGGGTCGTGGGACGGGGCGTCGGACGGATCGGTGTGGACGATGGCAATGGTCTCGACGTGATCCGCCTTCGTCCGGAAGAGGGCCCGGTCGAGGATGGCGAACTGCAGCAGCCAGAGGATGCCGAAGGCGGTGAGGCTGGCGGCCTGGACCGCAAGCGTTCGGGTCGAGGTGGCGAGGCCGGCATGGTCGGCCCAGCGGCCGGCGAACGTGACGGTGAGCGTCGACAGCCCGAGCCCGGCGGCTGAGAGGGCGCAGAACGGGACCACCTCGGCGCCGATCGAGCGGTGACCGGTCTTGCCCCAGACCCATCGACGGTTGAGCTCGAAGGAGGGGACGGTGCCGACTGCGGTGGCCACGAGGTTGGCCCAGCCGGGGCTCAGGGATCGGGTGCCGACCAGGACACCGAGGACGGTCAGGCTGGTGGCGGTGGCGATCCCCGACACCGCCGCGTAGCGGAGCAGCTGGCGGGCTCGAGCCAGCAGGCGGGGGCTCACTGCACGACCTTCACGGCGTGGTGGCCGGGATCGATCATCACCGACCGCCTCGATCCTGGTTCGGTCGCCGTGCCTGCGGCCGCCGCGTTGGCAGGCGTCGTGCGGCGAGTCGTGGCGCGTCCGGTCGTGGTCATCGTGTTGCGGAGGGTCACGAAGCGGGCGGCGGTCGCGAGGGCGTTGGCGCCGGTCAGCCAGAGCAGCAGGCCTGCGAGGGAGTGGACGCCGGCGAGGTCGGCTGCGCCGAGGGCGCCGATGTTGAGGACCAGGGGAAGCGCGGACACCGCCAGGGCGGCCGACCAGTGGCGGCGGCGACCGGCCGGGCCTCGTTGGGCGAAGGTGAGACGTCGATTGGCGGCGGTGTTCGCGACGGCGCAGAGCGCGAGGGCCACGAGGTCGGCCCCGACGGGACCCAGCGGGGCCCGCAGGACCGCGAACAGCACGGCGAAGACGACCGTGCTGACGAGGCCGATGGAGGCGAAGCGCACCAGCTGGCCGCCGAGCTCGGTCGGCACCGCGCGGCGCCGGTCGCCCGTGCTCGTCGGTTCCTCGATCCACCCTTGGTTGCGGGCGAAGCGGCGGATCATCCGGCTCACGCCCTTGAGGTCGTCGGTCGCGGTGCGAACGATGTTCACGCTGGAATCCGGGTCGTCGACCCAGTCGACCGGGACCTCGTGGATCCGCAGCCCGTTGTGCTCGGCCAGCACGAGCAGCTCGGTGTCGAAGAACCAACCTTCGTCCTCGACGAGCGGCACGAGCGCCCGGGCCACATCGGTGCGGATCGCCTTGAAGCCGCACTGCGCGTCGGAGAACCCGCTGCGAAGCGCGGTCCGCAAGATCAGGTTGTAGGTGCGCGAGATCGCTTCGCGCTTCGGGCCGCGTGCCACGCGGGAGCCCGATGCGAGGCGGGTGCCGATGGCGAGGTCGCTGTGGCCCGACAGCAACGGGGCCACCAGCGGGAGGAGTGCATCCAGGCCGGTCGAGAGGTCGACGTCCATGTAGGCCACCACCGGCGCCGGGCTCTGCATCCACGCCGCCCGCAGCGCCCGGCCCCGCCCCTTGAGCGGGAGGCGGCGGGCCTGCACCCCGTTGATGCGGTGGGCGAGGGCGCAGGCGCGCCCCCAGGTGTCGTCGGTGCTGGCGTTGTCGACGATGGTGACCAGCCACGGAAGCGGGAACTGATCATCGAGGTAGGCGTGCAGCCGCTCGATCGACGAGATCAGACCGGCCTCCTCGTTGTAGACGGGGATGACGATCTCCACGGCCGCCGTCCGCCGGCGGTACTCCGATGCCGGCACGAAGACCTCGGCGAGGCCGGGCGCCCATCGGTTGGTCGGCGGTGGGATGACGGCCGGGTCGGCCGGGACGGTGGTGGAGGGAGAGATGTGGGTGGCGGTCATGGGAAGGAGCGTGGGCCCGCCTCCTCAAGGTCGACTCCGCCTTGTCTGGGAGTTCGCTGGGAGATCGGCGCGATCGCTTCCCAGCTCCGGCCGGTCCCCGTACCGTGTCGCCCGTCGCCCACCCCTCGTCTCCCGGGAGCCCAGATGTCCACCGAAGCCTCCGGTTCGCAACCAAGGGTCCTGGTGGTCGACGACGAAGAGCACATCACCGAGTTGCTCGCCATGGGCCTCGGGTACCAGGGGTTCGACGTGGAGCGGGCGGCCAGCGGGCGCGCAGCCCTCGATGCCGTCGCCCGGCACGCACCGGACCTGATCGTGCTCGACGTGATGCTTCCCGACCTCGACGGCTTCGAGGTGGCGAAGCGGTTGCGTCGGGACGAAGGGGCCAGCACCCGCATCCCGATCATCTTCCTGACCGCGCGCGACACCACCCAGGACAAGGTGACCGGGCTCCGGCTGGGCAGCGACGACTACGTCACCAAGCCGTTCTCCATCGAGGAGCTCATCGAGCGGGTGAAGGCGGTGCTGCGCCGCTCCGCCGGCGCGGGGGCCGGCGAGTCGAAGATCTCCTTCGCCGACCTCGAGCTCGACGACGAGACCCGTGACGTCTGGCGCGACGGCCGCCTCATCGAGCTCACCCCGACCGAGTACAAGCTCCTGCGCTACCTCCTCGTCAACGCTCGGCGCGTCATGACGCGGGACCAGATCCTTGAGGCCGTCTGGGACTACACGTTCGCCGGCAACGCCTCCGTGCTCGAGACCTACATCAGCTACCTCCGCCAGAAGATCGACGCCACCGACCCGCCTCTCATCCACACCGTCCGCGGCATCGGCTACTCCCTCCGCCTCCCCCGATAGCCCGCGGTCGCCCCCCCGCCCCCGACGCCCTCCCCGCGACCCCCTCCCCGCGACCCCCAACTTGTTGTGGGAACCGACCGAGGCGGACGGTTCGCACAACAAGTTCGTGGGGCGGGCCACGGCCGAGGCGCTCCCCGTGGTCGGGGTCGCGGTCGAGGGCCCGCTCCGCTGTCAGACCCCCCTGGTGAGATGTCGCCATGACCGGCGACCTCCGCAGGTTTGACCTCGTTCGCCCGATCGCACCACGGCCAACAAGTTCGGGTGCGCTGGGCCGGAGGGTCGGGGTCGGGGTCGGGAAGGTCCCCGGGGTATATGACCTGGTTCCCAGGGTCCTCTGAGGTTGGGGCCGGAGGATGGGCGCCGTCCGAACCGGCCATCCAGGTCGGGTTCCAAGGAGCTTCGATGTCCGACTTCTCCCCACCCTCCGACGGCGAACAGCCGACGAATCCCGATGGCGTCTCCACTACGCCCCCGTCTGAAAGCGGCCCCGCGTGGGCGTCGCCCCCAGGCGCTGCTGTGCCCCCGAGTGCTGCTGTGCCCCCCGCTGGCGCGGTGCCCCCGACCGGTGACCCCTGGGGGACGCCGCCGGCGGCCTCCGGGCCCGGCGGCTCGAAGGGGTCGAAGTCGACCTCGTGGAAGACGTGGGTTGCAGCCGGTGCGGCGGCTGCGGTGCTCGCGGTCGGGGCCGGGGTCGCCATCTCGAAGAGCGGCTCCAACGGTCCGGCCGCGGTCGCCAGCGGCGGCGCCGCGGCCCAGGGCCAGACCCAGAACGGGTACGGCGGCGCCGGTGGCCCCGGCGGTCGGTTCGGTGGCCGGGGCACCACGGGCACGATCAGCAAGGTCGACGGGTCGACCCTGACGGTGACGGGCCAGGACGGCACCGCCACGACGGTCAAGACCACCAGCGCCACGACCGTGACCGAGACGGTCGATGGTTCGGTCAGTGATCTCGCCGCAGGCGACAACGTCTTCGTGACCGGCACCACGTCGGGCTCGAACGTGGCCGCCACCCGCATCGTCGACAACGGTGCCGGCCAGGTCGCCGGTCCCGGCGGCGGTGCCGGCGGGCCGGGTCAGTTCCCCGGCGGCGGTGGTCAGGGCCAGAGCGGTCAGGGCCAGGGACCCGGCGGCGGCCAGTTCCCCGGGGGCGGCCAGTTCCCCGGCGGCGGTGGCGGAGCGCCGACGGTCGGGTCGATCACCAAGGTGGCCGGCGACACGATCACCGTGAAGACGGCTGCCGGCGACACCGTGACGGTCACCACCTCCTCCGACACCGCTGTCACCATCACCAAGGCACGCAAGCTGAGCGACCTGGCCGTGGGTGACACCGTCCGGGTCACCGGCGACAACGCCAACGGCACCGTCACCGCCACGAGCATCCGCAAGGGTGCCCTCACGGCCGGGCCGGGCTTCGGCGGTGGCGGTGGCGGTGGCGGCGGCGGTCAGGCTCCGCCGGCCGGCGCCGGCTCAGGCAACACGACCCAGACGACCATCTGACCCTTCTCCGACCGGCTGCCCCTGTGGCCGCTCGGATGTCGCGGTGGTCCTGGTCCTTCCCGCCGGATCGGGACCACCGCGACCCACTCGCCGGTGGGGCGGCACCGATGAGCACTGGGGAGCGCTCACCGGTCCGTCCCACCGCGAAGTCCCGCTCCGACCACCCCGCAGTCCGTCCCGAGGAGATCCTCCGTTGACCACCATCCGCCAGAAGCTGCTCAAGCCCTGGGTGATCATGCCGCTGGCCGCCCTGTTGGCGTTCGGAGGCTGGTTCGCATTCGTCCGACCCGCTGACAGCACCCCGAGCACGACGGCCGGCGCCAACCAGCGCACCGTCGTCGCCACCAAGGGCCCGCTGGCCAAGACGGTCACGGCCGACGGGACGGTTGCCGCCGCCGAGACCGACGACCTCAACTTCACCTCTGCTGGGACGGTCACCGCGGTGGACGTGGCCGCCGGGCAGACCGTGAAGAAGGGCCAGGTCCTCGCCACGTTGGACTCGGCTGCGCTGCAGGCCGCGGTGACCAACGCCGAGTCCACGGTGGCTGACGCCGAAGCGACCTTGAGCGATGACACGGCTGCGGCCGCCTCCGACACCCAGCTCCAGGCCGACCAGTCGGCCATCAACTCCGCGAACGACGCCCTCGACACGGCCAAGCAGGCGCTCGACGGGGCCCAGCTCGTGGCCACGTTCGACGGCACCGTCGCCGCGGTCAACATCGCCACGGGCGACGAGCTGTCGAGCTCCGGCACCGGGGGCACCGGGCTGACCGGGTCCGCCAGCGGGTCGGGCCAGTCGGCCAGCACGCTCGGCTCGTCGAGCACGGGTGCAGGCACCGCGCCGGGTGGTTCGTCCTCCTCGAGCTCGTCGAGCACCACGAGCACGGCCCAGATCCAAGTGATCAGCACTGGCCGCTTCACGGTCGACCTGGCCGTCGACAGCGCGGATGTGTCCAACGTGAAGGTGGGCCAGGTCGGCGCGGTGACGGTGTCGACCAACACGGCGACCACGTCCCGCTTCGGCGGCTTCGGTGGAGGCGGTTTCGCCGGTGGCGGTTTCCCCGGCGGAGGCAACGCCAACGCCGGCGCCAACGGATCGACCAACGGCAGCACGACCACGACCACGGCCCCCGCCGCCCCCACCCAGGGCGCCCAGGGTCTGGTGACCGAGGTCAGCAAGGTGGCCGACGCCAGCTCAGGCGTGGCGTCGTACCCGGTGACGGTGGCGTTCAACGACACGAGCGGCGATTACAACGTCGGCGCCACGGTGACGGTCGCCATCACCTACGCCGAGGTGCAGAACGCCATCCAGGTCCCGACCCTCGCGGTCACCACGACGAACGGAGCGTCCACCGTGACCGTGTCGTCGAACGGCAAGGACGAGACCCGGACGGTGACGACCGGCTTGACCTCTGGCTCGATGGAGCAGATCACCAGCGGCCTCAAGGAGGGCGAGACCGTGGTCCTCGCCTTCCCAGGCGGCCTCGGCGGCGGGGGTGCTCGTCCCGGCGGCCAGGGCGGCGGCCAGGGCGCAGGCCAGGGTGGCGCCGCTGGGACAGGAGCCGGATCGTGAACGCCCCGCCCGTGATCGAACTGGTCGACGTGGCCAAGACCTACGCGTCCGGTTCCCTCGAGGTCCACGCCCTGCAGGGCATCACCCTCACGATCAGCGAGGGAGAGTTCGTGGCCATCGTCGGGCCGTCCGGCTCGGGCAAGTCGACGCTCATGCACATCCTCGGCTGCCTCGACGTCCCCACGTCCGGGGCCTTCCACCTCGCCGGCGACGACGTCGCATCGTTCGGCGAGGACCAACTCGCCGAGGTGCGCAACCGCCACATCGGGTTCGTGTTCCAGCAGTTCAACCTGCTCGCCTACCTCTCGGCCTGGCGCAACGTGGAACTTCCCCTCGTGTACTCCGGCGTCGATCGCCACGAGCGCAAGGAGCGAGCCCTCGCCGCGCTGGCCCAGGTCGGGCTGGCCGATCGGGCCGACCACAAGCCCGGCGAGCTCTCCGGCGGCCAGCAGCAGCGAGTCGCCGTGGCCCGAGCGCTGGTCACCGAGCCGGCGCTGATCCTCGCCGACGAGCCCACCGGCAACCTCGATTCCACGTCGACCGCAGACATCTTGAACCTGCTCGACGACCTCCACCGCTCGGGAAGGACCATCGTCTTGATCACCCATGAGGCCGACGTCGCCGGGCGCGCCGAGCGCCTGGTCCAGATCCACGACGGCCACGTCGTCGCGACCGGCCCGGCGCTGGTGGGCGCATGAACTGGCGCGACACCGTCCGCACCGCCACCGAGGCGGTCCGCACCCACCGCCTCAGGTCCGCGCTCACGATGCTCGGGATCCTCATCGGGATCACCGCGGTGATCCTCACGGTCGGCCTCGGGAACGGGGCCAAGGCCCAGGTGCGCGACCAGATCAACGAGCTCGGGACGAACCTGTTGGTCGTCTCGCCGGGGAGCACGACGAGCAGTTCCGGCCTTCGGGGCGGGCTCGGTTCGTCATCGACGCTGACCCGTCAGGACGCTGCCTCCCTCGCCGACAGCGCCGTCGCCCCGGACATCCAGGCCGTCGCCGCGGTGTCGACCTCCTCCGTCTCGCTGACCAACGGCACGACCAACTGGACGACGACGCTCACCGGCACGACGAAGTCGTGGCAGGAGGTCCGGTCCCGAAAGGTCACCTCGGGCCGGTTCCTCACCGATGCGGACCAACAGAGCTCCGCCGCTGTCGTCGTGCTCGGGTCGAGCACCGCGACCGAGCTGTTCCCGACGGGCGGCGACCCGGTCGGCCAGTACGTGACCTACAACGGCAAGCAGCTCAAGGTCGTGGGCGTGCTCGCCGAGCTCAGCTCCTCCGAGCAGACGACGAACAACGACCTCGCCATCGTGCCGGCCTCCACCTACTCGCAGCGTCTGATCGGCGGGACCACCCGCGACTCGGTGAGCTCGATCTACGTGAAGGCGACATCATCGGACACCCTCTCGGCGGCCTACCAGGAGGCGAACGGAACGCTCCTGAACCTCCACGGCATCACCGCTTCGAGCAGCGCCGACTTCTCGATCGCCACCCAGGAATCGATCCTCACGGCCGCGACCTCGGTGGACAAGACGCTCACCGTGATGCTCGGCGGGATCGCTGCCATCTCGCTGCTCGTCGGCGGGATCGGCGTCATGAACATCATGCTGGTCTCGGTCACCGAGCGGATCCGCGAGATCGGTCTCCGCAAGGCGCTGGGCGCCCAACCCCGATTCATCCGTCGCCAGTTCCTCGTGGAGGCCTCCGTCCTCGGGTTCTTCGGTGGTCTCCTCGGTGTGGGGATCGGCCTCATCGGCGCCGTCGTCCTGCCGCACCTGACCGACACCCGAGTGATCCTCTCGGCGGGCGCCTCCGCGGCCGCCATCGCCATGGCGATCGGGATCGGCGTGATGTTCGGGGTCTACCCCGCATCCCGCGCCGCCCGCCTTGCGCCCATCGACGCCCTCCGGAACGAGTGACCATGCCCTCCAACGATCCCGTGCCCGGCCCCACACCGGCCCACCGGTCCACCCGCTTCTCCACCCAGGCGAAGGGGCCGGCCCGCTGGCGTCGCCTCGCGGCCGGCGGCTTGGCCGTCGTCGTGGTCGGCAGCGGCGTCGCCGTGGCCACCCGCGGCTCGTCGGCGCCGGCCGGTTACCGCACGGCGACCGCCGCGACCCGTGAGGTCGACCAGGTGCTCGACGGCGTCGCGACCATCGAGCCTGTGTCCCAGGCATCCGTGGCCTTTCCCGTCGCCGGCACCGTCTCTGCGGTGCGGGTCCAGGTGGGCGACACCGTGTCGACGGGCCAGAGCCTCGCGACCCTCGACACCCAGTCCCTGAAGGACGCGCTCGACACCAAGCAGGCCGCGCTCGACCAGGCCGAGCTGATCTTGGAGAAGGCCCTCAACGGTGAGGACGTGAGCGCCCTGGTCCGTTCCTCCGGTGGCTCCGGTGCCGGCTCGGCGCCATCGGGCGCGTCGACCCTCCAGTCCTCGGCCTCGGCCACCTCCACCACACCGACCAGCCTCGCCACGTCGAGCTCGCTGGCATCGACCTCCGGCGTCGGCGGCATCGTCCGGCCGATCGCCGACACCGCCGACACCGCCGGCACGCCGACGACGATGGCGCCGGCCGCCCCGTCCCCGACCGCGGCCGAGCTGCGCGCCGCGGCCCAGAAGGTGCTCGACGCCCAGAAGCAGGTCGACGCGGATCTGGCCACCGCCCAAGCCGCCCTGGAGTCCGCGGACCAGGTGTGCGCGGCGATCGACACCTCGACCACGACCACCACGGCTCCGGCGGACCCCACGACCTCGACGACGTCTGGTGACACGACCACGACGACGACAGCGACGACGCCCAGCGACACGATCGACGCCTGCACCACCGCGCTCGCGGCGGTCCAGGACGCCCAGCGGGCGGTCGCGGCCAGCGAGCAAGCGGTCAGCGATGCGTCCGCGACCTACGCCGACCTGCTCTCCCGCGCCGCATCCGGTGTGGGCACGGGCACGGGCACGGGCTCCGGCCCAGGTTCGAGCAGCCCTGGTGGGACAGGGAATGGAACCGGTTCCTCGAACACCGGGAGCGGGGCCGGACGGGGTTCCACCTCGAGCCCGGGCTCGACCGGCTCGCCCTCGGGCGCCGGCGCCGGCACCGCGACGAAGAGCCCGTCGGCCGAGGATCTCGTCTCGTACCAGAAGGCCGTGGACGCGGCGACGTCGGAGGTCGCGGTGGCCCAGCAGGCCCTCGCCCAGGCCACGATCGTCACGCCGATCAGCGGCACGGTCGCCAAGGTCGACCTCGCGGTCGGCGACGATGTCACGGCCGCCTCCGACACCGCGACGGTCGTCGTCGTGGGCACGGGCGGCTACGAGGTGAGCACCACGGTTGGCGTTGCCAAGGTCCCGAAGGTCAAGGTCGGCCAGGCCGCCACGGTCGTGCCCGACGGGTCCGAGACCGCGGTCACCGGCAAGGTCGTGAGCATCGGCGTGGCCGGGACCACGAGCGGCAGCACCACCACCTATCCGGTGGTGATCGGCCTCACCGGCGACACATCGTCGCTCGGCAACGGGGCGACGGCATCGGTCGAGATCGTCACCGACGCGTCGACGAACGCCCTCGCCGTCCCGACCTCGGCGGTCACGACGACCGGCACCCGCCACACGGTCGAGGTGCTCAGCGGCACCAAGACCGAGCAGGTCTCGGTCCAGGTCGGTGCCGTCGGTCGGGTCTGGACCGAGATCAAGAGCGGCCTCACCGCCGGCCAGCGCGTCGTCCTCGCGGACCTCAGCCTGCCCCTGCCCGGGTCGGCCACCAGCTCGTCCAACGGCACCGCGACCAACGGGACGAGGCAGGGCGGCGGCGGAGCCCGCGCGTTCCCCGGTGGCTTCCCCGGTGGCGGCGGTGGCGCTCGCCCCGGCGGTTGATCCCGCGGCACCGGCCGTCAGGAGGTAGGGCCTCCAAGGAGGTGGTACGAAGGACCGGCTGACGATCGAGGAGCCCGACGTGGATCAAGCCGAGCCCATGCCTGCGGCGTTCCTCGGGCACGGGAACCCGATGAACGCCCTCGAGTCGAACCGCTACACGCAGTCCTGGGCGGCGTTCGGGCGGTCGATCCCGAAGCCGAAGGCCATCGTGGTGGTGTCGGCGCACTGGTACCTCAACGCCACCGCGGTCACCGCGATGGCCCAGCCCCGGACCATCCACGACTTCTACGGCTTCCCCGCCGAGCTGTTCGCCGTCGAGTACCCGGCACCTGGCTCGCCCGAGGTGGCGGCGCTCGTGGCCGAGGTCGCCAAGCCCCGGTGGGTCGGCCAGGACGTCGACAGCTGGGGCCTCGACCACGGCGCCTGGTCTGTCCTGGTCAAGGTGTTCCCCGATGCCGACGTTCCGGTCGTGCAGCTCAGCGTCAACGCGGAGAAGACGGTCGACGAGCACCTCGAACTGGCCGCCGCCCTCGCGCCGCTGCGACGGCAGGGCGTCCTCGTGCTCGGCAGCGGCAACATCGTCCACAACCTCCGTGCCGTCGACTTCGGGCTGGCCGATGAGGGCTTCGACTGGGCGCATCGCTTCGACGACGCGGCGCGCGAGCTCCTCACGACGGACCCTGGCGCGGTCGGGAGGCTGGTCGACCATCCCGACTTCGCCCGAGCGGTGCCGACCCCCGACCACTTCCTCCCGATGCTGTACCTCGCCGGCCTCGCTGCCGCGGCGGGCGAGCCGGCCGAGGTCCTGGTCGACGGCTGCGCTGCCGGTTCGCTGTCGATGACCTCGTACGGCATCGGTCTCCGCGTCCCGAGCCCGCCGACCGCCGACGCCTCGGGGGCCGCGGAGATCTTCCCGGACCCCGCCGTCGTTCCCCCCGACGACACCAACACCTGAGGCTCGACGCCAACACCTGACGACCGACCCCGACCGCCCCGACGGGGTGGGGCGACGGCGTAGCGTCCCCGGCGTGCTGCCGGAGCTGCGTCGAGCGGGCGTGGGTCCGGGCGACCTGGTCGCGGTGGTCGTGGCCCCGGGCGTCGGCCTGGGCATCGCCGGCGTCGGGACGGGGCCTCCGTCCTTCGTCGATGCTCCGCACCCTGTTGCCGCCCTCGCCACCGTCGCCACGGTCGAGCGCGAGATCGGGCCGCGCTGGGTGATGTGGTCGCAGGCGACGGCGTTGGACCTGGTCCGAGGCGGGACGCGCGTGGCTCGGTCGTGGGACGTGGCCGCCGTCCACCGGCTGCTGTTCGGCGGGTGGCGGGCCGATCCGGGCCGCGTGTGGGGTCGGCTCCACGAGCTGCAGACCGACGACCTGCCGGCGGTCGGACCCGTCGACCTCTTCAGCCACATCGCCGATGACGGGGACCCCGAGGATCCGGTTCGGGCCGACGGCTACCTCCGCCCCGACTGGCTCGCCGGCGACTGGATGGCCGACCCGGCGCGGATCGCCCGCTGGGCAGGGGTGCTGGCCGATGTGGTCCAGCTCCAGCGCGGCGCCGTCGAGGTTCTGGCCGCCTCCGATCGACCGGCGATCGTGAGCACGGTCCGCTCGGAGTCGGCGGCCGAGCTGCTGTGCGCCGAGCTCACCGTCGACGGCCTGCCGGTGGACCGCGCCGCCGCCGACGCCATGGTGGCGACGTACGTGGGGCCCCGCCCACGGTCCGATCGGGAGGCGGCCGAGCTCCGGGCCGCTCGCGATGCCGATGTCCTTCGCCACGTTCCGGCGACCACTGCGTGGGACCTGCGCAGTCCCGGGCAGGTGAAGTCGCTGCTGCGCAGCGTCGGCATCGAGGTCCCCGACACGCGGGCCTGGCGGCTCGAGGCGATCCGGGACCAGCACCCGCTCGTCGACGCCCTGCTCACGTGGCGCAAGGCCGAGCGGGTCCTGACGACGTTCGGGTACGGCTGGCTCGACGAGCACCTCGGCGACGACGGCCGGTTCCGTGGCGAGTGGTCCGCGTCCGACGGCGCCGCCGGCCGGATGACCGCCTCGGCGGGCTTGCACAACATGCCGACCGACCTGCGCGGCGGCGTGGTCGCGGAGGCGGGTCACGTCTTCGTGCGCGCCGACCTCGGCCAGATCGAGCCGCGGGTGCTCGCCGCCGTGTCCGGCGACATCGCCCTGGCCCGAGCGACCCAGGCCGACGACCTCTACGCCCCGGTGGCCACCGAGCTGGGCGTCGATCGGGCCACCGCCAAGGTCGCCGTGCTCGGCGCCATGTACGGCCAGACCACCGGGCACGGTGCCCAGGCCCTGCGCGGCCTGCAGCGGACCTATCCAGTGGCCATGGAATACCTCGAAGCCGCCGATCGGACCGCCCAGGTCGGCACCGACCTGCGAACCTACGGCGGCCGGCTCGTGCGCATGGGCGACGGCGCCATCGGGGACCTGACCGACCGCGAGGCCCGTTCGCAAGCCGCGGCCCGCGGTCGCTACGGCCGCAACGCGATGGTCCAGGGGGCGGCCGCGGAGCTGTTCAAGGTGTGGGCCGTCACGGTGCGGGCGCGGGGCCACGCGCTCGACGCTCGGATCGTCCTGTGCCTGCACGACGAGCTCCTGGTGCACGTCCCCGAGGAGCACGGCGATGCCGCCGCGACGATGGTCGACGACTCGCTCCAGGAGGCGGCGGCGCGGTGGTCGCCCATGCGAGCGGTGCGGTTCCTTGCCGAGACCACCGTGATCAGGAGCTGGGCGGAGGCCAAGCCCTGAGCCGCTTCGGTTTCAGGCCGCGACGAACCGGGCTTCGAGCTCGGCGAAGAACGCGGCCGACAGCCGCTCGAAGCCGGCCGCCGAGAGATGGATCTCGTCGCCAGGGGCCAGCTTCAGCACCGACTCGTCCTGCTTGTACTTGACGACCTTGCCGGGTTCGAAGACCCCGCCGTTGTTCATGAGGGACTCGCAGATCAGCTCGACCTCGTTGAGCGGATTCGTGTCCTTGCCCGTGACCGCGCGGACGCGGTGCACGTACAGCCGGTCGAGCATCAGCATGAGGTTGTTGAAGAGCTGCCCGTCGAACGCCTCGAACGCCGCAGCGGCCTCCTCGTCGGCGGCGATGGCTTCGGCGAGCGTCTCGTGGGCGGCGAGCTGGCGGCCCACGGCGGCCTTGCCGTTGTCGAGCTCGTCTCGGGTGTAGTCCTTGCGGCCGAGCACGGGGCCCTCCTTCGGGTCGGGCCGGATCGGGTCGACGGAGCCTACGGCCACGTCTTGGTGGCGTACTCCTCGCGGAGCTTGAACTTGAGGACCTTGCGCAGCGTCTCGTTGCGGGGGAGGGCGTCCACCACCTCGAGCTGCTCGGGGATCTTCTGGCGCATGAGCTGAGCGGCGGTGAGG
>JAOBWM010000038.1 GCA_025463365.1 Acidimicrobiales bacterium
CCCGCCGCGAGCTGCGGGCCCAGATCGAGCGAGCGATCCTGTGGGGCTTCGACGCCAGCCACCTCGATTCGCACCTCGGTGCGCTCGCCCTGCGGCCGGAGTTCTTCGACATCTACCTCGACCTGGCCGTCGAGTTCGCGCTCCCGCTCCGCCTCCCGGACGCATCCACCGAACGCTCGGTCGGGTTCCCGTTCCGGGCACTGGCCGAGGCAGAGGGCGTCGTCTCGCCCGACCACTTCGTGCACGTCCCTGGCATCGGCAGCCGGCGCACCATCGAGAAGGCGATCCACGACCTCGAGCCCGGCGTCACCGAACTGCACCTCCGCCCAGCGCTCGACACCCCCGAGCAGCGCGCCTTCGACGACGAGTGGTCCCGCCGCGTCGACGACCACCACCTCATCTGCTTCGACACCGAGTTCCCGGCTCTGCTCGAGCGGGCCGGCATCCACCGCATCGGCTACCTCCCGCTGCGCGACCTCCAACGCACGCGCGCCACGTCGTCGTGACACCCACGGGCGATGCGGCCGGCGAGCCGGAGCTGCATCCCGACATCCGACCGCTGTCGTGGTTGGTGGGCACCTGGTCGGGCGAGGGGCGCGGTGACTACCCCACCATCGAGTCGTTCTCCTACCGCGAGACCGTGACCTTCGGCCACGTCGGCAAGCCGTTCCTCGCGTACGGCCAGCGCACGCACGCCCTCGACGATGGCCGCCCCCTCCACGCCGAGTCCGGCTTCGTCCGCCTCCCGCGACCCGACCACGCCGAGCTGGTCCTCGCCCACCCCACCGGCGTCGCCGAGGTGGCGGCGGGATCGTTCTCGCCGTCGACCGGCGGTGGCACGCTCCGGTTCCGCACGACCACGATCGGGCTCACGGCCACGGCCAAGGCGATCACCGCCGTCGAACGGGATCTCACGATCGACGGGGACACGCTGCACTACGAGGTTCGCATGGCCGCCGTGGGCATCGCGCTCACCCACCACCTCACCGCCACGCTCGTCCGCCGGCGAGCCTGACCCGGGCGATCAGGCGGGATCGGTGCGGGCGGCGAGCTGGGCGCGGGCTGCCTCGTAGGCAGGCTCCTGCGAGGCGGCGAGCAGCCGGAGCAGGACGCCGGTGTGGCCGGCGACCTTGGTCCGGCCCCGCATGAAGCTGGCGTTGGGCGAGACCTCGCCGTGGACGATGGCCACGGCTTCGGGGTACGTGATCGTCAAGGTGACATCGGGGTCGGCGATCTCGCCCGTCGGTTCGTCGATCGAGCCATCGGCCGAGACCACCGTGGCGTAGCGGACCTCCCCGTCGGGTCCGCCCGGGACCACGTACTGGACGCAGACCGCGTCGCCCGTGGCGGCGAGCACCGGTGCGGTCGGATCGTGGGCCTGCTCGAGCCATGCGGGCGACCCGAGGATCGCCATCAGCGCAACCCGGCGAACAGGTCGGACTCAGGCGTCGGGGCCGAGACCCGGCTCTTCGCCAGCTGGTAGTCCTCCCAGGGGTAGAGCTTCGTCATCACGTCGTCGGGGAGGCCGAACCAGAACGGCGACTCGGGATCGATCTGGGTGGCGTGAGCCTTCAGCGCGCCCGAGCGGGCGGCATAGAACTCGCTGACGTCGACCTTGGTCGTGATCCGATCGTCCTGTGACGGCCGCTCGAACCACCGGTCGTCGAACGGCGACTCCAGGCCGGCGTCGAGGAAGCCCTGGTGCATGGCCAAGATCCGGGCCCGCGCCCAGGTCGAGTAGTAGAGCTTCTGCGGTGCCCACGGCTCGCCCGCCTCCGGGTACAGCTCCGGGTCTGCGGCCGCATCCCAGGCCACGATCGAGATGTCGTGCACCCGCAGGTGATCCGGGTGGGGGTAGCCCTCCTGGTCGTCGCCGTAGGTGAGGATCACCTGCGGTCGGGTCCGGCGGATGATGGCCACCAGGCGGCCCACGGCTTCGTCGAGCGGAGCCCGAGCGAAGCACCGGGGATCGGCGTTCTCGGGTGAGTCCGGCATGCCGGAGTCGCGATACCCGAGCATCACGACCTCGCCGAACCCGATGATCTCCGCCGAGCGGTCGAGCTCCTCGCGCCGCACCTCGTCGATGCGCTCGCGCACCTCGGGGCGGTCCATCGCCGGGTTCAAGATGTCACCCGCTTCCCCGCCTGTGCAGCAGACGAGCGTCGCTTCGACCCCCTCGGCCACGTACTTGGCGACGGTGCCGGCCCCCTTGGAGGCCTCGTCGTCAGGGTGGGCGTGGACGCTGAGGAGGCGGAGCGGTGCGGTCACGGCGCGCAACCGTACTGGTCCCCGCCCGCGCTGCGGCCCGATCCGCAGCCAGACGCGAGCATCCCGCCGGTCCGCCACGGGTGGAGTGGCAGGCCGGCGGGATGTCTGAAGGTGTCGACCGGGGCGGGACCGCTCCCGCCGCATGTGTGGACGGGCCCGGTGGCGAGCAGGGAGGTTCGCCGAGGCTTCCTCCCGTGGCGCATCCGCGGTCCGTGATGGGAACGGGTGGCGATGCCGTCCCGGTCGACCGAAGGGTGCCCAGCGGGCTCAGCGCGGAGGGGAACGCTCGAGGTGCTCTGGGGACTTCACGGTGTGCACTTCACCTCCCCGTTTCATGGCGGATGGTGGTCGTTCCGTGCCGCCGGACGTGACATCCGACGCGCCATCACCATCCCTCACGAAGGGGCCTCCGTCAAGGGTGTTTCGAGCAGTGCGAAGCAGCCGCGGCGGACCCGCAGGTCAGCCCTCGTCGACGCTCTCGGTGGTGGCGTCGCCATCGTCGGTGGCGGCCCTCGATGCCCGGCCCCGGCCGCCGAACAGCGGCTGGGGCCCCTCGATCTTGTTGGCCCGGTAGAGGCCGTAGACCATGAGGCCGAGCGGGAACAGGAAGTAGATGTAGATGACGCCGCCGAGGAAGAAGACCAGGGCGAGGAGGAGGGTGACGACGAGCCAGACGCGCCGCCGCTTCGGGCTCAGGCCCAGGGCGAACGCGACGGCGATGATCGCGACCGGGATCAGCACGCGGAGCGCGGCGCCCGACACGCTGTAGGCGTCGATGAGCGACCGCGTCGGCTTGACCTTCTTGGAGAGCACCTTGCCCTCGGGCGCGAGGGACTTGCCGGTGGCGGCCAGGAAGGCCGACAGGGCGCTGATCGCCAGAGCCATCGTGACCTGGCTGCCCCCGGGCACCTGGACGAGCCGGCGGATGTAGGAGCCCTGGAGCGTCTCGACGTCGACGGGCGCGTCACCGAGGCGGGGGCGCCGCGGCGGCTTCGGCTGGCCGGGGGCACCGAAGCGACCGACCCGCTTGCCGGTCGCGGCACCCGGCTTGGCGGCGGGCGCGACCCGCGACGGGCGGGGGGTGGACGCCGCCTTGGTGCGAGCCTGCCGCGCCTCCCGCTGGGCCCGGTTCTCCCGGGCGCGCTTCTGGGCAGCGGTATCTCGCTTGTTGGCCACGGGCGAACGCTAGGGACCGGTGCGGTGGCGAGCCCAACCGGCGGCCAGGATGGGAGCATGACCTCGGCGCCCGAGCGGGCTTCGCGTCGGCGCCGAGGAGCGCACTGGCGGCTCGGGGGCGCGTCCACCATCGCCGGCGCCCTCGCCATCGCCGTCGGGCTCGTGGCGCTCGCCGGCTGCGGACCCAAGGCGCCGTCGGTCGGCATCGCCCGGGTCGACAAGACCACGGTGATCGCGTTCAAGCCGTGCGGTGGGGACCGCAAGCACGCCGGCATCGGGCGGATGGACGTGTACGGCAGCGACCAACCGGACAAGGCGGTGTGGTCCGCCGTCCACATCGATGGCCAGCCGGCGACGCTCGACCTCCCGATCGTCCGCCGCTACCCGGGGTACGACATCGTCGACGAGCGCCCGGACAACCACCTCGACCGCAACCAGCGGTACTCGGTCGAAGCCGTCGCGGTGGACGGTACGGCGTGGGGCGGGCCGGGCTTCCGGCCAGGCGACGTGGCATCGGGCCGCGTGCGCGTCGCGGGGCGGGTGCTGCGGTTCTCCGAGTGGGTCGACGAACCGGCGTCGTGCCCGAACGTCACGTTGCTCGGCGCCCTGTTGACGGGGATCGTGGTCGCCGCGGTCGCGGGCGGGACCCTGATCGCGGCGCGCGGCGTGCGGCGGGCTACCCGGACCGCGCGTCGAGCACCTTGATCCACTTCTTCAATGCCACCTGGCGGTAGCTCTCCTCGATCCAGTCCTCGAGGACACCGATGGGGGGAGCAGCCGCGGTGAGCTGGATCGACACCCAACCGGCCCGGCCGAGCCCGTAGCCGGTCGGTGTCGTGCCGGGGGCCTGGAGCGCCTGCTCGTGCGATTCGACCAGCTTCACGCTCATGGCATGGTCGGCGTCGGGATCGTCGCCGCCGAGGAACACGAAGATCTTCTTCTTGGCGTTGACCTTGACGACCGTGTCGCCCCACGGATGGTCGAGCTCGGCGTCCGGGAGCCCCAGGGTGAACTCGAGCAGTTCGGCCTGGACGGCCTGGGAGTCGAACCGGCGCGCCATGGGCGGACGCTACCGCTCGGCCTCGACCTCGACCTCGATGTCGGGGCCGGACTGGAGCTCGGCGTGGCTGCGGATCCAGGCGTGCATCGCGATGCCCGACGCCACGCCGGCGTTGACCGATCGGGTGGAACCGAACTGGGCGATGGAGCAGACCCGGTCGCACGCCGCCACCGCCTCGGGCGACAGGCCCGGCCCCTCTTGGCCGAACAGGAGCACGCAGCCATCGGGCAGTTCGGTGAGCTCGAGGGGCACCGAGCCGTCGATGTTGTCGACCCCCACGATCGGGAGCCCCTCCCCCGCGGCCCACGCCACCAGGGCGGCAACGGTGTCGTGCTGGTGCAGGTGGAGGTACCGGTCGGTGGCCATCGCTCCCCGGCGGTTCCAGCGGCGGCGGCCGACGATGTGGACGGCGGCGGCGCCGAACGCGTTGGCGTTGCGCACCACCGCACCGATGTTGTGATCGGACCGCCAGTTCTCGACGGCGACGTGGAACCGATGGCGGCGCTCATCGAGGTCGGCGACGATCGCCTCCTCGCTCCAGTAGCGGTACCGGTCGACCACGTTGCGTCGGTCGCCCGCGGCCAGCAGGTCGGGATCGAGCCGGGTGTCGTCGGGCCAGGGCTCGGCGTGGGGTCCGGTGCCAACCGAGCCCGCGGCGGCATGCTCCTCGGCATCGAAGCGAGCCAGCACGGCAGGCAGCTCGGTGAGGTCGGCGATGGTGGCATCGGGTTCGATGCCGGGCGGGCACGCCGCCGCGGTGCGGTCGAGCCACACCCCGCGGCAGCCCGCGGCCTGGGCCGCGGCGACGTCCTCGTCGGGCTGGTCGCCCACCGACACCAGCTCGCTCGGGTGGCACCCGGCTGCCGCGGCGGCCATGGCGTACAGCCGAGGGTCGGGCCTGCGGATCCCGACATCGTCCGCAGCGAGCCGGAACGCGAAGGCCCGGGCCACACCCGAGCGCCCGGGATCGATGTCGCCGTTGGTGACCAGGCCGAGCACGTACCGGTGGGTCAGCTCCTCGATCACGTCCCCTGCTTCGGGGTCACGGAGGTCGGCGTCACCGAGATCGAAGGCCACCGCTCGCACAGGCACCGGGGCACGGTAGGCCGTCGCCATCGAGCCGCCGCCCTCGGTCCATCAGGGGCGCTTCCACAGGGCGAACGGCAGCACGAGCCCCGATCCGGCGGCGCGCAGCCCTTCGGCCACGACCGCCATGGTCCATCCCGAGCGGACTGCGTCGTCGATCAGCAGGCCCGGGCCGAGCGGCAGGTCTCCGCCGCCGTCGGTTCGGCCGAAGGCGAAGGCATCGATGACGTTGGCCGCCTGGGTGGCGGAGTTGTCCATCCGGGCCTGCGGCACAGCGTCGGCGCGCACCCGGCGGACGGCGTCGACCAGCTCCATGCTGCCGATCTCCGCCAACCGCGCCGCCAAGCCCCCCACCAGCTCGGGTCGGCGGCGCGACGGGACCCACGTGACCCACGTGGGCCGGCGCCCCCATGGCCAGGCCTTCAGAGCAGCAGCGACACCGCGCAGGAGGTCGTCGGACGGCGGGGCGTCAGCCCGGGCGAACAAGGGACCGAGGACCTCGCTCCAGCCGGGGTCGGTGCCGAACGCCAAGGCTCGGCCCTCCTCGGCTCGCACGTCGGTTTTGATGTTGCCGGAGCGGCCCTCGAACCCGCGGGGCCACTGCTTGCGAGGCTCGACCACCACGACCGCGCCGCGAAGGAACCGGGTGACGCGGGCGACCTCGTCGGCATCGACCCCAGCGGCGGCAGCCTCGCCCCGGCATCGGTCGCAGCGGCCGCAGTCGGCAGCACCGGGATCGTCGAGCTCCTCGCGCAGGAACCGCAGGCGGCATCCCGTGGTGCGCTGGTACCGCCGCATCGCCTCTTGCTCCGAGGCGCGGGAGGCGGCCAGCTGCTCGTAGCGCGCCGAGTCGTAAGCCCATGGCTGCTCGGTCCGGAACCACGCCGAACCCTCGCGATCGACGGCTCCGTCGACGTCGAGGATCTTGAGCAACGCTTCGAGGCGGCCACGCCGGAGGTTGACCATGGACTCGAGCGCGGGGATGGTGCACGGGCCCGACCGCTCGAGCACGCCCAGCACCTCGGTCACGGTGGCCTCCGGCGGCATCGACGTGGAATCGAAGTACTTCCAGATGTCGGCCTCGGCCGCCGTGGGCAGCAGGACCACCTCGGCATCGACCCGGCCCCGCCCGGCCCGGCCCACCTGCTGGTAGTACGCGATCGGCGACGACGGCGAGCCGAGGTGCACGACGTAGGCCAGGTGCGGGTTGTCGTACCCCATGCCGAGGGCGCTGGTGGCCACGACGCACGAGACCGAACCGTCGTCGAGGCCGGCTTCGATGCGCTCCCGCTCCGGCGCCGGTGTGGAGCCGGTGTACGCCGCGGCCCGCACGCCCCGATCGATCAGGTACGACGCCACCCGCTCGGCCTCCGAGACCGTGAGGCAGTAGACGAGGCCCGGCCCCGCCCGGTCCCCGGCCCAGGCGCCCACCCAAGCCAACTGGTCAGCCGATGTGGGCAGTGACACCACCGACAGGTGCAGGCTCGGGCGATCCAGCGAGCCGCGGAACGTACGCGTGCCCTCCCCGATCTGGCCGGCCACGTCGGCCTCCACGCGGGAGTTGGCCGTGGCGGTGGCGGCCAACACGGGGACGCCTGCGCCGAGACCGGCCAAGACGTCGGCGATGCGGCGGTAGTCGGGCCGGAAGTCGTGCCCCCAGTCCGAGATGCAGTGGGCCTCGTCGACCACCAGCAAGCCGACCGAGGCGGCGAGCGACGGCAGCAACTCGGCCAGGAAGCGGGTGTTGTTCAGGCGCTCGGGCGAGATCAGCAAGACGTCGACCTCGTCGGCGGCGATGCGCGCCTCGATGGCCCGCCAGTCGTCGACGTTGGCCGAGTTGATCGTGGCGGCGCGGATGCCGGCCTTCTCCGCCGCCGCCACCTGGTTGCGCATGAGCGCGAGCAACGGCGACACCACGAGCGTGGGCCCGCCGCCCGCGGCCCGGAGGAGCCGGGTGGCGATCCAGTAGACCGCGGACTTGCCCCAACCCGTGGCCTGCACGAGCAGCACCCGCTCGTGATGGGTGACCAGCGCGTCGATCGCCGAGAGCTGGTCTGGCCGCAGGACCGCCTCCGGACCAGCCAGCTCGGCCAGCACGGAGGCAGCCGCGGACGCCACCTCGGGGGCGGGCGGATCCAGGGCGGGGGCGGGGGCCACGTCGGTCATGGCACCCATGCTCGCACCCGGGTCTGACAACGAAGCCGCCCGCCTCCGTCGTGGCGCCAGGATCAGCTCGCCGCGGGAGCGGCCTCGGGCTCGAGGAGCTGGAGGTCGAGCTCGACCTTGATGGCGTCGCCGAGCATGGCGCCGCTCACGCCCGGGGGCATGGCGATGTCGATCCCGAAGTCCTTGCGGCGCACGGTGGTGGCGGCCTCGAAGCCGGCGTGGCGCGGCCCGCCTCCGGGGAAGGTCTCCACGCCGCCGAGCTCGACCGCCAGGCTGATCGGCTGGGTGACCGAGCCGATGGTCAGCTCGCCGTCCACCTGCCACTCCGAACCGGCGCCGAACACGGCGGTCGACCGGAACTCCATCGTGGGCCGGGCGCCCACGTCGATGATGTCGGCGCTGAGGACGTGGGCATCGCGGTCGGGGTTTCCGGTGTCGATCGAGGACATGTCGATGGAGGCGGTGACGCTGGTGGTCTCGAGCGTCTCGCCGATCAGCACGTCGGCCTCGAAGCGGGTGAAGCGGCCGCGGACCTTGGAGACGCCGAGGTGGCGGACGGTGAAGCCCACCGACGAGTGGTTCGTGTCGAGCGCCCAGTGACCGGGCGCCAGCGGGAGGGAGGTGGTTGCAGTGGTCATGACGTCGACCCTGCGCCCTCGCGGGCGCACCCGGAAGGCCGGGTCCATCCTGGTACTGGCGGGGCCAGGCTGATCGGGCTTCGGCGCCGCCATACTGCAGTCGTGGCATCGATCGCTCCCCTCGCTGAGTTCCTGCGCACCCGCCGCGAGCAGCTGTCACCGGCCGACGTGGGATTGCGCGACACCGGCCGGCGCCGTACGCCCGGCCTGCGCCGCGAAGAGGTGGCCACGCTGGCCGGGGTGAGCATCGACTACCTGGTGCGCATCGAGCAGGGCCGCGACATCCACCCGTCGGCCGCTGTCTTGTCGGCGCTGGCCGACGCGCTGCAGCTCGGCCTCGAGGACCGGACCCACCTGGCCAGGCTGGCGGCTCAGACCTCGAACGCGGAGTTCTGCCCGGCCGCGCCCGCGCTCGTCGACGACGTGGCGCCCACCGTGCACATCCTCCTCGACCAACTCGACCCGACGCCGGCGTTCGTGGTCGACCCGATCAACGACGTGGTGGCCTCCAACCAGGCCTGGCGCACGCTCGTGGACCCGCTCGGGCTGGTCGACCACGCCAACCTCGCCCACCACGTCTTCTTGCACCCCGACGCCCACACGATCTACCCCGACTGGGACGCCGCCGCCGATGCCCAGGTGAGCCGGCTGCGGGCCGCCTCCCTGCGCTGGGGCGAACATCCCCGCTTCACCGCGCTGCTCGCCCAACTCGAAGGCATGGCCGACTTCACCGAACGGTGGTCGGCCCACCCGGTCGCCGAGAAGCGGCGGGGCCCGAAGCGGCTCGTGCACCCCGACGCCGGGGAGCTGCGCCTCACCTATGAGGCCATGGACCTCAGCGACCACGAGCACCGCCTCATCGCCTGGCTCCCGGCCGACGAGGCCACCGCCAGTGCGATCCGCGCCACCCTCGATGTGGCCGAACCGGTGAGCCCGGCCGTGCTCCGGGTGGTCGGCGAGAACTGACCGGCGGCGCCTGTTCGGGTCAAGGACCGGCGGGGCCGGGACCAGCCTCCAGGGGATCCGTTCGGCGGCGAGGACCGCGGGGAGCACGCCGGCGGCACCTCGGTCCGAGAGCCACACCATCGCGTCGAGGGAGACGGCCGCAGCAGCCACCTCGAGGTCCAACCCACAAGGCACGACCCGTCAGCGGAAGTCGCGGGAGGTCAGGGTGACCGACAACGGGAGGAGGGAGATCTTCTCGGCGATCACGTTGACGACGCCCTCCACGGTCTCGAGGCGGCCGCGGACCAGCAGGGCCGGGCCGGTCTGGACGAGGCGGCGATGGTGGACCCAGCACCCCTTGGAGACCACCACGTTGACCAGGCCGGTCTCGTCCTCCAGGTTGAGGAACGTGGTGCCGCCGGCGGTGGCGGGACGCTGGCGGTGGGTGACCACGCCGCCCACCAGGACTCGACTGCCGTCACCGCGGCCGGCCAACCCCGCTGCCGGCACCACACCGAGGCGCTGGAGCTCGGTGCGCACGAACCGGGTGGGGTGGCCGTCGGGGGACACGCCGGTGGCCCACAGGTCGGCGATGGCGTGCTCGCGGTCGTCCATGCCCGGCAGCGTGGGCACGGAGGTGCCGGTGACGATCCCGGCCAGCTGGTCGGCCGATCCCTGGGCCACGGCTCCCGCCGCCCAGATCGCGGTGCGGCGGGTCATGGGCTGGTCCGACCGATCGTCGTCGAAGCAGGCGAAGACACCGGCGGTGGCGAGGGCTTCGAGCTGCGAGAGGGTGAGGGCGTGGCGACGGGCGAGGTCCTCCATGTCGACGTAGGGCCGACCGGCGGCGATGGCCTCCGCCAGGTCGGCGCCGATCCCGCGGACCGACCCGATCCCCAGCCGCACCGCGAGCCCTCCGGCACTCCCCTCACACGGCTCGAGCGTGGCGACGTCGGCCGAGGCATCCAGGCACGGCGTCCGCACCTCCACGCCGTGGCGGCGGGCGTCCTGCACCAGCGTGTGCGGTGAGTAGAAGCCCATCGGCTGGGCGTTGAGCAGACCGGCGCAGAACGCGGCCGGGTGGTGGAGCTTGAACCACGACGACGCGTACACGAGGTAGGCGAAGCTCACCGAGTGGCTCTCGGGGAAGCCGAAGTTCGCGAACGCGGCGAGCTTGGCGTAGATCTCGTCGGCCACCGGGCCGGTGATGCCGCGGGTGGCCATGCCGTCGTAGAGCCGGCCGCGCAGCTGCTCCATGCGCTCGGTGGAGCGCTTCGACCCCATGGCCTGGCGGAGCTGGTCGGCCTCGCCCGGTGAGAAGCCGGCGACGTCGATGGCCATCTGCATGAGCTGCTCCTGGAACAACGGGATGCCGAGCGTCTTGCGCAGCGACGGTTCCAGCAACGGGTGCAGGTAGGTGACGGGCTCCTTGCCGTTGCGCCGGCGGATGTAGGGGTGGACCGACCCACCCTGGATGGGACCGGGGCGGATGAGCGCCACCTCCACCACGAGGTCGTAGAACCGTCGGGGCTTCAGCCGGGGCAGGGTGGCCATCTGGGCGCGGGACTCGATCTGGAACACGCCGATGGTGTCGGCCTTGCACACCATGTCGTAGACGGCGTCGTCCTGGGGGATGGTGGCGAGGTCGATCGTGGGGTCGGTGTGGAGGCGGACGAGGTCGACCATGTGGTGCAGCGCGGTGAGCATCCCGAGCCCGAGCAGGTCGAACTTCACGAGGCCCGCCGCCGCGCAGTCGTCCTTGTCCCACTGCAGGACGCTGCGGTCCGCCATGCGGGCCCACTCCACCGGGCACACCTCGCTCACGGGCCGGTCGCACAGCACCATGCCGCCCGAGTGGATGCCGAGGTGCCGGGGGAAGTGCTCCACCTCGGCGGCCAGCTCCAGCACGGCCAGCGGGATCTCGTGGTCGAGCGATGACGGGTCGAGCGGAGCCGGGTCGGTCTCGGGAGGGCGCGTGGCCGGGTCCCGGATCCCGGGAGGGGACGGCATGGTGGGACCGGCCGTGGCCGCCGCCGATCCCAGCGGCTCGAGGTTGCCCCGCACGCCCTTCCACGGGTCGAGCTGCTTGGACCAGGCGTCCTGCTGGCCGGGGTCGGCGCCCAAGGCCTTGGCCATGTCGCGCACCGCCGAACGAGAGCGGTAGGTGACGACGTTGGCCACCTGGGCCGCGCAGAGCCGGCCGTAGCGCTGGTAGACGTGCTGGATGACCTCTTCGCGGCGGCCGCTCTCGATGTCGAGGTCGATGTCGGGCGGGCCGTCGCGCTCGGGCGACAAGAACCGCTCGAACAACAGCCCGAGCTCCACCGCGTCGGCCTTGGTGATCCCGAGCGCCCAGCACGCCGCGCTGTTGGCCGCCGACCCCCGGCCCTGGCAGTAGATGTCCTCGCGCCCGCAGAACTCCACGATCTCCCACACGATCAGGAAGTAGCCGGGGAACCCGAGGGCTTCGATCACCCCGAGCTCGTGGTCGATCTGGCGCCACGCTCGCTGGCCGCGCGTGCCCCCCGTGGCCGGGATCGTGGCCGGACGAGGGCCGTACCGATCCGCACGTGACGCGCCCTCCTCCACCAACCGGCGGAGGTAGGCCATCTCGTCGAGGCCGTCGGGGCAGGGATAGGGCGGCAGGTTCGGCGCGACGAGGCGCAGGTCGAAGGCGCAGGCCCGGCCGAGCTCGGCGGCGGCCTCCACCACGCCGGGGTAGCGGGCGAAGCGCTGGGCCTGCTCCTGCCCCGAGCGCAGGTGGGCACCGCCGCCGCCGGGCAACCACCCGTCGATCTCGGCCAGGCTGCGCCGTGACCGCACCGCCGCCAGCGCGGTGGCCAGCCGCCGGCGGGACGGCACCGCGTAGTGGACGTTGTTGGTGGCCACCAGCCCGACGCCCCGACGCAGGGCGAGCGCGGCCAGCGCGTCGTTGCGGGCACCGTCGAGCGGGTCGCCGTGGTCCCACAGCTCGACGTGGACGTGGTCGCGGCCGAACGCCTCCACCAACCGGTCGAGCGCCCGGCCCGCGACCGCCGGGCCGTCGCGGTCGAGGGCGACCGAGAGCGGGCCCTTGCGACACCCCGACAACACCGCCCACCGCTCCCCCGCCAGGCCGGCCAGCTCCTCCAACCCGATGCGCGGCGCGCCCTTCTGCCCGGCCAACTGGGCGGTGGTGGCGGCCCGGGCCAGGCGGGCATACCCCTCGGGGTCGCGGGCCAGCAGGACGAGGTGCTCGCCCGGCGGGTCGGGCTCGCCGACGGGCGGCAGCACCGGCCCGTCGAGCGTGAGCTCGGTGCCGAACACCGTGGGCAGCCCCACCGATCGGGCCGCCTCGGCGAAGCGCACCACGCCGTAGAACCCGTCGTGGTCGGTGACGGCCAACGCCTCCAGCCCCAGCCGGGCCGCCTCCTCGGCCAGCTCCTCGGGATGGCTCGCCCCGTCCAGGAAGCTGAAGTTCGAGTGGCAGTGCAGCTCCGCATAGGGCGTGGTCCCCGGCTTGGCCGACCACGCCAGATCGGGAGGGGGCTCGTAGGCCGTGCGCTTGCGCGACCACGCCGGTGAGTCACCCCCGTCGGCCCACTCGGGCGCGGCCGAGTGCCCGGTCAGCCGGCGCTCCAGCTCCGACCACGGCATCGACGGGTTGTTGAATCCCACCCGCCCACCCTGGCATCGAACGTGTGTTCGATCAACTGCGGATCACGGTCTCCGATTGCCGCATTCCAAGATCGTCAGGGTACCTTACTTGTTGAACGGATCGATGACCCCGTCGACCTGGTCGGGGGCGAGGAGCACCTGGTGGCCGAGGCCATGACCGACGAGATCGCCGAGGCTCGAGCCCGCGACGCCCGGCGGTGGTTCGCGCTCGCCATCGCACTCACGGCCACGGTCATCGTCGTCCTCGACAACACCGTCCTGAGTGTGGCGATCCCCACGATCATGCAGGAGTTCCACACCACGCTCCCGGCGCTGCAGTGGGTGATCACCGGCTACGCGCTGACCTTCGCCACCTTCTTGATCATCGGCGGCCGCTTGGGTGACCTCTACGGCCACCGCCGGGTGTTCATCGTCGGCGCCGCGCTGTTCGGCGTCGGTTCGCTCCTCGCCTCCCTGTCGTGGAACGTGGCCAGCCTGGTGGTCGGCGAAGCCATCATCGAAGGGCTCGGCGCATCGCTCATGCTGCCCGCCACCCTCGCCATCTTGTCCACCACCTTCAGCGGCAAGGAGCGGGCGACGGCGTTCGCGGCGTGGGGCGCGGTGGCCGGTTCCGCAGCAGGCCTCGGTCCGGTGCTCGGCGGCTGGCTCACGAGCGACTACTCGTGGCGCTGGTCGTTCCGGATCAACGTGATCATCGCCCCGCTCGCCATCATCGGCACCCTGCTCGCCATCGCCCCGCAGGCCAAGCGCAAGACCCGAGAGCCCCTCGACCTCCCGGGCGCGGCCCTCGTCGCCGTCGGCATGTTCCTGCTCGTGTTCGCGCTCAGCGAAGGCGGGTCCTACGGATGGATCACGCCGATCCACGACGTCACGATCCTGGGCGCCCACCTGTGGCCGCAGACCCAGCCCATCTCGATCATCCCGATCGTCCTGGCTGCCGCGGCGGCGGTGCTGACCGCCTTCTACCGGGTGGAGCGCAAGCGAGAGCGAGAGGATCGGCGCCCGCTCTTCGAGTTCGGCCTCCTCCACCACCGCACGTTCCGCTACGGCCTCCTCACCACCGTCGTCTTGGCCATGGGCCAGCTGGGCCTCGGCTACGCGCTGGCCCTGTTCCTCCAGGAGGGCAAGCACCTCACCGCGCTGCACAACGGGCTGTGGGTCCTGCCGATGGGCCTCTCGATCCTGCTGACGGCACCGATCGGCGGGCGCCTCGCCCAGCGGTTCGGCACGCCGGCAGTCGTCCGCCTCGGCCTCGCCATCCAGGCCACCGGACTGCTGTGGATCGCGCTCCACGTCGGGCCCGACCTCACGTTCCTCCGGCTGATGCCCGGTCTGATCGGCTACGGCACCGGCGTCGGTTGGGCCAGCGCGCAGCTCACCAACCTGGTCCTGTCCGACGTGCCGACCGAGAAGTCCGGTGTCGCATCGGGCACCAACACGACGGTCCGCCAGGTGGGCAGCGCCCTCGGCATCGCCGTCATCGGCACCCTCGTGACCACCCAGACGGTCTCCCACGCGGTTCGCGAGGTGGACCACTCCGCCACCCTGCCGCCAGGCGTGCGCTCCCAGGCCGCCGCCCAGATCCACGCCGCGAGCACCGGCTACCGACCGGCGCCGGGCACGACCTCGCGGGCGGCCGCCGAGCTCGGGCAGATCATGACCCGGTCGATCGGCTCAGGGACGCGTGACGCCCTGATCTTCGCCGCGTGCGTCGTGCTCGTCGGGCTGTGCGTCTCGATGCTGCTCCCGAAGGACAGCGCTTCCGACGCACCCCGGCAACCCGGCGGACCCCACGACCGCACCGCAGACCTGGCCGAGGAGCTGGCCGAGGAACTGGCCGGCTTCGTGGCGATCGACCCCGAGGCCGCCATCAGCCATGCCCCGGCGGTCACATCCCGCCGGCGCGTCGCCGCCCGATCTCGCGGCGGGCCTGGCTCAGGGCATCAGCCTCTGCTTGGTCGTGCACGGCATCGGCGAGCTTCGCCAGGGTGACCTCCCACGACGCCAACACCCGCTCGACGGTGGCCGCGTCGGTCGCGACGCCGGCCAGGGCCGAGTCTCCGTCGAGCCACGACAGGTCACGTCCGAGCAGCGCGAGCTGGTGCTCGACCTCCGTCCAGCGGGCCACCACCAGCGGCAGCCGGTCGGCCTTGGCCACCGGGTAGCTCGTGCCGGCGACGAGGTCGTGGGGCTCGAGGCGGAACAGGCCGGCGAGCAGGGCGATCGTGCGCTCGCTCGGGGTGTTCAGGTCGGTCTCGAGGTGCGAGACGGCCACGCGGGAGATGCCCAGGCGATCCGCGAGCTGCTGCTGGGTCCACCCGCGGTCGTTGCGGAGCGCGGCGAGGCGCTGGCCGAGCGAACCGGCGCCCGGGGGGCGGCCCGGCCAGGTGGGTTCCCAGGTGTCCACGGTCCGGCCGGCGCTCCTTCGAGATCTCGGGTCGTGCCAACCCAGTTGACAGACACGAGGCGGGCGGCGGGTTACAACCGTACCCATGGCACGACGCGCGCTCATCACCGGCATCACCGGCCAGGACGGCTCCTACCTGGCCGAACTACTCCTCTCGAAGGGCTACGAGGTCATCGGGATGGTGCGGCGCAGCTCCACGGTGAACTTCGAGCGGATCGCCCACCTCCAAGACAAGATCACGTTCGTGCCCGGCGACCTCCTCGACGAGGTCTCGATGATCCACATCCTCCAGGAACACCGCCCGGCCGAGGTGTACAACCTCGCCGCCCAGTCGTTCGTGCAGACGAGCTTCGGGCAGCCCGTGCTCACGGGCGAGATCACCGGCCTCGGCGTCACCCGCATCCTCGATGCCATCCGGATCGTCGACCCGGAGATCCGCTTCTACCAGGCGTCGTCCAGCGAGATGTTCGGCAAGGTGCAGGAGGTGCCCCAGACCGAGGCCACCCCGCTGTACCCGCGCTCGCCGTACGGCGTGGCCAAGGTCTACGGCCATTGGATCACCATCAACTACCGCGAGAGCTACGACCTCCACGCCAGCTCCGGGATCTTGTTCAACCACGAGTCCCCGCGCCGCGGCCTCGAGTTCGTGACCCGCAAGATCTCCAACACCGTCGCCAAGATCAAGCTCGGCAAAGCCGACGAGCTGCGCCTCGGCAACCTCGACGCCCAGCGGGACTGGGGCTTCGCCGGCGACTACGTCGAAGCCATGTGGCTGATGCTCCAGCAGGACCAGCCCGACGACTTCGTGGTCTGCACCGGCGAGACCCACGCCGTGCGCGAGTTCTGTGAGATCGCGTTCGATCGCGTCGGCCTCGACTGGGAGCAGTACGTCAAGATCGACGAGAAGTTCTTCCGCCCCGCCGAGGTCGAGCTCTTGGTGGGCAGCCACGCCAAGGCCACGAAGATCCTCGACTGGGAACCCAAGACGCCGTTCCCCGACCTCGTCCACATGATGGTCGACGCCGACATCGCCTTCCTGAGCGGCGACCTCGACCAGCTCGCCCGCTGAGGCGGCCCACCCGCTGACGCGGCCCCAGCCGCCCGGGTGGCCACCGACCTTCGCTGTCATCCCCGCTCGGCACCTTTCGACTCCCCAGCCGGAGGGAGTCGGATGATCAAAAGTATGATCAAGGCCAAGGCGGAGATCACCATCTCCGGCGACCCGGATGTGTTGGCCGCGGTCCACGCCGCCGTGGAACACCACGCCGCCACCAGCGTCTCCGCGTTCTTCGAGCGCGCCGCGCAGGCCGATCTGGACGCCGGCCGCGAGCTGACCGAGATGCTGGACGAACTCTTCGAGGAGACCGGCGGTCCCCTGACCGCCGAGGAGATCGGCGCCGCCGACCGAGACCTCGGGTGCGCGACGTGAGTGGCATCGTGCTCGATGCCGGCGCACTGCTCGCCCGCACCGGCACATCGGATGCGATCGACGGGCACGTCGCCGTCCTCGCCCTCGCGACGGGCCGCACCGTGCTCACCAGCGATCCCGACGACATCCGCCGGCTCGCGCCGACCGTGGTCGTCCGCCCGGTCTGAGCCGACGGCCGGACGGAGCACGGGTCGCCGGTAGGGTCCCACACCGTGACGGACCCGCAGATCACGGTGCTGGCCGGTGGCGTCGGTGCCGCCCGGATGCTGTCGGGGATCGTGCAGGTGGTCGACCCGGCCTCGATCACGGCGGTGGTCAACGTGGGCGACGACCTCGAGCTCCACGGGCTGCGCATCAGCCCCGACCTCGACACGATCACCTACACGCTGGCCGGAGAGATCAACCCCGAGACCGGCTGGGGCCTGAAGGGCGAGAGCTGGCAGGCCATGGAGTCGCTGAAGCGCTATGGGGGGATCTCGTGGTTCGGGCTCGGTGACCGCGACCTCGGCACCCACCTCTACCGGACGCAGCGGATCGCCGAGGGGGCCACCCTCAGCAAGGTCACCGCCGAGATCACCGCGGCGTGGGGCCTCGGCCTTCGGCTGCTACCGGCCACGGACGACCGCCTGCGCACGATGATCACCCTCGCCGGAGACGACGCCGACGCCGGGCTCGAGGTGTCGTTCCAGGAGTACTTCGTGCACCGGCAGCACGGCGTGCCGGTGGCGGCGGTGCGCTTCGACGGCGCCGAGCAGGCCCGGCCCGGTCCCGACGTCCTCGATGCCCTGGCCGACGCCACCCAGGTCGTGATCGCGCCGTCCAACCCGGTGGTGTCGATCGACCCGGTGCTGGCCGTGCCGGGGATCCGGGCGCTGTTGGAAGCGCGCCGCGAGGACACGATCGCGGTGTCGCCGATCGTCGCCGGCGCCGCCCTCAAGGGCCCCGCCGACCGGCTGCTCCGCGAGCTCGGCCACGAGGACACCGTGGTCGGCATCGCCCGGCTCTACGCCCCACTCGCCAGCACGCTCGTGATCGACGAGGCCGACACCGCCCTCGCCGGGCTCGTGGAGGCCGAGGGCATCCGGGCCATCGTCGCCCCCACGATCATGAGCACCCCCCAGCGATCGGCGGCCCTCGCCCGCATCGTCCTCGCCGACCTCCTCGACCCGTCGTGAGCTCGTGAGCGCGTCGCTCGAGATCTTCGGCATCACCGGGATCGGGGAGATCCACGCCCGTGACGATCTCGCCGGGATCATCGCGACCGCGGTCACCGAGCACCACGGCGGCCTCCGCGACGGCGACGTCGTGGTCGTGACCCAGAAGATCGTCTCCAAGGCCGAGGACATGCTCGTGGCCGTCGATCCCGACGACCCACTCGCCCACAAGGAGCTGGTGGAGCGTGAGACCGTGCGCGTGCTGCGGCGCCGGGGCGACCTCGTCATCTCCGAGACCAAGCACGGGTTCGTGTGTGCCAATGCCGGCATCGACCTGTCCAACGTCGAGCGCGGCTGGGCGGCCCTGCTGCCCGAGGACAGCGACCGCTCAGCGCGGCGCATCCGCGACGGGCTCCGAGCCCGGGCCGGCGTCGAGGTCGCCGTGATCGTCAGCGACACGTTCGGGCGGACCTGGCGCAAGGGCCTCACCGACGTGGCCATCGGCTGCGCCGGGATCGGCGCCATCGTCGACTACCGCGGCACCACCGACGCCCAGGGCCGCGAGCTCCAGGTCACCGAGGTCGCCATCGTCGACGAGCTCGCCGGTGCTGCCGACCTCGTGCTGGGCAAGGCCACCGGCATGCCGGTCGCGGTCATCCGCGGCGTCGACGCGTCCTGGCTGCGCACCGGCAACGTCCACGACGAGATCGTCCGCCCACCGGCCGAGGACCTCTTCCGGTAGCCCGGGTCAGGGCTGCTTGGTGCGGAAGAACTCGAGGACGGCCGCGGTGCCCGTGGGCAGGTCGGTCCAGGGCTTCCACCCCAACTGGATCTCGGCGCGTGATGCATCGAGCGAGGAACGTGGCACCTCGCCGGCGCGGGCCTCGGCCATGGTGGCGGAGCGGTCGACGCCGGCCACGCGAGCCATCGTGTTGTAGAGCTCGTTGACGGAGGTCTCGACGCCGGTGCCGATGTTGAGCACCAGGCCGCCGCCCTTGTCCGAGGCCCGGACGAACGCATCGACGACGTCGTCCACGTAGACGTAGTCGCGGGTTTGGGCGCCGTCACCGAAGATCGTGCACGGCTCGCCCGACAAGAGGCGGCCGGCGAAGATCGCCACCACGCCCGCCTCGCCGTGCGGATCCTGACGCGGGCCGTAGACGTTCGAGAGGGCCAGCGCCGTGTACTCCAGCTCGTGGAGCGTTCGGTAGGCGTGCAGGTAGTCGCCGACCACCTTCTTGGCCACGCCGTAGGGCGAGATGGGGGCCTGCGGGTACGACTCCTTGACCGGGAGGTCGTCGCCGTCCGGCGCGCCGTAGATGGTCCCACCGCTGGATGCGAACACGACCTTGCGGGTGCCGGCCCGGCGGGCGCCCTCGAGCACGTTGAGGCTGCCGATCACGTTGATCATGGCGTCGAGGACCGGGTCGGCCACCGAGATCCGGACGTCGATCTGGGCGGCGAGGTGGAAGATGACCTCGGGCTTGCGGCGCTCGATGAGGTCCGCGACCGACGCATCGCGGATGTCGACCCGGTGGAGCTGGAACACATGCTCGGGATTGCCGCGGGCGTCGGCGAGGTTGCGCATCGAGCCGCTCGTCAGATCGTCCACCACGTCGACCTCGTGGCCCTCGGCCAACAAGCGGTCGACGAGGGTGGAACCGATGAATCCGGCGCCGCCGGTGACCAGTGCGCGCATGCTCAGCCTCTCGATCCAGGTTCGCCGTCGAGCCGCTCGCCGACGCCCACCGTGCCGCCCGACACTCGCAGGTCGTGGCCGACGACCGAATCAGCACCGAGCACCGCGACGTCGTCCACGCGGGCGCGGGCTCCGACGACCGCTCGCGGCCCGACGATGGCCCGCTCGACCACGGCATCGGCCTCGATGCGGGCGCCGGCCATCACGACCGAGCCCTTGACCGTGGCCCCGGCCTCGATGACGGCTCCCGGGTCGACCACGGTGCGGAGCACTGTCGCTCCCTCCGCGATCTCGGCGTCGGGGTGCGCGCCCTCGATCTTCTCGCCGGTGCGCAGGCCCCGCAGCAGGTCCATCTGGGCCTGGAGGTACTTCGTCGGTGTGCCGGTGTCGATCCAGTACGTGTCGCCGGGGGAGGCGTAGAGCACGCCGTCGCCCACCATGGCGGGGAAGACCTCTCGCTCGATCGACACCTTCCGGCCGGCGGCGATGCGATCGAGGACCGAGGCCTCCAGGACGTAGGTGCCGGCGTTGATCAGGTCGGTCGGGGCTTCGTCGCGCGGGGGCTTCTCGACGAAGGCGACCACGCGACCGTCCTCCTCGGTGGGCACGACGCCGAAGGCCGAGGGATCGTCGACCTGGTGCAGGGCGATGGTGCCCTCGCCGCCGTGCTCGTCGTGGAACGCCAGCAACCGGCCCAGGTCGAGGTCGGTGAGCACGTCACCGTTGACCACGACGAACCGTTCGGCGATCCCGGCGTCGAGCGCCGCGAAGCGGATGGCCCCGGCCGTGTCGAGCGGGTCGGGTTCGATCGCGTAGTGGAGCTTCACGCCGGCGCACACGCCGTCGGGGTAGGCGTCGGCGAAGGCGTCGGGCTTGTAGCCGAGCGACAGCACCGCCTCTTCGATCCCGTGGGACCGCAGGTGTTCGAGCACGTGCTCGATCATCGGACGGTGCAGGATCGGGAGCATCTGCTTCGGGGTGGTGAGGGTGAGCGGACGGAGCCGGGTGCCGAAGCCGCCGACCAGCACCACCGCCTTCATCCGCCGTTGCCTGACGTGTCCGAGGTCGCGGGCGTCGTCCCTGTGCTGTTGCCGCCGTCGGGGATGGTGGACCCCTCGGTCGTCGCGTTGCACGAGGCCGGCGGGTTCTCGCCGTCACAGGCACCGAGCGTGGCGACCTCGGCCGCGGTGGACGGAGCGGGGATGTTCTTGTCGCCCTTGGGGAGCAGGGCCAACGTGTACGCCGCGAGGTCGTTCGTGAAGTTCACCGACGGGAAGTTGCTCGTGTAGATCTTGTCGGGAGGGTTGGTCGGCGATGCGGTGCCGTCCTTCCAGTAGGCCATCACCAGCTGCGTCGGCTTCCCGCCGCAGGTGGTCTTGCCCTCCTCGTACACCTTGCCGGTGGCCGGATCCTTGAAGCCCTTGTCGGTGACCTGGAGCTTCGTGAGGTCCCAGAACTTGGCCATCGTGGCCTTCTTGCCAGCCGCGTTGATGGTGAAGGGGTGGATGTGGATCAGGCCGTCCGCGTGGGTGTGGATGCCGAGGGGATCGGTGGCGGGCTGGGCCAACGGCGGAAGCTCCTTGCCGCAGACGTTCATCGCGAAGGCGGCGTGCCAGTGGTCGAACGGCTTGCCGGCCTCGATCGACGCCCGAGGCTTGGTGGTGTTCTTGGTGCGGTCGTTGTTGGTGTTGCGCGCGAACACCACCACGCCGGCGCCCAGCACGAGGATGGCGAAGATGGCGACGAAGAAGAGCCAGTTCCGCTGCTTGGAGGCCCCGGCACCGACCGGGCTCCCAGATCCGCTGCGGGCCGCGACGCGGGCGACCTTCTTGGCCGAAGATGACGATGGCATGGCTTGCCACGCTACTTGTCGGGGCCCGGTGGGCCCGAGTCACGGCGACGCGCGGGCGGCGCCACCTGGCGGTTCAGCGCCCGACGAGCTCGCGGAACAACGCCTCGTAGGCCCCGGCCACCGCCGCCGGTGACGCCCATCCCTCGACGAAGCGGCGCCCCGCGGCGCCCATCGCCCTGGCTTCGTCAGGGTGCGCGAGCAGGTGCACGATCGCCTTGGTGAACCGCTCGGCATCGTCGGGCGGGACGGCGAGCCCGGCACCGGCCTCGATCACCGTCCGGGCGACCTCTGTGCCGCCGTCGACCGAGGCGACCAGCGGCCGACCCGCGGCGAGGATCGAGTACAGCTTCGACGGCACGCTCGACCGGGCCAGCCCGGTCCGCAGCGGCACCACGTGGAGGTCCGCGGCGGCGACCACCTCCGGGAGCCGAGCCTTCGGTTGCAGGTCGACGAAGTGCACGTTCGCCAGGCCGGCGGCCTTGCGCTCGAGGTCGAGGCGGGCCACCCCACCACCGTTGATCACGAAGGCGACGTCGGGATCGTGGGCGAGGTGGGCGGCGGCCGCGAGCAGCAGGTCGAGCGACTGCGACCACCCGACGTTCCCGGCGTACATGACCACCTGCTTGCCTTCGAGCCCGAACTCGCGCCGATACGCGTTCTCACGCTCGGAGGGCCGGATCCACTCGGTATCGATGAAGTTCGGGATCACCCGCACCTTCGCGGCATCGCCGGCGCGGCCCCGTCGCCCGGCGATCTTGGCGGCGACGTTGTCGCGCAGGTCGTCGGAGAGGACGGTCACGGCATCGGCCCGCAGGTAGGTCTCGCGCTCGAGCCACCGGGCGACACGGATGACCCGCTGGTCGGTGATCGCCCCCAGCTCCACGGCGACGTCGGGGAACACGTCTTGGATGTTGAACACGAACGGCACCCGGTGCGCCTTGGCGATGGCCCACCCGGCCAGTCCGAGCGTGAGGGGCGGCGACATGGCGAGCACCGCATCGGGCTTCGACCGCGTGACGAGCCCGGCGAGGCCGGACAGGGCGGTGAAGCCGGCGAACGCCGCGGCACGAGCCGGGATGTTGCGCTTGTCGGTGGGGAACGGGTGGACACGCGTGATCCGGCCCCACGGGGTGTCCTCGTGGCGCACGATCCGGCCCTCCCAACCCGGCTCGAGGGCGTGGTGCTGGTACCAGGGCAGCGACGTCACGATGTGGAGGCGGTGGCCCCGGGCGACGAGCTGCTCGGCGATCTGGGTCATGACCTCGCCGGTCGGGGCGGTGTCAGGTGCGTAGTGCGGGCACAGGACGAGCAGGTTCATCGGGATCCATCCTCCCCCATGGCGAGGGCGGCGCGGTAGCCCTCGGCGAGGGAGGCGGACGACCGATCCCACGTGAACGCCCGGGCGCGCATGGATCCGGCGGCGGCGAGGGTCGCCTGCACCTCCGGCTCGTCGATGACCCGCCCCAGGGCCTGGGACCACCGCTCGACGTTCCCGACCGGGACCCGCAGGCCGGCATCGCCCACCACCCACGGGAGGGCGGTGTCGTCGGCGACCACGACGGGGACGCCGGCAGCCATGGCCTCCAGTGCCGGGGCGCCGAAGCCCTCGAAGCGGCTGGGCACGGCGACGACCGTCGCGGCTGCGTAGAGCGCGTCGAGGTCGGACGCCGGGATCCGGCCCGTCCGACGCACCTGGTCCCCCACCCTCGAGTCGCGCACCGCTTGGGCGACCGCAGGCTCGGCCGGGCCCTCGCCGCCGGTGAGCACCAGGGTGAGGTCTGGGCGCGCACGCGCCAGCTTGGCGAACGCCCGCACCAAGGTGACGTGGTCCTTGTGGCCGTACGTGATCGCCGGGTAGAGGATCACCCGCTCGCCGAGGTGGTAGCGGGCTCGCGCCGCTGCCAGCCGATCGGCCGGGACCGGGGCGGGTGGCTCGATCCCGTGGGGCACGGTGCGCACGTGATCGGTCGGGATCGCGAGGTGCTCCACCACCGACGCCGAGGTCGGTTCGCTCGGCGTGAACACCATCGCGGCGCGTGCCGCCGAGCGCGGGATCATTCGTCCCAGCCAGCGACGCTTCAGCGGCGCGAAGTTCTGGGGCATCACCAGGGGTTGCAGGTCGTGGATGGTGAGCGCGGCCGGGAACCGGGCGATGCCCGGGCCGGGGGGCACGACGCCGCCCGCGTGGTGGAGCAGCTCGACGTTGCGTCCGGCGGCCTGGCGGGCCAGCCACGTGGCCTCGGCTCCCACCCGACGGGACCGGTTGTGCCCGTCGAGCCCGACCGTGACCGTCGGGTAGTGGGCCACCAGGTCGGGGTGGGCCTCGGCGAAGGACGCGAGCGCGAAGAGGGTCAGGTGCAGATCGGTCGGTCCGGCCTCGGCCAGGCCCCGCAGCAGCCGGGTCGTGTACTCCTCGCTGCCCCCGACGACGCCGGGCACGAGCCAGAGCAGGTTGACCCCGATGCGCCGCGACCGTTCCGTCACGACGCCACCTCGTGGTAGGCCGCCGCGGTGAGGGCCGCGGTCCGGTCCCACGTGTAGGTCTCGGCACGGGCCCGGCCCCTCGCCCCGAGGTCCGACGCGAAGCCCGGGTCGTCGAGCAGCGTGGCCAGCGCGGCACCGATGGCGCCGTGGTCGCTCGGATCCACCAGCACGGCGGTGTCGCCGGCGACCTCGGCGGTGGCCGTCCCGCTCGACGTGACCACCGGCGTGCCCTGGGCCATCGCCTCGAGCACAGGCAGGCCGAAGCCCTCGCTCAGGCTCGGGAAGCAGAACGCGGCGGCGCCGGCGTAGATGGCGGCCAGCGCGCTCGGCGGCTGGAAGCCGAGACGGTGCACGCCGATGCCGGTGTCGTCGAGCCGGGCGATGCGAGCGCCCAGATCCTCGTTCCAGCCGTGCGGCCCGACGAGGACGAGGTCGATCTCGCGGCCGGCGAGGGACGCCACCGCGTCGATGACGCCCGCGAGGTTCTTGCGGGGTTCGACCGTACCGACGAACAAGACGTAGGGCCGGGTGAGCCCGTGCCGATCCCGCGCCGCCGCGATCTCGGCGTCCGACGCCCGGGTGGGGTCGACGCCCCACGGCACGATCCGCAGCCGATCCGGGTCGAAGCCCGCCTCCCGGCACTCCTGCGCGGTGGCCTCCGACGGGACCAGGACGAGGCGAGCGTGGCGCCGAGCGAGCTCCGTGCCCCGCCGGAAGAACCGATTGCCGTGGCGCGTGGCCTGGCGCGGATCGGCGAGGAACGCCAGGTCGTGGATGGTCATGACGAGCGGCGCCCGGGTCGGAGGGACGGCGACCGCGGTGGCGTGCACGACGTCGACGGGTCCGGTGACCCGCTCGACCGGCGGCCAGCGCAGGGCGTGCCACGACTCGTACAGCGCCCGCCGTGGCAACGGAAGGTGGCGGACGGCGACGGGGGGCCGGAACGCCTCGGGTGGCGGATCGGTGTGGCGCGCCGCCACCCCGACCAGATCGAGGTCGTCGTGGGCTCGCAGCGCCGCGAGCGTCCCGATGGTCGACGTGGCCGTGCCTCCGGGCACCCGGTGCCAGCACTGCTCGACCGTGACGGCCACCCGGCACTTGCGATCCACGATCCCGAGTCTGGCCGGTCGACCACCTCGCGGGCGCGACGCCGGGCGAAGGATCGAGCCGGCGGTCGGTACCATCGCCGCATGACCGAAGCCCTCGCCGATCGTCGCGTGCTGGTCACGGGGGGCAGCGGCTTCCTGGGCCGGGCCGTCGTGGCCCGCCTGCAAGCCGCCGGCGCCACGTCGATCGTCGTCCCCCGAAGCGCGGACGTCGACCTGCGCGACCGCCAGGCCACCTCGGAGCTGTTCGCCGAGGTCCGGCCCGATCTCGTGATCCACCTGGCGGCGCGCGTCGGGGGCATCGGGTACAACCGCGTCCACCCCGCTGAGCTCTACATCGACAACCTGCTGATGGGCACCTACGTGGTCGAGGAGGCCCGGGCCCACGACGTCGCCAAGACGGTCCTCGTCGGGACGGTCTGTTCGTACCCGAAGGAACCACCGGTGCCGTTCCACGAGGAGTCGCTCTGGAACGGCTACCCCGAGGAGACCAACGCCCCCTACGGGATCGCCAAGCTGGCCCAGCTCGTGCACGCCCAGACGGCCCGGGCCCAGTACGGCCAGGACGTCATCTACCTCATCCCGACGAACCTCTACGGCCCGGGCGACAAGTTCAACCCGGCCGTCAGCCACGTCATCCCCGCTCTGGTGAAGAAGTGCATCGATGCCCTCGAGGCGGGCGCCGACGCCATCGAGCTGTGGGGCACCGGCTCGGCCAGCCGTGAGTTCCTGTACGTCGACGACGCCGCGGCCGGCATCGTCGCCGCATCGGAGCACTACGACGGGGCCGATCCCGTAAACCTGGGGGCCGACCACGAGATGCCGATCCGCGAGCTCGTGGGTCACGTGGCCGCCGCCACCGGGTTCACCGGCGAGATCCGATGGGATCCGACCAAGCCCGACGGCCAGCCCCGCCGGCGGGTCGACGCGTCTCGAGCTCGCGAGTCGTTCGGGTTCGAGGCCACCACCTCCTTCGAGGTGGGCCTCAAGGCCACCGTCGACTGGTACCTCGCCAACCGCGGCGAGGCCGAGGAGCGCGACCACTGACCTCGGGTCGGGCCGCTACGCCTTCCACACCTCTCGGTGCGGGTCAGTCGTCGTCGGCAGCGAGGAGGTCGCGGAAGTAGGCGGCCGTGCGCTCGATGCCGGTGCGCAACTCGACCTCGGGCTGCCAGCCGAGCTTGGCCACGGCCTGGGTGATGTCGGGCTTGCGCTGGGTCGGGTCGTCGACCGGCAGGGGCTCGAAGACGATCTCCGACGACGAGCCGAGGACCTCGATCACCATCTCGGCCAGCTCGAGGATCGTGTACTCGGTGGGGTTGCCGATGTTCATCGGACCGACCACATCGGAGTCGAGCAGCTTCAAGAAGCCCCTCACCTCGTCGTCGACGTAGGTGAAGCTCCGGGTCTGGCTGCCGTCGCCGTAGACCGAGATCGGCTTCCCGGCGAGGGCCTGCACGATGAAGTTCGACACCGCCCGCCCGTCGTCAGGCCGCATCTGGGGCCCGTACGTGTTGAAGATGCGAACGATGCGCACATCGAGGCCGTGGTGGCGGTGGTACGCCATCGTCATGGCCTCGGCGAAGCGCTTGGCTTCGTCGTAGACGCCGCGGGGGCCGATGGGGTTGACGTTGCCCCAGTAGCTCTCCGGCTGCGGGTGGACCTGGGGATCCCCGTAGACCTCGCTGGTCGAGGCGAGGAAGAAGCGGGCGCCCTTGGCCTTGGCCAGGCCGAGCGCGTTGTGGGTGCCGAGGCTGCCGACCTTCAGGATCTGGATCGGGATGCGCTCGAAGTCGATCGGCGAAGCCGGGCTGGCGAAGTGCAGGACCTGGTCGACCTCGCCGGGTACCCACACGTACGTGGAGACGTCGTGCTCGACGAAGGTGAAACCCCTCCGACCGAACAGGTCCGAGATGTTCGACAGACCGCCGGTGACCATGTTGTCGAGGCAGACGACCTCGTCGCCGCGCTCGAGCAACCGATGGCAGAGGTGCGAGCCGAGGAAGCCTGCACCGCCGGTTACCACCACTCTGGCCATCGCCTAGCTCCTGCCGATGCCGTCGTAGCTGAACCCGAGGGCCTTGAGCGCCTCGCGATCGAGGAGGTTGCGGGCGTCGACCACCGCCTTGTTGCCGATCTTGCCGGCCACCTGCTCGAGGTCGAACGTCTTGAACTCGTCCCACTCGGTGAGCACGGCCAGCACGTCGGCGCCGGCCACGGCGTCGTAGGGGTCGGTGACGACCTCGATGCCGGCGAGCCGGCTGTCAGACCCGTCCAGGACCGCCGGGTCGTACGCCTTGACCTGGGCGCCGAGCTCACGGAGGCGGTGGATGATGTTGATCGCCGGTGAATCCCGGAGATCGTCGGTGCGGGCCTTGAACGTGAGGCCCCACACGGCGATGCACTTGCCCTCGACCGAGCCGCCGACGGCTTGGGTGATCTTCTTGGCCACCCGACCGAACTGCTCCTCGTTCACGGCGATCACGCCGCGCAGCAGGCCGAACTGGTACCCGGCGTTCTCGGCGATGCGCACGAGGGCGTGGGAGTCCTTGGGGAAGCAGCTGCCGCCCCAGCCCGGCCCCGGGACGAGGAACGCGCTGCCGATGCGCTTGTCGAAGCCCATGCCGGCCACGACGTCGTTCACGTCGGCGCCGACGGCCTCGCACACTGCCGCCATGGCGTTGACGAAGCTGATCTTGGTGGCGAGGAACGCGTTCGAGGCGTACTTGATGGTCTCGGCGGAGGCGGGGTCGGTGATCAGCGTCGGCGCCTCGAGCCCGGCATAGAGGTCGGCGACCCGTTGGGCGGCGACGCGGTCGTCGGAGCCGATGACGACGCGGTCGGGGTGCAGGAAGTCGCTCACCGCGGTGCCCTCGCGGAGGAACTCGGGGTTGGACACGACGTGGACGTCGGCGCGCTCCAGCTTCTTGGCGACCTCGTTGGCCGAACCGACGGGCACCGTCGACTTGTTGATGACGACGGCCCCGGCCTTGAGGTGCGGGCCGATGTCGGCCGCCGCGTCCTGGATGAAGGACAGGTCGGCGGCACCGTCGGCACCCTGCGGCGTGGGCAGGCAGAGGTAGATGAAGTCGACGTCGGCGACGGCGTTGGTGGCACCGAGCACGAACGAGAGGCGACCGGACTCGATGCCCTCGATCACCAGCTCGTCGAGGCCCGCCTCGAGGATCGGCACCTCGCCGCGGCTCAGCGCCTCGACCTTCTCCGGCACCACGTCGGCGCACACCACGTTGTGGCCGAGGTGCGCCAGGCAGGCTCCCGTGGTGAGGCCGACGTACCCGGTCCCGATGATCGCGATGTTGCTTCCCACAAGCTCGTTCCTGGTTCGACGTCTGCAGCGTCACTGGTCCGCCGGTCGGACGATCGTAGTTCGGGGCCGCCTTGCAGGTCCCCACCGGGCCAGTGGGCCGTCGTCAGCCGCAGTCGACCCCGGGAGGCGCCGCGCCCGGCACGTAGCCCCGCACGGCCGTGGTGGTGGTCGAGGTCGCGCCGGGGACGGTCGACCCGCTGCTCGTCGAGGAACCGGCGACGGTGGTCGACGACGCGACGGTGGTGGTCGTCGTGCTGGTGGTGGTGCTGGTGGTGGTCGTCGTCGGAACCGGGAACTTCGATGCCGGGAGCGGGACCTTCAGGACGGTCCCGAAGTCCGGGCCGGTGACGACGGTGATGACCGCGGCGTCGACGTCGGAGACCAACACGGGGTTGGCGTACAGGTAGCGGGCGACGAGGGCGGCCTGGGCCTCCTGGCCTGGCTGGTAGCGCACCTCCGTGCGCTGGACGACCGGCGACTGGTCCGGCGCGTCGACCTGGAACCCGGCGGACCGCAGACCCTCCGAGGTGGTGGCGGCCTGGTTCTGCTTGCCGGTGCCGTTGCGCACGCGAACGGTGACCGTGCCTGGGATGACCTGACCGGGCGACACGGGGGCGCCGGTCCCCCGGAAGCGGGCCAGGATCGGCTCGGCCGCGGCCTCCTGGAGGTCGAGCACCGCGGCACCACCGTGGTACACGTCGGTCGCGGGGAGGCTGTAGGTCTTCAGCGTCTCGGGATCGAAGTTGCGGAACGCGCTGCCCAGGTCGACGAGATCCTTCGGCTTGGTCTGCTGGTCGAGCTTGATGTTCTTCAGCCCCACGTCGACGAAGTTGGCCAGCTTGATCGGGTTGCGGGCCCCCTGGTGCACGGCCCGGCGGATCACCCGCTTCATGAAGTCCTGCTGGCGGCTGATGCGCCCGAAGTCCGACGTCCCATCGGTGACCCAACGGCCCTGGGCGTTCTGGTACTGGAAGTGGCGGGCCCGCACGTAGGCGAGGGCGCCGTTCTGGTCGAGGACGGTGCAGCCGGGGTTCTGGACGTTGAGGCCGCCCTGGTCGCGCACCGGCGTGGCGAAGTACACGGGCACGCCGCCGAGGAGGTTCACGAGGCTCTTGAAGCCGGCGAAGTTGACCTGCACGTAGTGGTTGATGTCGATGTCGAAGTCCTGCTTGATCGTGGCGATCAACAGGTCCGGGCCACCGAACTCGATGGCCGCGTTGATGCGGTTCCTCGACTTCCCCGGGATGTCGACCCACAGGTCACGGGGAAACGACACCACCTGGGCCTGCTTCGACTTCGGGTCGAGCCGCACCACCATGATCGTGTCGGAGCGAACGCCGCCGACGGCAGCCGCACCCTTGTCGCGGCCGTTGCGAACCGCGTCGTTGGCCGGCAACCCCGAGTCGTCGTCGGCCCCGACGATCAGGAAGTTCCGGGGGTCCTGAGGGCCGACGTCCTGGGTGCCCTTGAACGCCGATCCGGTGAGGTCGACGCGGCTGAGCTGGTTGATCTTGTGCTTGGCCAGCGCGACCGTCCCCGCCGTCGTGAGGGCGGCCAGGATGCAGCAAACGTTGAAGCTGATGAGCATCCGCTGCGGCCAGGTGCGCCGCAGGCGATGGGTGTTCCTGCGGCCCGGCATGGCCCGCGAACCTACTCGGGGTCCTGATCGGCCCCGCAGTCAGGGCCCTTGCTAGACCGGCAGGCCGAGGCCCCGCGCGATGACCATGCGCTGGACCTCGGAGGTGCCTTCGCCGATCTCGAGGATCTTGGCATCGCGGTACTGCCGGGCGACGAGCGTCTCGTCCATGAAGCCGTAGCCACCGAAGATCTGGGTGGCTTCGCGAGTGGCCGTCACGGCTGCCTCCGTGGCGTAGAGCTTCGCCATGGCTGCCTCCTGCTTGAACGGCCGGCCCATGTCCTTCAGCCAGGCGGCGTGGTAGGTGAGGTTGCGGGCCTGCTCGGCCATCACCGCCAGGTCGGCGCACTTGAAGGCCACCGCCTGGTACGAGCCGATGGGTTTGCCGAAGGCGTTGCGGTCCTTGGCGTACTGCACGCTCTCGTCGAGGCAGCACTGGATGACACCGACGGCGAGGGCGGCGATCGCGATGCGGCCGTCGTCGAGGATGGCCAAGAAGTTGGCGAAGCCTCGGCCCCGCTCGCCCAACAGGTGATCGGCCGGCACCCGACAGTCGGTGAACGTGAGGCCGTGCGTGTCCGAGGCGTGCCAGCCCATCTTGCGGTAGGGCGGCTGCACCTCGAAGCCGGGTGTGCCGGCCGGGACGACGATCGTGCTGATCTCGGGCTTGCCACCCGCGCCGGGCGGATCGGTCCGGGCGGTGACGGTGACGAGTGATGTGATGTCGGTGCCCGAATTGGTGATGAAGGCCTTCTCGCCGTTCAGGACCCACTCACCCGCGGCGTCGTCGAACACGGCACGCGTGCGGGTGCCGCCGGCATCGCTGCCCGCCTCGGGTTCGGTGAGGCCGAAGCCACCGAGGGTCCGGCCCGCGCAGAGGTCGGGCAGCCAGCGCTGGCGCTGTTCCTCCGACCCGAACGTGAAGATCGGGTTGGCCCCGAGCCCAACGCCGGCCTCGAGGGTGACGGCCATCGACTGGTCGACCCGCGCGAGCTCCTCGATCGCGATGCACAAGGTGGTGAAGTCGGCCCCCGAGCCGCCGTACTCCTCGGGGAACGGCAGGCCGAACAGCCCCAGCTCCCCCATGGCGAGCACCGCGTCGGTCGGGAACGAGTGGTCCCGGTCCCAGGCCTCCGCGTGCGGGGCGATGGCGCGGTCGGCGAAGTCCCGCACGACCTTGCGGAACTGCTCCTGCTCGTCGCTGAAGTCGAAGTTCATGCGCCTCTCCAGGGTGTCAACCTCACGTTGGAGTCGGCAGATCTCGTCGGGGCGACCATGGCGCCATGCTGCCTCAAACCGGTGGTCGGACAACATTCCAGATCGGCCGGCGCCGATCGCGTTCGCGACCTGGCGCACCGCGTACGTACGATCCGGCGGTGCCGGATTCGTTGCCTGCCTTGGCAGTCGTGGGCGACCGGCTCCTGACCGGGCTCCAGGACGTCACGTCGGACCTGGCGGCGCTGGACGGGTCGGGGACGTGGGCGGTCGTCCTCCCCTTCGAAGGCGAGCCGATCTGTGCGCGGTTCCAGCGGTCGGTTCCGGCGCGGCCGTGGACGGGCACGCCATGGGTCGGGGTCGATCCCACCGCGTGGCGGTCCTCGCTCGACCGCACGGCGTTCTGCGCGGGCGTCGGGGCGATCCGCGCGGCCATCGGGCGCGGCGACGTGTACCAGGTGAACCTCACGCGGGTCTTGGCGGCACCGCTCCCGGCCGGGGCCGACGTGGCCGCGCTGGGCGCGGCGCTGGCCGAGGGCAACCCTGCGCCCTTCTCGGCGGTCGTGCGCATCCCGACCCACGACGTCCACGTGGCCTCGGCCTCGCCCGAGCGGTTCCTCGAGCGCGACGGCGATCGGATCTGGTCGTCGCCGATCAAGGGCACCGCAGCCACGCCCGACGGGTTCCTCCCGAAGGACCGCGCCGAGAACGTGATGATCGTGGATCTGGTGCGCAACGACCTCGGCCAGGTGTCCGAATGGGGGTCGGTCGTGGTGCCGTCGCTCTGCGCGGTGGAGGAGCACCCGGGCCTGGCCCACCTCGTGTCCACGGTCGAGGGACGCCTGCGCCCCGGGCTCGGGTGGGCCGAGGCCATCGCCGCCACGTTCCCGCCGGGTTCGGTGACGGGCGCGCCGAAGCTGGCGGCGCTCGAGCACATCAGCCACCTCGAGCCAGTCGGGCGGGAGATCTACTGCGGCGCGGTCGGTTGGGTCGATGCCGATGCCGGTCGGGGCGCGCTCAACGTCGCCATCCGGACGTTCTGGTTCGCCGAGGGCGAGATCCGCTTCGGGACGGGCGGCGGCATCACCTGGGACTCCGACCCTGCCGGCGAATGGGCCGAGACCGAGCTCAAGGCCCGGCGGCTGCTCCGCGTGGCCGCGGGACCGACCGGCCACACTGGAGCGCCATGAGCACCTGGGTCTGGGTCGATGGCGAGGTGGGGCCGGCCGCCGACGCGCGCGTCGGCGCGCTCGACCACGGGCTCACCGTGGGTGACGGCGTGTTCGAGACGTGCAAGGTCATCGGTGACACACCCTTCGCCCTGAGCCGCCACCTGGTCCGGCTGCGCCGGTCGGCCGCTGTGATCGGGCTCGACCTCCCGTGGGGCGACAGCCACGTGCGGGCGGCCTGTGCCCGGGCCGTCGGCGCCGCGCTGGTCGATCCCGCCAACGCCGAGACGGGGGTCGCCCGGTTGCGCATCACCGTCACCGCGGGGCCCGGTCCCCTCGGGTCCGACCGCGGGGCCGCGGCACCCACGTTGGTCGTGGCCGCGGGCCCCGGCGCACCCTGGCCCGCGACGACCGACGTCGTCACCGTCGACTGGGTCCGCAACGAGCGCAGCGCCGTCGCTGGCGCCAAGACGACCTCGTACGCCGAGAACGTGGTCGCCCTCGCCGAAGCCCACCGCCACGGCGCGAGCGAAGCCATCCTGGCCAACACCGTCGGCGCCCTCGCCGAGGGAACCGGGTCGAACGTGTTCCTCGCGGTGGACGGCCGGCTGTGCACACCGTCACCTGCGACCGGCGCACTGGCCGGCATCACCCGCGCGCTGGTGTGCGAAGAGGTCGACGTGACCGAACGGGACGACCTCACCCTCGACGACCTCCGCCGGGCCCCGGAGGCGTTCCTCACCTCGTCCACGCGCGACATCCACCCCATCGCCCGCGTCGACGGCACGGTGCTGCGATGCGTACCCGGCCCGCTCACCACCGCGGCCGCCGCCGCGTTCGCGGCCCTCCAGGTCCGGAGCCTCGACCCGTGACCCGAGCCGTGACCCGACGCGTGACCCGACACGTGGTCCGACGCATCCCGATCGTGCTGCTGCTCGCGCTGGCGCTCCTGGCAGGCGCCTGCGCGCACGGCGGTTCCGGGTCCGCCGGCGCGCCGCCCTCGCGCGACGATCACACGCAGGGTGGACCCACCACGAGCACCACGACCGGATCAGGTTCGGGCACCGGCCCGGATTCCGGCTCCGGCTCCGATCCGGGACCGGGGTCCTCGCCGGTCGCGGAGGGGATCCGCATCGAGGTCGAGTCGAGCCAGCCGGACCGCGTCACCGGTGACGACGCCCGCGTCCGCGTCACGCCGCGCCGCGGCCAGCCGGTCGCCGACCTCCGGGTCTTGCGCGACGGCGTCGACGTGACCCGCTCCCTGCAGCCCAAGGACGGCGCCCTCGAGGGCGTGGTCCATGGGTTCGTCGAAGGCGACAACACCGTGACCGCCAAAGCCGGTCGAGACTCGTCCACCCAGCGCATCCGTGCCTGGCCGAAGGCCGGCCCGATGATCTCGGGTCCACACCTGCCCCTGCTCGCCTGCTCCACGGCCGAGCACGGCCTCGGCCCGCCCACCGATGCCGACTGCTCGGCACCGACCAAGGTCACGTGGCGGTACCTCGACGCTGCGCACCACCTCCACCCGCTCACCTCGACGGCGGCGGCCCCAGCAGACATCGCCACCGCCCGGATCGGCGGGGTCGACGTCCCGCTCTACGTCCGCTACGAGCGCGGCGTCATCAATCGCTCGGTGTACGAGATCGCCAGCATCGATGCCACGCCCGGCAACGACGACCCGGTGGGCCCGGGCTGGAACGGCAAGCTCCTGTACCGCTACGGCGGCGGGTGCGGGACCACCTACGGCCAGGGCACGGCGCTCACCACGGCCCTCGATCCCACCTACCTCGCCAAGGGCTACGCGCTGGCCACCGCCACGTTCAACACGTTCCAGGTGCAGTGCAACGACGTGTTGTCGGCAGAGACCACGATGATGGTCAAGGAGCGCGTCATCGAGGAGTTCGGCCGCCCGACCTTCACCATCGGCGAGGGTGCGTCGGGCGGCTCGATCCAGCTGCACCTGATGGTGCAGAACTACCCGGGCCTGGTCGACGGCGTGGTCGCGGAGCTGCCGTTCCCCGATGCCGTCTCGGTGTCGTCGGGCGTGTCCGACTGCGGGCTGCTGCTGAGCTACTTCGAGAGCGCGGGCGGGAAGCTGCTGACCGATGCGCAGCGCCGGGCCATCGACGGGCACGCGTCGAGCACCACCTGCCAGACCTGGAAGGACACGTTCCTCGGCGGGATCGATCCAACCGACGGGTGCGATCCGAAGATCCCGGCGTCGAAGATCTACGACGCCACCAACAACCCCGGTGGGATCCGCTGCACGTTGCAGGACGCCAACGTCAACCAGTTCGGCCGCGACGTCAAGACCGGCTTCGCCGAGCGGCCGCTCGACAACATCGGCGTCCAGTACGGGCTGGACGCGTTGAACGCCGGCGTCATCTCACCCGCCCAGTTCCTCGACCTGAACGACGCGATCGGCGGCTACACCATCGACGGCGGGATCCAGCGCCAGCGCGAGGAAGCGGATCCGGCGGTGGTCGAACACGCGTATGAGACCGGCCGGATCGCGCTCGGCGGCGGCGACATGCTCAGCGTCCCGATCATCGACATCAACGTGTTCACCGATCCCAGCGGCGACATCCACGATCGCTTCCGCGCCTTCTCGCTGCGCGATCGGCTGACCCGAGGCGGCGGTCCCGAGGCTGCGCCCGGCTTCCAGATCTGGACGCGCGATCCGGGCCAGATCAGCCTCAGCGAGGCCCTGGGCAACGAAGCCGACGGCGGCGGTGACGGCCCGGCCGCGGTGGCCGTCGTCGATCGCTGGCTCACCGCGATGCGCCGCGACACGGCCGGCGGCAGCCCGGCAGCCCGACTCCTCCGCAACCGCCCGGCCGATGCGGTCGACAACTGCTCGGTCCGCGGCACCCCGGACCTCCTGCGCGGCGTCGGCATCTACGAACGGTCCGGGCCTTGTCGGGATCGCTTCGCCATCTCGGGTGATCCGCGCACCGCGGCCGGCGCGCCCCGCCGCGACGACATCATCAAGTGCAGGCTCAAGCCGGTGGACCTCCGCGACTACGACGTGACCTTCAGCGAGGGCGAGAAGCAAGTGCTGAACGGCGTGTTCGCCTCCGGCGTGTGCGACTACTCCCAGCTCGGCGTGGGCGAGACCGTCCCGGTCATGCCGGATCGCTCGTACGACGATGTCGAGGGGCCGGCGCAGCGGGCCTGAGGTGCACCACGTCACCCACCGCGAGCACCCGCCGCTCCCCGTCGAGCGTCTCGACCACGAGGTGCCCTTCCTCGGTGACGCCGACCGCGGTCCCGACGACGTCGTCGGTGCCGAGGTCGACCCGCACCTGCTGACCGATCGTGGCCGAGCGGTCCTCCCAGGCGGCGCGCAGGGCGGTGGCCCCCTCGCCGTCGACCAGGTCGACGTAGGCCCGGTCGAGCCGGTGGAGGAACCCGACGAGCAACTCGGCCCGGGTCGGCGCCGGCTCGGGCGCGGTCAGCTCGTCGAGCGCGACCGCGGTGGCGGCCAGCTCGGGTGGCATCGAGCCGCCCCAGTCGACGTTGATGCCGATCCCGACGGCCACGACCACCCGCTGGCCTCGCCCCGGCGGTGACCAGCCACCCGCGATGGTGCTCCCCGACGGCCAATCCGCCTCGGCCAGGACGCCGGCCAGCTTGCGATCGGGGGCCCGCCCGTCACCGGGCCAGATCAGGTCGTTCGGCCACTTGAGCCGGGGCGCGATCCCTGCCAGCTCCTCCACGGCCTCGGCCGCAGACAGCGCGACCGCCATCGTGACGAGACCGGCCACCTCGACCGGCGGGCGCAGCAGCACGGTCAGCATGAGCGAGGCCCCGGGGGGTGCCTCCCAGGTACGTCCCCGACGCCCCCGCCCCGCGGTCTGGTGATCGGCGACCACCACGATGCCTTCGGGTTCGCCCTGTCGAGCGAGCTCCAGGACATCCGCGTTGGTCGACCCGGTCTGCGCGATCCACCGCACGTCGGAGAGGCGCGTCCCGACCAGTGCCGAGCGGATCTGGTCGACGTCCTGGGGATCGGGCACGGCGCGCATTCCACCATCTGGCACCGGGGTCGGGCCAGGCCGTAGACATTCGTTCGTGCTGTCGAAGATCCTGATCGCCAACCGGGGCGAGATCGCCGTCCGGGTCATCCGCGCCTGCCAGGAGCTGGGCATCGCCACCGTCGCGGTGTACTCCGAGCTCGACCGCGACGCGCTCCACGTGCGCTTGGCCGACGAGTCGTACGCGCTCGGCGGCCAGACCGCGGCCGAGAGCTACCTGAACACCGAGAAGATCCTCGAGATCATCGAGCGGTCCGGTGCCGACGGCGTGCACCCCGGCTACGGCTTCTTCTCCGAGAACACCGACTTCGCCCGGGCCATCACCGAGCGGGGCGTGACGTTCATCGGCCCGCCCCCCGAGGCGATCGAGGTCATGGGCGACAAGGTGTCGAGCCGCATCGCGGCCCAGGCCGCCGGCGTGGCCGGTGTGCCCGGCACCACCGAGTTCCTCACCTCCTCGGACGAGGTGGTGGCCTTCGGCGAGGAGTTCGGCTGGCCGGTGGCCATCAAGGCGGCCTTCGGCGGCGGCGGGCGCGGCATGCGGGTCGTGGCCTCGGCCGACGAGGCCGCCTCGGCCCTCGAGTCGGCCCAGTCCGAGGCCCTGAAGGGCTTCGGCCGGGACGAGTGCTACGTCGAGCGCTACCTCACCTGGCCCCGCCACGTGGAGATGCAGATCGTCGGCGACCAGCACGGCGACGTCGTGTGGATCGGCGAGCGGGACTGCTCGGCCCAGCGCCGCCACCAGAAGCTCATCGAGGAGTCCCCGGCGCCGGCCTTCCCGGCCGACACCCGCCAGGCCATGGGCGAGGCGGCCGTCAAGGTGGCCAAGGCCTGCGGGTACTACAACGCCGGCACCGTCGAGTTCCTCTACCAGGACGGCGAGTTCTGGTTCCTGGAGATGAACACCCGCCTCCAGGTCGAGCACCCCGTCACCGAGCTCGTGTCGGGCATCGACCTGGTGCGCGAGCAGATCCTCGTCGCCTCCGGCGAGCCCCTCTCCTTCACGCAGGACGACATCGACCTCCGCGGCCACGCGGTCGAGGTGCGGGTCAACGCCGAGGACCCGGCCGAGGGCCGCTTCCTCCCCTCCCCCGGGTCGATCACCACGCTGGTGCCGCCGCAGGGCTTCGGGGTGCGGTGGGACGGCGGCTACGAGGCCGGCGACGAGGTCAGCCAGTACTACGACAACCTGGTCGGCAAGCTCATCGTGTGGGGCAAGGACCGCCCCACCGCCATCGCCCGGATGATCCGTGCCCTCGAGGAGATGCGGATCGAGGGGGTCGCCACCACCATCCCGGCGGACCTGGCCATCCTCCGCCACCCCGACTTCGCCGCCGCCGAGCACTCCACCAAGTGGGTGGAGGACCGCCTCGACCTGTCCGGCGTCACCTCGTCCCCCGGGGCGCCCCCGGCCGAGGACGACGGGCCGGCCAAGGTGCAGCGCGACGTCGACGTCGAGGTCAACGGCAAGCGCTTCGCCGTGCGCATGTGGGTGCCCGACGTGCCCGTGGCCGCCACGGCCGGCGCCGCCCCTGCCGGCGGGATCCGGCCCCGCCGGGCCGCCGCGGCCGGGGCTGCGGCCGTGGGCAGCGGCAAGGTCACCGTGCCCATGCAGGGCACGATCGTGAAGGTGCTCGT
>JAOBWM010000043.1 GCA_025463365.1 Acidimicrobiales bacterium
GGGGCTCGGTCCGCTTCCACGAGCGGAACGGGTTCCGCGAGGTCGCCCGCATGCCCGGCATCGGTCGCAAGCGCGGTCGGCCCGTCGACCTCCTCCTCTTCCAGCGGGAGCTGCAGCCGTGAGCGAGACCCACGCGCCGCCGATCCAGGTCCTCGTCATGGACGTGGGCGGGGTCCTGTGCCGCTGGGTCCCCGAGCGCCGGCTCTCAGCGCTGGCGGCGATCTCCGACCTGCCGCCGGCCACCATCGACGCCCAGCTCTTCGGTTCGGGGTGGGACGACGCCTGCGAGCGGGGCCAGTTCGAGCTGCCCAAGATCCTCGACCACCTCCGGTCGTTCCTCGGCCTGGAGCCCGGCCCGCACCGCGACGCGATCCTGCGGGCCGCGTGGGCATCGGCGTTCGAACCCGACGCATCGGTGCTCGGCCTCATGCCGTGGGTGCGCTGTCGCACCGCCGTCTTCACCAACAACGGCCCGCTGCTCGAGGACGCGCTCGCCCATGAGCTCCAGCGGGTCGGCGACGCCTTCGACGAGCGCCTCTTCTCGTGGCGCCTCCGCGCCACCAAGCCCGACCCGGACGCCTTCGCTGCCGCCACCGCACAGCTCGCGGTGGGGGCCGACGAGATCTTCTTCGTCGACGACAGCCCCGGCAACATCGAAGCCGCCACCGAGTGTGGCTGGCGGGCCCACCGCTACACCGATGCCCTCAACCTGCGGGTCGCTCTCGGTCACGCCGACCTGCTCCCGGGGCCGACGTGACGGTCCTCGGGCTCGACCACGTGCAGCTGGCCATGCCCGCCGGTCGCGAGGCCGACGCGGTCGCGTTCTACGAAGGGCTGCTCGGCATCCCGCACGTCCCGAAGCCCCCGGAGCTGGCGAAGCGGGGCGGGTGCTGGTTCGAGGACGGGCCCGCCGACGACCGCACGGTCCGGGTCCACCTCGGCGTCGAGGCCGACTTCCGTCCCGCCCGCAAGGCCCACCCCGCCCTGCGAGTCGCTGATCTCGCAGCGCTGGCAGACCGGTTGCAAGCAGCGGGCCACGAGGTCACCGCGGGCGATCCACCCGACGGGCAGTGCTACGTCGACGACCCCTTCGGCAACCGCATCGAGCTCGTCAGCGGCTACCGGCCCGCTCCCGGCCGGTAGCGGGCGCCGTCGGCGTACGGCGTGCTGGTGAACCCGGTGGTGGCGGCACCGCCCCACAGCAGCAGCTCGGTGCCCGTCCACGCCGACGAGCTCCCGTTGCGGCGGACGAGGCCCGAGGCAGGGAGCGTTCGCCACGTGCCCGCAGCCGGATCGAAGGCGAGGCCGGGCAGGGGCTGCGGGTCCTCGGGGTTCGTGATCCCCGACCAGAACACGAACACCTCCCGACCCGACCACACCAGGTCCGGATACGACCAGCCGAGGAGCTCGGACCGGCCCCGGTATCCCGCCGGCAGCTTCGAAGGCTCGGGTGCGACCGCCCAGCGGTTCGCCGCCGGATCGAAGGTGCGCAACGAGGTCATGTCGTGGCCGTACCCGGCCGCGACGACGCGGGATCCCGTCCAGACCACCGATGTGGCCGTCACGAACGGCGCCGAAGCCAACGTCCGCCACCGGTTCCTCGCCGGGTTCCACGCCAGGACGTGGCGCCCGTTCGTGCCGCTTCCCGCGCTCGCCGAGCCCCCTCCCACGACGAGCACGTCCGTGCCGTCCCAGACCGCGGTGGCGCCGACGCGTCCGGCACCGGAGTGCGGAAGCCGACGCCACCGACCGGTCACCGGGTCGTAGGCCGCGCCGCCGTCGAGCGGCACGTCGTCGTCGCCGTCCTCCTCGTCCTCGTAGGTCAGGGCCGCCGCGTGGGTGATCCCGCCGTAGATCACCAGCTCCTTGCCCGTCCAGGCCGACGCGACGTCCACGCGTGCTTCGAGCGGGCCAGCGTCGAGCTCGCGCCAGCGGTCCGTGACGGGGTCGTACGCCGCCGCCTTCGGCTCGGGCCCACCCCAGACGATCAGCTCCTTCCCCGTCCACGCCGATGTGTAGCCGGCTCCGAAGATCGGCGGCTTCGCGTCGAACGGGGGCGCGGCCAGCTTTCGCCACCGGTTCCTCGCCGGGTCGTAGGCCGCGCCGTCGGTCCGACCTGGCTCACCTCCGCCGGCATCGGAGAAGGCGCCGTCGCCGCGGAACACGAGCAACTCCTTCCCGGTCCACGCCGTCAGCGCGTCGGAGCGGCCCGACAGCGGCGACGCCGCCATCGGCGCCCACCGCTCGGCGCCGGTCGCGACGGGCCGGCCGAGCGTGGTTGTCGGCGCATCCTGGAGCGGAGGACCGGGCTGGGGGGTCGTGACCCGGTGATCGCCGCTCCGTGTCGCCAGCGCCACGCCGCCACCGACCACCGCCCCGACGACGATCACGGCGACCACCCACCTCCGGGCCCGCGGTCGGCGGGCACCGCTCGGCTCGGTCAGTTGGTGATCCACCATGTCGCCACCGCCCCCGTCCCCGTCACCGTCTCGTACCTCCGACGCTCCGGCGGACGACGAGGTTCCCACACCGTGCCCACACCGTGCCCGGACGCGCCGGAAGCGCCCTCGCGGGCGCCTCCGGGCAGAACGGGTCCGGCGGGGCCGGCGAGCAGATCAGCTCAGCTCAGGCGCTCGATGATCATGGCCATGCCCTGGCCGCCGCCGACGCACATGGTCTCGAGGCCGAACGTCTTGTCGTCCTTGGTGAGGCCGTTGATCAGCGTGTTCATGATGCGGGCGCCGGTCATGCCGAAGGGATGGCCGACGGCGATGGCGCCACCGTTGACGTTGAGCTTGTCCCAGCTGATGCCGAGCTCCTTGGCCGACGGGATCACCTGGGCGGCGAACGCCTCGTTGATCTCGACCAGGTCGATGTCGTCGATGGTCATGCCGGCGCGGGCCAGGGCCTGCTTCGACGCCTCGATCGGGCCGAGGCCCATGATCTCGGGGTCGACGCCCGACACGCCCGAGGACACGACGCGGGCCAGCGGGGTGAGGCCGAGCTGCTTGGCGCGGGTGTCGCTCATGACGATGACGGCCGCGGCGCCGTCGTTGAGGGGGCAGGCGTTGCCGGCGGTCACGGTGCCGTCGGGGCGGAAGGCCGGCTTCAAGTTGGCCAGGCCCTCCTTGGTGGTGCCGGCGCGGATGCCGTCGTCGCGGCTCACCACGACCTCGTTGCCCTCGTCGTCCTTGGTGGTGACGGGGGTGATCTCGTTCTCCCAGAAGCCGTTCTCCAGCGAGGCGGTGGCCCGCTGTTGCGAGAGGGCAGCGAACTCGTCCTGCTCCTCGCGGGTCACGCCCTTCAGCGAGGCGACGTTCTCGGCCGTCTCGCCCATGGCGATGTAGACGTCGGGCAGACCTCCGTCGAACGGGGTCCAGGGGCCCTGACCGCCCTCGTGGCGCTTGGCGGTGCGGGCCTCGGCGGGGGCGTAGAGCGGGTTGTGGGGGCCGGAGTCGGCCATGCCGCTCATGAAGCGGGAGACGGTCTCGACGCCTGCGGCGATGAACACGTCGCCCTCGCCGGCCTTGATGGCCTGGGCGGCCATGCGGATCGACATCAGCGACGACGAGCAGTAGCGGTTGATGGTCACGCCCGGGACGGTCGGCATGTTCGCCTGGATGGCGACGATGCGGGCGAGGTTGTAGCCCGACTCACCGGCGGGCTGGCCGCACCCGAGGATGAGGTCCTCGACGGTGTTGCGATCCAGCTCGGGGATCTTGTTGAGGGCGGTGTCGACGATGAACGCGGTCAGGTCATCGGGGCGCTCGTTCTTGAGCGAGCCCTTCATGGCCCGGCCGATCGGCGTGCGGGCGACTGAGACGATCACGGCTTCCGGCATGGCTGAGCTCCTGTTGTGGCGTTCCCCTGGCGATCCCCCTGAGGGCCCTTCTGTCTAGCCAAATGCCCGGCAAGGGCCCGAATCCGTGGCTCCGTCACCGCGCGGGTCCGAGCCACTCCATCCAGGTGCCGTGCGGGTGTTGGTCGGCCAGCCGGACGTCGGAGCGCTCGCCGTCGCGCCAGTCGACGCGCACGAGGGCGGTCGGTCGGTCGTCGACCTTGCCGTCGGGGCGCGGCGGGACGTCGATGCCGGGCAGGCGCGGCGGGTGGTCGGCGTAGACGAACGTGAGATCCCGCGACGTCCCGATCCGGCCCAGCTCGGCGACCAGCTCAGCCTGGCGGTCCGGGGAGAGGTAGGAGAGCATCCAGGTGGCGAACACCACCGGGAGGGCGTGGTCGGGGACCCCATCGACGAGGTGGCCGACCTCCGTCACCGCGTCGCCGGCCACCACGCGCGGTGGGTCGCCGTGGGCGAGGGCGATGGCGGCGCGGGCTCGGTCGATGCGGTCGTGGTCGTCGGGCCACTGGCAGGCGATGAGCCATCGCGCGTCGTCGCGGTGGTGGAGGTCGACCGGGTGGAGGTCGACGCCGACCCGGCTCGCGAGGTGCAGTGGTCCGGTCGGCAGCGGAGGCAGGTGCGGTCCGCGCAGGGCGCACTCGAGGACGAGCGGCGCGCCCGGCACGACCTCGATCGCCGGCCCCGCCGACCGGACGTAGCGGTACCCGTACCGGTCGAGGAGCAGGTTGAGACCGGCGCTCGCGCCCAGCTCCACCAATCCGAGCGGGCGCACGCCCCCTGGCGGCGCACCCGGGGCCGAGGTCGCCACCCCGGCGAGGGCCGGGAGCAACGGCGCGCACCGCCCGACCTCGTTGGTCTGGGTGGAGCGGGTGCGCAGCCGGTCGGCCACCCCCGGATCGTCGAGCGCGAGGCGGCGGAAGTACGGCCACGGATCGTCGTCGCCGCTGCCCACGGCGCGGGGCCGGCTCACGATCGACGGGTACCACTGCCGCAACGGGTCCTCCTCCCCGGCGAGCAGGTGGTCGTGCACCGCGGCGAGCAGGAGCATGGGCTGGCGCTGGTCGGGGTGGGCGAGCAGCAGGCGGTCGGCCACCTCGCGGTCGTCCGCCGTTGCGGCCGCCAGCCGGTGGTAGAGCGGGAGGCCGCCCTCGCACATCTGCGCGAACTCCCGGAACATCGCCGTGAGGTCGTCGGCCTCGCGCTCCCCGATCACCGCCACAGCTTCCCAGCCCGGCGAGGCGCGCGCGCCTACGGTCCGGGCACCTGCGAGTGAGGAGCACACGATGGCGTTCACCCGAGACGAGATCGAGGCGGCGTTCCAGCACTACCAGGACGCCGCCAACGAGGCCGGGCGCACCGGCGACTGGCGGCCGTGGGTCGACTGCTTCGTCCCGGACGTCCACTACATCGAGCACATGTACGGCGAGTTCCACGGGCGCGAGGCGGTGCTCAGCTGGATCACCGAGACCATGACGGCCTGGCCGTTCACCGAGATGCAGCTGTTCCCGTGGGACTGGTACACGATCGACGCCGAGCAGGGCTGGCTGGTGGGCCAGATCGAGAACCGCTTCGTCGATCCGGGCGACGGCGAGGTCTACGAGGGCGCCAACTGGACCCGCCTCGTCTATGCCGGCGACGGTCTGTTCGCTTCCGAGGAAGACGTGTACAACCCGTCCCACTTCGGGCCGGTCGTCGAGGGGTGGCTCGCCGCCTACGCCGCCCACCACCCCGATGCCCCGACCGGTCCGGCCGGACCCGGTTGATGGGCTCGAGCTACTGGGCGCCGTAGACCGGGGTCGGGGCGGGGGCGTCAGCGAGGAGCTTGGTGACGGCGGCGCCGACATCGATGGGCTCCCAGCGGGCGCCGTTGTCGATCACGGTGCCGTGGCGCCAGCCGTCGGCCACCGACACCTTCCCCGCCTCGACCTCGAAGACCCGCCCCGTCACGGCGGCGGAGTCCACCGAACCGAGCCAGGCGACGAGCGGGGCGACGTTGTCGGCCGCCATCTCGTCGAACGCGTGGGGATCGTCGGGAACGGCCATGGTGGCGGCGAAGACCTGCTCGGTCATGCGGGTGCGGGCCGCGGGCGCGATGGCGTTGGCGGTGATCCCGTACCGACCGAGCTCAGCGGCCTGGACGAGGGTGAGCGAGATGATCCCGCCCTTGGCCGCGGAGTAGGCCGCCTGGCCGACGGACCCCATGAGCCCGGCTCCGGAGGTGGTGTTGATGATGCGGGCGTCCACCCGCTTGCCCGCCTTGACCTGATCCCGCCAGTAGCCGGCGGCGTGACGCGACGTGGCGAAGTGACCCTTGAGGTGCACCTGCATCGTGAGGTCCCACTCGTCCTCGCTGGCGTTGGCGAACATGCGGTCGCGCACCACGCCGGCGTTGTTGACCACGACGTCGAGGCCGCCGAAGGCATCGATGGCCGTCTTGACCAGGTCGGCGCCGCCGTCCCAGGTCGAGATGTCGGCGCCGTTGGCCACCGCCTCGCCCCCGGTGGAGCGGATCTCCTCGACCACCTCGCCGGCCGGGCCGGTGGAGCCGCCCGACCCGTCGAGCTCGGCGCCGATGTCGTTCACGACCACCTTCGCACCCTGGCGGGCGAACTCGAGGGCATGGCCCCGGCCGATGCCGCGTCCTGCGCCGGTGATGACGACCACGCGGCCGTCGCAGATGAAGCCCATGAGAATCAACCCTCGTTCGTTCGACCCGACCGGCACACGCAGCGACCGGCCGGTGGTTTCTGACGGGGCGTCAGATTAGCGTGCCCCACCATGGACCTGGGCGTGACGCTGTTCCTCACCGACGTGAGCATCGACCCGATCACCCTCGCCAGGGAGGTGGAGGATCGGGGGTTCTCCTCCATCTGGGTCCCGGAGCACACCCACATCCCGACCAGCCGGCGCACGCCCGCGCCCATGGGCGAACCGATCGCCGAGGAGTACAAGCGGTCGCTCGACCCCTTCGTCGCGATGGCCCAGATGGCCGCGGTCACCGAGCGGGTGCGCGTCGGCACGGGCATCGCGCTGCTCGCGGAGCGCGACCCGATCGTGACCGCCAAGGAGGTGGCCACCCTCGACCACTGCTCGGGTGGTCGCGTGAGCCTCGGCATCGGGTACGGCTGGAACATCGAGGAGCTCGAGAACCACGGGGGCTCCAAGAAGACGCGGCGGGCCGTCGTGCGCGAGCGGGTGCTGGCCATGCAGGCGCTGTGGGGCGAGCAGGCGGCGTCGTTCGACGGCGAGCACGTGCACCTGGCCGAGGCGTGGGCCTGGCCGAAGCCGAAGCAGACGGTGCGCGGCCGTTCGGGGGTGCCGGTCCTGGTCGGCGGGGCGCCCGGCCCCATCCTGTTCGAGCACATCGCCGAGTTCGCCGACGGCTGGATCCCCGTCGGCGGCGCCGGAGTCGCGGCGGCGATGGCCGACCTCCACGTCGCCGCCGAGAAGGTGGGCCGGGACCCGGCCGAGCTGACCGTCGTCCCGTTCGGCACCCTCCCCGACCAGGGCAAGCTCGACCACTACGCATCGCTCGGCATCACCGAGACCGTCCTCCGGTTGCCCTCGGCCCCCCGTGACGACGTGCTCCGCACCCTCGACTCGTTCGCCCCCTTCCTGTCCCTCTGAGCCCTTTCCCTGCGTACGTCATACAGATGGGCCGACCGTATGACGATGTCGAGCCGCGTCACCCACCTCAGCGCCCTGCGGATGGCCGCGGCCTGCCAAGCGATCACCGCGGTCGACAGGCTGCTGACGACACCGGTCGGTCATGCTGGGGCCGTGGCCCGATCGGTGAGCGTGACGGACCCCGGTCATCCGTTGCTCGCCGACTTCGTGGCCCTCGGCGACCCGGCGGTTCGGCGACGGGTGGAGCGCGAGGGCGGGTACTTCGTGGTCGAGGGGATCCTTGCCATCGAACGGTTGCTGTCGGTCCCCGGCTGGACGATCCGGTCCTTCGCGTTCCTGCCTCGCGTCGCCGATCGGCTCGGTCCGCTGATCGATGCCGCGGCGCCCGCCGTCCCCGTGGCCGTGGCGGACGCGGACGTGCTGCGCGCCGTCGTCGGCTTCGACATCCACCGCGGCGCGCTGGCATCGGTCGAGCGCCGGGCCGCGGCACCTGCCGCCGATCTCGTCGCGGCGGCCGGCCGCGCGGGTGGTCTGCTGCTCGCCGTCGAGGGCCTGAACGACCACGAGAACCTCGGGGCGCTCTACCGCAATGCCGCCGCGTTCGGTGTCTCCGGCGTGCTCCTCGACCCGACGTCGGCCGATCCCTTCTACCGCCGGTCGGTCCGGGTGAGCCTCGGCCACGTCCTCGCCGTCCCGACCGCCGCGTTGGCGCCGCTTCCCGGTGGACTCGCGGTGCTCCACGCCCTCGGCGCCACCACGGTCGCACTCACGCCGGGCGGCGACACCGCATTGCGGGACCTCGACCGCGCCCTGCTCCGTCCCGGGCCCGTCGCCCTCTTGGTCGGTGCCGAAGGCGCCGGGCTCACCGACGCGACCCTCGCCGCCGCTGACCACCGCGTCGCGATCCCGATGGCCACCGGAGTGGATTCGCTCAACGTCGCCACCGCCACCGCCATCGCGCTCCACCACCTCCAGGAGCTCAGTCCGCGCTGACCGTCTCCACACCCCGACCTGCCGTTGGTCAGCCCAGGCGCTCGATGATCGTGACGTTGGCTTGGCCGCCGCCCTCGCACATGGTCTGGAGGCCGTAGCGGCCGCCGGTCTGCTCGAGGTGGTTGAGGAGCGTGGTCATGAGCCGGGCTCCGGTCGCCCCGAGGGGGTGGCCGAGGGCGATGGCGCCGCCGTTGGGGTTCACCGTGGCCATGTCGGGATGCAGCTCGCGCTCCCAGGCCAGGACGACCGACGCGAACGCCTCGTTGATCTCGACAGCGTCGAGGCCGTCCATCGTGAGGCCGGTCTTCTCGAGCGCGTACCGGGTGGCGGGGATGGGCGCGGTGAGCATGAAGATCGGGTCGTCGCCGCGCACGCTCATGTGGTGGATGCGGGCCCGCGGCGTGAGGCCGTGATCCTTCACGGCCTGCTCGCTGGCGATCAGGATCGAGGCCGACGCATCGCTGATCTGGCTGGCCACCGCGGCGGTGAGGCGCCCGCCCTCCACCAAGGTGCGGAGGCTCTTGATCTTCTCGACGTTCGGTTCGCGGGGGCCCTCGTCGAAGGTGAGCCCGTTGAGCGGGGCGATCTCCGCCTCGAACCGACCGTCGGCCTGGGCCTTCAGGGCGCGGGTGTGCGACTCGATGGCGAAGGCCTCCATCTCGTCGCGGGAGATGTCCCACTTCTCGGCGATCAGCTCGGCGCCGGTGAACTGGCTGACCTCGTTCGGGCCGTAGCGCTCGACCCAGCCGGGCGACGTGGTGAACGGGTCGGGGAACCCGAGGTCCGCGGCGAGGGTCATGGCCGAGCTGATCGGGATCTGGCTCATCTGCTGCACCCCGCCGGCGACGACGAGGTCGTTGACGCCGGCCATCACGGCCTGGGCGGCGAAGTGGACCGCTTGCTGGGCCGAGCCGCACTGGCGGTCGACCGTGGTGCCGGGGACGTGCTCGGGGCCGCCGGCCACGAGCCAGCAGGTGCGGGCGATGTCGCCGGCCTGGCCGCCGACCGAGTCGACGTTGCCGAAGATCACGTCCTCGACCGCACCGGGATCCACCCCGGTGCGCTCGAGCAAGGCCTTGATCGACGCCGCGCCGAGATCCGCCGGATGGATCGTGCTGAGGGAGCCGCCCCGCTTCCCCACGGGCGTGCGGACTGCGTCGACGATGTAGGCCTCAGGCATGGCGGTCTCCTCGGAGTTCCGGCGGAGCCTCAAATCTAACGGACCGTCAGAAACCTTCCCCACGCCGCCGCACGGACCTCTCGGCCACGGCGTCGTCGGGCGTGCTCCCCGTTCGAGACCAGGTGCGCTGGTACCTTGCGCCGGCAGCCTCCAGGCGGGGGCACGCTGAGGAGGAACACGTGCAGGTTCGCAGCTCGATCTGTCGCAAGCTGGGTGCCGTCGCCATCGGCGTCGTCTCCGTCGCCACCGGCGTGGCGGTCGCCATGCCCGCGGCGACCGCGGGATCCGGGGGTCCCGACGCGCTCGCCTTCGTGCCCACGTCGGCGTCGGGCGGTCGGATCTGGCTCGGCGGAGCCAGCCAGACCGTCGCGCTCGGCCCCCACGCACAAGCCTTCGCCGGTCACTTCAACGGCGACACCGGCGGCGACCTGTTCCTCTACAACCCGGGTTCCGCCGCCGATGGCATCGTCCACCTCGGCTCCGGCGGGACCACGTCGGCCAAGGCCGTCAGCGTCGGCGGCACCTACCGCCCGCTGGTCGGCGACTTCGACGGCAACGGGGTCGACGACGTGTTCTGGTACGCGCCGGGCGCGGCCGCCGATTCGCTGTGGCGGTTCAACAACGATGGCAGCCACACCACCGTCGCGGTGAACGTGGGCGGCACCTACCTGCCCACCGTGCTCGACGCCAACGGCGACGGCCGCGACGACATCCTCTGGTACGGCCCGGGCTCGGTCGGCGACTCGATCTGGCTGTTCGGCTCGGGTGCCACCACCCATGTGACCAAGTCGGTCTCGATCGGCGGGAACTACCAGATCGTGGCCGGCGAGTTCGGGGTGGCGCCAGCAGGCCAGCCCAAGGACCGCGCGGTCTTCTACAACCCGAGCGGCGCGGACTACTTCTGGACGTTCGACACGGCCGCCAACCACACGTCGGCCACCCTCCCGGCCCTCGATGGCAACTACCAGCTGTTCCCCGGCCAGTTCCTCGAGGAGACGTACGGGTCGATGTTCTTCTACGGGCCTGGGTCGCTGAAGGAGGTCGTCTGGGCGTTCGGACCCGGGACCGGTGGCGATGTGGCGGTCCAGTCGCCGGAGCAGGTGAACGGCACGTACACGGTGCAGGTCGGCGACTACGACGGCAACGGGCTCACCGACATGGCCTTCTCGAGCGGATCGACCACGAGCGTGTGGAAGACGAACTTCGAGGGGAGCCACACCGAGGTGACCGTCGCCGGGCTCCCGGGCGCGTTGGTGCGAACCATCGACATGATCTGAGGCGGGTCGGGCGCCGACCCGCCTCAGATGCCGAGCGCCGTCGCCACCCGGCGGCGGTGCCACGCGGCGTCGCCCCACGAGCGGGCCAGCGCCTCGGCTCGCTTCAGGTACAGGTGGAGGTCGTACTCGACCGTGTAGCCGATGGCGCCGTGGCACTGGAGCGCCTGGCGGGCGGTGAGGCGCGCCGCGTCCGACGCGAGCGCCTTGGCCATCGACACGTCGCGCCGCGCCGTCGGCTGGTCCGTGGCGAGCGACCAGGCCGCGCCGTACACCGCCGGGGCCGCGAACCGCAGCTGCATGGCGGCCTCGGCGAGGTGGTGCTTCACCGCCTGCTGCGACCCGATCGGCACGCCGAACTGCTTGCGATCGGTCACGTACGCGACGGTGAGGTCGAGCATCCGGCGGCCGAGCCCGACGAGCTGGGCGGCTGTCGCGAGGGCACCGCGGTCGAAGGCACGCTCGACCACCTCACCCTCGGCGAAGCCGGCGTCCTGCTTCCAGACCCCGAGCCGGACCACGTGGCGACCGGCGTCGATGGCCTCCGCCAGCGTGCGACGGCGCTCGGCATCATCCCCTACGGCCAGGCCGCCCTCGACCCGCCGTGCGACCCAGGAGCCGGCGGTGGTAGCCGCCGGGACGTGGTCGAGCTTCACGAGGTAGGTCACGGCATCGCCGTGGGCCACGAGCGTCGAGCCGAGCGGCAGGACGCCGGCCTGGCGTGAGCCGTCGACCAGCCCGGTCAGCACGCCGTGGGGATCACCCGTCGCGGCGAGCAGCGGGGCCGCCACGCAGGCCGTCTCGACGAAGGGATGGGGCAGGGCGGCGTAGCCCGTCTCCTCGGCGAGGAGGATCCAGTCGATCGCGTCCAGGCCGAGACCACCGTCGGCCTCCGGGACGGCGATCCCGAGCACGCCCATCTCGGCGAGATCCGTCCAGACCTTGGCGACCCGCTCGGCATCGGCGCGGGCGCCTTCGCCCTTGCGGGCACCGCTGGCGTCGGTGCCGTCGGGCCACGCGGCCCGCACGACCTCGGGCGGGCACTCCTTGGACAGCAGGTCTCGCACCGCGTCGCGGAACGCCAGCTGGTCGTCGGTGAAGGCGAACCTCATGTCGCCTACTTCCTCGGGAGGCCGAGGACGCGCTCGGCGGCGATGTTGCGTTGGATCTCGTTCGTGCCGGCGTAGATCGGCCCGGACAGGGCGAACTGCCAACCCTTGGTCCACGGTCCGTCCAGCTCGGCCTCGGGGCCGAGGATGTCGAGTGCCGTCTCGTGCAGCGCCACGTCGAGCTCGGACCACCAGAGCTTGACGAAGCTCGACGCCGCGCCGGCCGATCGGCCCTCGGCGTCGTCGGTCACGGTCTGCAGCGTCTGCAGGCGGTAGGCCTCGGCTTCCATCCAGCCCTGGACCACGCGGTCGCGCAAACCCGGATCGAGGGCATCGGGATCCTTGGCGACGCGGCTGCGGTACAGGTCGACGAGGCGGTCCGCCGTGGCGCAGAAGCGGCCAGGTGATCGTAGGGTCAGGCCGCGCTCGGATGACGTGGTGGCCATGGCAACCGACCAGCCTTCGCCAACGCCACCGAGCACGACGCCACCGGGCAGGGCGTCGTCGGGCACGAAGGCGCCGTCGAAGAACACCTCGGCGAAGCCTTCGTCGCCGTCGAGTCGACCGAAGCCGCGCACCGTGATGCCGTCGAGGTCGAGCGGCGCCAGCAGGTAGGTGAGGCCTCGGTGGCGCTCGCTGTCGGGGTCGGTCCGGAAGAGGCCGAACACGTGGGTGCAGAACGCGCCGCGGGTCGTCCACGTCTTCTGTCCGTCGAGGATCCATCCGCCGCGGGCGTCGTCGCGCGTGGCCTTGCAGGTGAGCGAAGCCAGGTCGGAGCCGGCGTTCGGCTCGCTCCAGCCCTGGCACCACAGGTCCTCGGCTGCCGCCATGCGTTGCAGCACGTGAGCCTGTTGCTCGGCGTTGCCGAACTCGAACACGGTCGGCGCCAGGAGGAAGATGCCGTTCTGGGTGACCCGCTGTGGGCCCCCGGCCCGGTAGTACTCCTCCTCGAAGATGAGCCACTCCCACCGGCTCGCGGCCCGGCCACCGAAGTCGGTCGGCCACGAGACCACCGCGTAGCGGGCGTCGAACAGCGTGCGCTCCCAGTCGAGGTGCTGGGCGAAGCCCTCGGTCGTGTCCCCCGACAGGATCCGATCGTCGTGACGGGCTCGCCAGGCCGGGAGCGCGGTGGCGAGCCAGTCGCGCACGTCGGCGCGGAACTGCTCCTCCTCGGCGGTCCAGGTCAGGTCCACGACGGTGCCTCCATACGGCCGCCGAGCGTATCTGACGACCCGTCAGGTTTCGGAACCGAAGCCGGCCTGGCCGATCCGCCGATCAGCCGCCGACCAGCCGTTCAGCGGGCGAGGCGGTGCAGCGTCGACTCGGCCTCGGCCACGATCTGCGCGACGAGCTCGGCCACGGTCGGGAGCGCGTCGATGACGCCGGTGACCTGGCCGGTGGGCAGCACGCCGATCGAGGGGTCGCCGTCCACCAGCGCCACCTTGATGAGCATCGGCGCGTTGGCGGCCATGGCCAGCTGGCTCCAGGTGAGCTCCTGCTGCTTGCGCATGGCCAGTCCCTCCTGCACGAGCTCCTTGAGCGGGGTGCCGGTCAGCTTGCGGAACGCGAGCGCGTTGCGCAGCGCCTTCGGCAGCCGGGTCACGAGCGACGATCGCTCCAGCCCGGCGATCAGCTCGGTGCGGATCACCCGCTGCGGAGCACCGTCGAGCGAAGTCGTGACGACCGTGTCGAAGACGGTGGCGGCGGTGTAGCGGGCCTTGACCGCATCGGGCACGCGGCTCTCAGCGGTGAGCAGGAAGCGGGTGCCCATGGCGATGCCGTCGGCGCCGTAGGCGAGCGCCGCCACGAGCCCGCGGCCCGAGTGGAACCCGCCGGCCCCGATGACGGGGATCTGCTCGCCCACCGCTTCGACCACCTGCGGGAGCAGCAACGAGGTCGGGACCGAACCGGTGTGGCCACCGCCCTCGCCGCCCTGGGCGATCACGGCGTCGACGCCCCACTCGGCCATCTTCTCGGCATGGCGGCGGGCCCCCACCGTCGGGATCACGATGCCACCCGCATCGTGGACCTGGGCGATGGCGTCCTTGGTGGGAGCGCCGGCGAACGACACCAACCGGACGCCCTCCTTGGTGGCGTAGGCGATCCGCTCGGCCAGGTCGGGCTGACCGGCGCGGAAGTTGATGCCGAACGGTGCGTCGGTGCGGTCCTTGACCGTGCCGATCGCGTCGCGCATCTGCGCGGGCGTCATGGTGACCGCGGCGAGGATCCCGATCCCGCCGGCGGCGCTGGTGGCCGCGGTCAGGTGCGCTCCCGAGACCCATCCCATGCCGGTCTGGATGATCGGGTACCGGCAACCGAGCAGGTCGACCAGGCGCGTGTGCAGCACACCGGTTCCTGGCCGCGCGCCGGTTTCTGATGGGGCGTCAGACATGGCGACGAGCGTACGGCGAGCCGTCGCCAGGGCAGGAACCGATCAGAACTTCAGGCCGTACAGGATCTCGGTGTCGTTGCCCTTCATGGCCCCGACGTTCTCGTAGATGGCGCGGGTGTCGGGGTCCGACGCGGATGCGAAGGCGAATCCCTGCTCGATCCCCATCTGGCGCGCCTCGGCGCCGATGCCCTCGAGGAGCAGCTTCGAGACCTCGGGTCGGGGGTGGTCGATGTCGATCCCGATCTCGTACACGCACAGGTGCTGGAGCTTGGTGTGGCGCCGGTAGAGCACGCCGCCGTAGACGAACCCGGCCATGTGGTTCGTGCCCATGTCGATGGCCACCACGCAGACGGTCCGAGGGTCCGACACGAAGTCCGCGGCTTCGTCGTTGCTCAACGGGGGGACCCACGGCCGGTCGTCACCCGCGCCGAAGCGGGCGTTGCCCTTGGCCAACGTGGCCAGCACCCATTCGTCGCCCTGGCGGAGTCGGTGCAGTCGGTACCGGTCGCTCACCACGGCGCGGAGCGTAGGCGGAACGAGCCCGGTCCGGCACCAACGAGCAAGCCGCCTGGTCGCAGTGGGTCGGCCCGGTAGCTTGCCTTGGTGGACGAGGGGAAGATCCGGGCCGGGTGGGCCGCTCTGGCCGCGGTCTCGGCGCTGCTGTTCCTCGTCATCCTCCTGGGCGCCACGGTCGGCGTGCTCGACGGGTTCCTCGACGGTGCCGAGACCCGTGCGACCTGGTCCCTGCTGAGGGGGCTCGCGGAGCTGGCGTTCTGCTGGTGGATCGGCATGGGTTCCTGGCGTCGCGCCATCGCGCCCACTCTGCCCCGGGAGCCAGGCGAAGCGGCCTATGCCAAGCCCGAGGTCGGGCCCTGGGGCTGGGTCGGCCGCATCCTGCTCGGGCTCATGGTCGTCGGTTTCGGCGTGGTGTTGGTCATCGGCAACGTCAGCGACCGTCGGGCCCACGACCGTGCCGAGCGAGTCCGTGACCGCGCCCTCGTCGTGGCCGACGTCCGCCACGTGACCGTCGCCCAGGTCCGCGAGGCCCGGGAACGGTGGATCTCCATGTTCGGTGAGGCGAAGGGCGGGTCGCCCCTCGACCAGCTCCTCCCCATCGCCGGCGCTTCGGTGGCCAACGCCCACATCGGCGACGACGGCACCGCGGTCGTCGTCGTTCACCCCGACGGCGGCAGCCCGTGCGTCGAGGTCACGATCGCCGACGACGCGGAGGCCACCGCCGAGCTCCACGACCGTTGCCGCTGAGCCAACAGCTGATCAGGCGGGGTCGGGGACCTCGCGCTTGCGGGTGGCCTGGGGGTCGATGACCTCGTCGAGGAGGCGGAGCTCGTCGGGGGTGGGAGGGCGGCTGGTGGGCACGTCCTCGGGGAGCACCAGGTCGAACCCGGTGGCCGCCACGACCTCGTCGACGGTGACGCCGGGGTGCACCGAGCGCAGGCGCATGCGGTGATCGTGCGTCTCGAAGTCGAACACGCCGAGGTTGGACACCACTCGACGGATCTCGTGATGGGCCGCGGAGACCGGATCGATGTGTCCCGCCCGCTTGTACCCGATGCCCGTGACGATGTCGACGACGTCGACGAAGACCTTCGTGCTCTGGGCCGGGACCCAGTAGGAGGTGGTGTTGTGGATCGTGTTGCCGGGGGCGCCCCGGAACCCGAGCAGCTGCGTGCGGGGCCGGTCCGGGGTGCCCCCGATGCCGGCGATGTTCTGGTTGCCGTACCGGTCGACCTGGGTGGCGCCCATCATCACGTGGCGCCGACCGCTCCAGACGATGTCGAACATGCGGCGGTAGGGGTTGTAGGTCTCGTACCGGCGATCGCCGATGGCGGGGATGGCCTCGTCGTTGGCGATGAGGGCGGCTTCGCCGTCGGTCATCATCAGGTCCGGCTCCCACGTGGCGCGGGCGAGCCGGCCGCCGATCATCGGGATGATGCCGATCGGGTTGGCGAGGATCTCACCGTCGCCGCGGAAGCAGTCGGCGACGGCCACCGCGCACACATCAGCGCGGGAGATGAGGCCGTCGGTGGCGGAGGTCGAGCTGGTGGCGGACATCAGGCGTTCCCCTCGCTGGGTCGGGCGGCCAGGGCGGCCTGGTACTCGGCCTCGCTCGGGTACGACAGCCAGTCGGATCGGAACGCCGCCCACAGCTCGGGGTCCTTGGCGGTGCCGAGGTACTCCTTCTGGAACGGCACGTCACGGTCGTAGTCGGGCTCGCACGCCGTCGGGTGGGCGCCGTTCGGCGCCTCCACGATGCCGTCCACGAAGAGGCGGTTGATCCGCAGGCGGGTGATGTCTCCCGCCGCCTCCACCAGGGCGCCGGTCGGCACGATGCGCTCCACCGACACGAACCGCTTGGCGGCAGCTTCGAGGAACAGGTCGTCGTAGTAGAGGTCGGGGCCGGTGAACGCGGCGTTGCCCCGCTCGTCGCCCACGTTCAGGTGGCAGATCGCAGCGTCGAGGTGGATGGCAGGTTGGGCGATGAGCAACTCGCCGGGGCCGCCGTCGGGACCGGGATAGGGCGACCGCACGGTCTCGAGCCCGGGGTTGACCAGGTTGAGGTCGGAGCCGAGGCCCACGCGCGTGGGGAGGAACGGGACCCGCCAGGCCGCCGCCTGGAGGCCGAGGCCGAGCATCCCCTCGTCGAGCTCCGTGCACGTGATGGCACCGCTCTGGCGGGCGGCGCGGAAGTGAGGCTCGAGCAGCACGGCCGAGCTGGAGTTGTCGGGCGCCACGAACGCGAACGTGAGGTGGGCGACCTTGCCGGCGGCGCAGAGCATGCCGACCTCGGGGCCGCCGTAGGTGACGAGGTGCAGGTCGGTGAGATCGCTGCGCAGGATGGCCCGCACGATCGACATGGGCTTGCGCCGGCTCCCCCACCCGCCGATGCCGATGGTCATGCCCGAGCCGAGCCGGGCGACGACGTCGTCCTCGTCGAGCCGCTTGTCCTTGCGGGCGGGGTACTGGTCCGCGTCGATGGCGCTCACTGGCTCACGTCCGTGTCCCGCTTGGCGACGAAGGCGTCGCGGTGCTCGTCGGCCACGCCCGACAGGTTGAGCTCGAAGGTGAAGCCCTGCTCGAAGCGGTACGACCGCTTCACGTCCCACAGGTCGATCCCGTTGAGGGACTCCTTGGCCGCCCGGATCACCGTCGGCGACTTGGCGGCGATCTGCTCGGCGACCTCGAAGGCGGCGTCGCGCAGCGCGGCTTGGGGCACGACCCGCAGCACCGACCCGAAGGCGTGCAGCTCGGCGGCCGTCGCCGTGGCCGACGTGTAGACCATCGCCCGCATCTTGTGCTGCGGCACGAGCCGGCTCAGGTGCGTGGCGGCACCGAGCGCACCCCGGTCCACCTCGGGGAGGCCGAACGTGGCATCGTCGGCGGCCACGATCACATCGGCGTTGCCCACGAGCCCGATCCCACCGCCGACGCAGAACCCGTTGACCGCGGCGATCACCGGCACCTTGCACACGAAGACCGCGGCGAACGCCTCGTAGCAGCCCCGGTTGGCGCCGATCAGGGCCGCGTAGCCCTCGGTCGCCTGCATCTCCTTGATGTCGACGCCGGCGTTGAAGCCCTTGCCCTCGGCTCGCAGGACCACCACCCGCACGTCGGCCTGCTCGCCGAGGCCCCGCACCACGCGGGCGAGCTCGAACCACCCGGCCACGTTGAGCGCGTTGACCGGCGGGTTGTCCATCACCACCTCGGCGATGCCTCGCTCGTCGACGTTCGACGTGATCCCCATCGATCCACTTTCTGATGACCCGTCAGATTCCGCAGGAGACCGTAGCCGCGCCGCCCCGCCCCCTCCCCGTCCGGGCGACCCGTGTGCCAAGGTCTCGCCGTGACTCTCGAGATCGACCTGGGTGGGCGGGTGGCGTTGGTGACGGGCGGGGCCCGAGGCGTCGGGCGCGGCATCACGGATCGGTTGGTCGATGCCGGCGCCACCGTCGTCGTGTGCGGCCGGTCGACGCCCGACACGGGCTCGCTTCCCGACGCCGTGTCCTTCGTGGCCGCCGACGTGCGAGACGCCGACTCGGTCGATGCGCTCGTGGCGGCCATCGTCGAACGGCACGGACGCCTCGACATCGCCGTCAACAACGCCGGCGGTTCACCGGGTGCCGACGCGGCCACCGCGTCGCCCCGCTTCAGCGAGAAGATCGTCGCCCTCAACCTGACGAGCGCGCTGCACGTCGCCCAGGCGGCCAACGCGGTGATGCAGGGCCAAGACGGGGGCGGCTCGATCGTGAACGTCTCGTCGCTCTCGGGGCTCCGCCCCTCCCCCGGCACCGCCGCCTACGGCGCGGCCAAGGCCGGCCTGATCAACCTCACCACCAGCCTCGCCATGGAGTGGGCCCCCAAGGTGCGGGTGAACGCCGTGTCGGCCGGCATGGTCCGCACCGAGCTGTTCGACGACTACTACGGCGGCCCCGAGGGCGCCGCCGCCGTGGCCGCCACCGTGCCGCTCGGCCGTGTGGCCGACCCCGCCGACGTCGGCAACGCGGTGGCCTGGCTTGCCTCGAACCTCGCCGCGTTCGTGAGCGGCGCCAACCTGGTGGTCCACGGCGGCGGCGAACGGCTCGCCCTCCACGACCACCAGCAGGGTTGAGCGGCCCACCGCTCGCCCGGCGCACCCGGCCCGCTCAGGTGATGGCCGCGGGGTCCTGGCGGTAGAAGCTGCTCAGGATGTCGTACAGGTCGGCGTTGTGGGCGCGCAGGTCCTGCGGGCGGTCGAAGAAGACCTCGGTGGCGACCGCGAAGAACTCGCCCGGATCCTGGCCGGCGTAGTCCCAGAGCAGGTCGCCGTTGTCGCCCCCGCGGATGGCTTCGAACTCCGCGGTGCAGACCTGGACCCATCGGTCGTGCTCGGCCTGGGTGTCGAGCGGTGGGGTGCCGTCGACCACGTGGTCGAGCATGTCGAGCTTGTGGGCCAGCTCGTGGAGGACGACGTCGTGGCCGTGCTCGGGATGGCGGGCGTTGCGCCGGGCCTCGTCCCACGCGATCACCACCGGCCCGCCCGCGTGCGCCGCTTGGCCGAGCAGGGAGAGCGGTGCATCGGTCCGCAGCCCCGGGACCGGGCCGGCCCGCTCCCCCCGCCAGACCATGGTCGTGGGGTGCACGATGATCGTCTTGACCATGCGGTAGTGGTCGAACGTGAGACCGAGCACCAACAGCGCGGCCTGTAGCGAGATGGTGAGCCGGATCTCGTCGGTCAGCGCGAACCCGTTGGCCGCCTCCCAGTCCTTCTCGGTCAGGAACCGCTGGGCGAGCTCCCCGATGCGCTCCTGCTCGTCGGCCACCATCGGGTCGAACCAGGTGACCGAGGTCGCCGCCTGCTCGCGCCAGTCGATCGGCAGCCCCGCGGGGCGGCGTCGCTTCAAGAACCCCACCGGGTCAGGCCATGCCGTACGCGTGGGTCGGGCGCACCCGCAGCACGAGGCGGCCATCGGTCACCATCGCCCGGCGGTAGTCATCCCAGTCCGCGTGCTCGCCCTGCATGGCCCGGTACAGCTCGACGAGCTGGTCGACCGTGTCGTCGTCGGGCGCGGCCGCCACCGGCGTGAGCTCGGCCTCGCCCTCGACCACCACGTAGGACCAGAAGTCGTCGGAGGTGACGTGCACGGCCACCCGCGGGTCCCGGCGAGCGTTGCGGGTCTTGGCCCGACTGTCGGTCACCGAGATGCGGATCACGCCCTCGTCGTCGACCGCGTACATGACGTTGGATGCCTGGGGCCGGCCGTCGGCCTTGAGCGTGAGCAGCACCCCCTTCTGGCGGGCCTGCACGTACTCGAGGGCGGCGTCGATCTCCATGGACCCGAGGCTACGGCCGGTCTTCGTGACCGAGGCCCAGATCCCAGATGTGGGGAAGGTCGGCCAACGATCGGAACACGTCGTTGAGATGCGTGCACGTGGTCGTGCCGGTGAACGTGTCCCGCACCTCCTCACGCAGTCCGCCCACGCGCTGACCGACGAGGCGGCCGGCGCTGGCGGCCGCGCCGGGACACTCCGGGGCGGGCAGCGGGCCAGGGACCGCCGACGCGGCCAGGACCACCCAGGTCTCGACGTCCACCGTGGCGCGGAGGCCGTACTCGTGGACCACCGTCTCGGTGCCGTCGTGCTCCCAGTAGCTGTCGCGGTACCGGACCTCGACCTCGCCGTCGGCTCCGATGTCGATGAGCCGCCGGCGCCGCATCGACATCGGCGACAGATCGTCCATCGGGTGCCACGCGAGCGGATCGTCCGCGACCGTCAGGCTCGGCGCCGGTGGGCCCCAACCGAGGAGCGGCACCCCGGTCTCGGCGATGGCATCGTGCATGGCCCCGCCGGCTTGCCACCCCGCGCAGATGTCCGTCGGGATCTGGGGTGCTCGGCCGCCGACCGTCGGGCCCACGGCGAGTTGGATGAGGCCTTCGCGAGCCAGCGCGGAACCGGAGATGAGCGTCCCGGGCGAGACCTCGTCGAGGAGCTGGTGCACGATCGATCCGGATGCCGGCAGGCCTGGCACAGCCTCGGCGAGGGCCCGGCGGAAACCCGACCCGGCCCGGGCCCCGATGACGCCGTCGAGCCCGTCCGGCCACGGGTCGGCCCGCACCGCCGAGACGAGTCGACCGCCGGCGTAGTCGACGACGACCTCGGCCCATCCCTCCTCCACCGCGCCGGCCTCACCGTCGGCGCCGGTGGCGAGGTCCCGCCCACGACCGCTGATCACGAGCGGGCCGCCGAATCCGTCGGGCCGGACCAGATCGACGTTGCTCGTGCGCCGGACCGAACCGGACCGCCGAACCGGTGCCCCGGCGACGGGTGGGACGGTGCCGGGCCACAGCCGCCGATCGTCGTAGGTGGTCACCGCCCCGTTCTACCGCCGGGAGGAGGGGGTTCCCCAGACCGGCGCTCAGCCCGTGCGGGCCGCCGCCGAACCCGACGCGCCGTCCTCCAACAGGTAGCCGCGGCTGCGGACCGTCCGGATGGCCAGGCCGAGCGGGGCCAACCGGCGGCGCAAGCGGACGATGTGCACGTCGAGCACGTTGCGCCCGGGGATCCCCTCGGGCCAACCGGCCCGGGCCAGCGCCTCCCGGCTCACGACCGCTCGGTAGCGGTCCAGCAGAGCGATCATCAACCGGTGCTCGACCGGCGGCAGCGAGACCCACAGCCCGTCCATGCGCAGGAGGCCGTTCTCGTCGATCTCGGGGGCCCGCCGGTCGTCGGACGCGCGGACCCGGTCCTCGAGCACCCGCATGCGACTGCGGATGTCCTCCTCGCTCGCGGGCAGGCGGATCCAGTCCTCCAGCACGTCGGAGGTCAACGGTGGTGCCACCCCCTCCGGCACCATCACCAACCTGGGCACCGATTCGCGCCGCAGCGCCGACAACCGGTCTTCCTCGATCGGCCACCGGACCTGCTCGACCTGCATGGGTTGGGACCGTACGGAAGCCAGGTTTCCTTCATGTTTCGCGCCGATGAAGGGCCAGGCACCATCCCTGCGGGCCCTCGGGCGCCTTGGCCGCCGACTTCGGATCTGACGTACCATCAGAAACCCCACGAGCCGTCCCTGGAGGGCCGACATGACCACCAAGACCCGGGTCCCGGCGCTGGGCGCCGAGGGATGGTTCGCCCCCGACGCGGAGCTCCCCCACCTGCTCGGGCTCCGGTGCACGACCTGCGGCACCTACGTGTTCCCCAAGGCCGGCCACGGCTGCCCCAACCCGGCCTGCCTCGGCATCGACTTCGACGAGGTCGAGCTGTCGCGCACGGGCACGATCTGGAGCTACACGAACGCCTGCTACCAACCGCCGCCGCCGTTCGTGTTGCCCGGCGAGTCGCACGAGCCGTTCTGCATCGCTGCGGTCCACCTGGCCGAGGAGGGCCTCGTGATCATGGGCACCGTGGTCGCCGGGGTCACCGTCGACGACCTGTCCGTGGGGCAGGAGGTCGAGCTCGTGGTCGACGTCTTGTTCAGCGACGACGACACCGACCACCTCATCTGGAAGTGGCGACCGACCAACGCCATCGGAGGGGACGCCTGATGGCCACCACCGCCAACTCCGGTCACGACGTGGCCGTCCTGGGCGTCGGCATGCACCCTTGGGGCAAGTGGGGCCGCAACTTCGTCGAGTACGGCGTGACCGCGGCGCGCGACGCGCTGCGCGACGCCGGCATCCCCTGGACCGACGTCGACTTCGTGTCCGGTGCCGACACGATGCGAAACGGGTACCCGGGCTACGTGTCCGGGGCCACCTTCGCCCAGGCGCTCGGCTGGACCGGGGCTCGGGTCGCGTCGTCGTACGCCGCCTGCGCGTCCGGGGTCACGGCGCTCGAAGCGGCCCGGACTCGGATCCTGGCCGGGCTCTGCGACGTCGCCCTCGTCGTCGGGGCGGACACCACTCCCAAGGGCTTCCTCGCACCCAACGCCGGCGATCGGCCGACCGACCCCGACTGGCTCCGCTTCCGGCTGATCGGCGCCACCAACCCGACCTACTTCGCGCTCGCGGCGCGCCGGCGCATGGACCTCCACGGTGCCACGAGCACCGACTTCGCCAAGGTGAAGGTCAAGAACGCCACCAACGGCCTGGCCAACCCAAACGCCCGGTTCCAGAAGGCCGTCACCGTCGAGGACGTGCTGGCCAGCCCGATGGTCGCCGACCCGTTGCACCTGCTCGAGATCTGCGCCACCTCCGACGGCGGCGCCGCGATCGTGCTCACGTCGATGGATTACGCCGCCCGCCACCCGGGGTCAGCCGGCTCGCCCGTCCGCGTCTCGGCCGTGTCCACCGTGACGCCCACGTACCCCAACACGATCATCGACCTGCCCGACATCGCCACCGATTCCACCGCGGTCGTCGCGGTCGGCGAGCGCTCCTTCAAGGCATCGATCGCCCAGGCCGCCTATGAGGAGGCCGGGATCGGGCCCGAGGATCTCTCGGTCGCCGAGGTGTACGACCTCTCCACCGCCCTGGAGCTCGACTGGTACGAGGACATCGGGCTCTGCAAGGCCGGCGAGGCCGAGCGGCTGCTGAACGACGGCGACACGCAGCTCGGCGGCCGGATCCCGGTCAACCCCAGCGGCGGCCTCGCCTGCTTCGGCGAGGCCGTCCCCGCCCAGGCGATCGCCCAGATCTGCGAGATCACCTGGCAGCTCCGTGGCCAGGCCACGGGCCGCCAGGTCGAGCGGGCCACGGCCGGCATCACCGCGAACCAAGGTCTGTTCGGCCACGGCTCGGCCGTGCTGCTGACCCGGTAGGCCGATCCCTCCTCGTACTCCCGCTAGTACTCCCGCTCGGGCACCTCGCGTTCGGGGTGATCGAGCTGGATGTGGAAGTTCAACTCGGCCAGGTTCACGAACCGCAGCTCGCAGAACGGGCACTGGTGGACGTCGCTCATGGTTCGAGTGTCGCGCCATCAGGTGAACGAGCGGTAGTGGTGGCGGACGCCCGTGAGATCCCGGCGCCGTTGCTCGAACGTGGCACCGATCGCCAGGAGCACGAGGCCGGTGGCCCCGAGGGTGGCCCAGTTGGGCATGGTGCCCACCACCGGGGCCAGTTGGCGCAGCCCGATGACCGTCACGACCGTGGCTCCGACGTCGACGGGTGCCCGCTTGGCTGCGAGGGCGCCGGTGGCGAGCACGGCGGCTCCGACCGCGAGGAGCAGGAGGGGGCGGACCAGGCCGGGGTCGCCGAGGGAGATCACGAGGGAGGGGATGATCGCGGTCACCAGGGCCGGGCCCATCCAGATCCACGACGGCAGCTCCGTACCGGTGGACCGGGCCTTCTTGGCCGAAGCCAGCCCGGCGGCCAGCAGGATCGCGGCCAGCGGGACGACGTAGGGCTCAGGCGCCTGCACCCCCGCCTGACCCAACTCGAGCCAGGCCAGGACCATCGCCTGGCCGGCTGCGGGCCAGACCAGCAAGCCTCGACCGGGTCGCGCCGCATGCAGCCCGGCGGCGAGGACACCGACGGACAGCACGATCCGCAGGGCGCCCGGGTCGGCCAGGGCACACACCGCGAACAGGGCGACACCGTGGATGGTCCACGCGGTGGTCTCGAGGGCCCGCACGATCATCCCGTCGACCCCGCTGGGATCGCCGTCGGGGCCGGCGAGCAGCACGCCCGCCAGTCCCAGGACCGACGCGGCCGCCGTTGCCGCAGCCCACGCCGGAGCGGCAGCGACGCCCGTGGCCGCGAAGCCGAGGCCGGCCGCGGCGCCGGCGGCCGCGACCACGAGGCCGCTCGCCGTCACGGCGATCACCTCGGACCCGACCGAGCGCGCAGCGACGGCGAGGAGCAGCGCCAGGGCGGCGGCGACGCCGATGGCGACGAGGGTCGACGATGCCGAGGCAGACGCCCAAGCGCCGGCGATGGCGAGGAGGACCCCCGCCGTGGCCGCTCCCGCCTCCAGCCGGTGCCGTCCGATGGGACCGGCGAGCGGCCCGCCGTGGATCGCCGCAGCCGGGGCCGACGGGAGGATGGCCGCCAGCACGGCCAGCGCCGCCGCACCCAGCGTCACCGCCACCATCCCGCCCACCGAGAGCGGGAGCAGGATCGGAGCGGTCACGACCGCGGCGATGGAGACGGCGACCGCACCGGCGACGGAGACGGTGCGCTTGGCCGCCAGGCGGGCCGCACCGACCAGCACCGTGGCCGTGGCCAGCTCGATCAGCACGGCGACGGTATCGAAGGACACCGGGCGGGCGCCGACGTCGGCGGCGCGGACCGTGAGGGAGCCGGCCCAGGGGTGCGACAGGACGTCGAAGGCCCACGACGTCGCTGTCATCACCGCGATGCCCAACGCCGAGACCGAGGCGAGCGTGGCGACTCCGGCGATGACCGAGGGCGGGCCACCCCAGCGCACCGGGCTGCGGAGGGCGACGACGAGCCCGACCGCGGCGAGCAGACCCGTCCAGGCCACGGCCTGCCCGGGCTCGACCACCGTGGCGAGCCCGATGCCGGTCGCGAGGAGCGACAACATGCTGGCGACCGCCACCGCGACCGATCGGATCTCGTCCGTCTCGGCGCGGAGCCAGGAGGCCAGGGCCGCGATCGCTGCGGCACCGAAGAGCACGACGACGTGCCCGCGAGTCGCTGCCGTGTCGCCCAAGGCGCACTCGAGCAGGGCTCCGATCACGAGGGTCGACCACATGCACGTGGCGAGGGCGGCCGCCGACTGGCGGGCCAACCGCACGCCGACCGGCCGAGCCGCGAGCACGAGGACGATCGCGACCTGCACGAGGACCAGCCCCCGCTGGGCCGCACCCGAAAGGCCCGACTCGGAGACCAACTCGAGCAGCGGCAGCTGGCCCAAGATCCCGGCGGCGACACGGGTCGAGCGGATGCCGACGCCACGACCGAGGGCGAACGCCCCGGCGGCCACGCCGGCCAGTGCCCCGGCCCAGTACGGCTCGTTGCCGATGTCGGGAAGGAAGCCGATGTGCAAGGCGTGGGCATCGGCGATGGCGAGCATGACGGTGACGAGCCCGAGGGCCTCGGCCGTCGCCGGCAGGCGCTTGCGCCCACACGCCCACGTGGCCACGCCGGCCACCGCGGTGAGGGCGACGAGGAGGAGGCCTTGGAACGTGGCGCCGAGCCGGCTCCAGTTCACGGCGGTGAAGACGATCGCGGCGACGGCGACGAGCGCCGTGCCCAGCCCGAGCAGCAGGTTCTGCACGCTGATGTCGGGCACTGTGCGCCGCGGCGCAGGCTCCCGAGGGGGCGGAGGCGGGGGCGACCCAGGCGGCGGGGGCGGAGGCGACCACGACTGGGGCGGAGGCGGGGGCGACCACGACGGGGGCGTCTGCGGGTCCGGTGGCGGCAGGGCCGACCCCGGGGTCGCGGTAGGCGGGCCCCAGCCGGGGAGCGGGGCATGGTGGGGTTCGATCGGAGCGTTCACCCCGACATCGTCTGCTGGCCCGCCTTCCTGCGCCCTGGGTCAGATCCCCCAAAACGCCCTGGGGCGCGGGCGAGATGCGCAGGTCAGGCCAGGTAGCGGCTGAGGCTCTCCACCACGCACACCGGTTTCTCGCCGCCCTCGCGCTCGACGGTGATGCGCATGGTGGTGTCGATCCCGCCGGTCACGTCGTCGACCGCGATCAGCTCGACGCCACCGCGCAGCCGCGACCCCACGGGCACCGGGGCGGGGAATCGGATCTTGCCCGTGCCCCGGTTCACCCCCAGCGACACGCCCTGGACCTCCACCACCTGGGGCAGGAACCGGTTGGTCAGCGCCAGGGTGAGGAAGCCGTGGGCGATCGGGCCGCCGAACGGGGACTCGGCCGTCGCCCGCTCCACGTCGACGTGGATCCACTGGTGGTCGCCCGTGGCATCCGCGAACGTGTTGACCTGCTCCTGGGTGACGGTGGTCCACTCGCTCCACCCGAGGTGGGCCCCGACCGCGGCCCGCACCTCGTCGATCCCCTCGAACGTCGTCACCGCCATCGCATCATCTCCGTTCTGGCGTAGCTCGTGGTCGCCATTCGACCGGGAGCTACGCCATTTGGTGGGTTGGGGGTCGATCAGGCTCGTTGGGAGCTGGCCGAGATGATCTCGCCGGTGAGGTAGCTCGAGTAGTCGCTGGCGAGGAACACCATCACGTTGGCGATCTCCCAGGGCTCGGCGTAGCGCCCGAACGCCTCGCGCTCGGTGAGCTCGGCGAGGAGCTCGTCGGTGGTGACCTTGGCGAGGAAGGGGTGCATCGCCAGGCTCGGGGCCACGGCGTTGACGCGGATGCCGTGGGGTGCGGCCTCGATGGCGGCGCAGCGGGTGAGGGCCATCACGCCGGCCTTGGCCGCCGCGTAGTGGGCCTGTTCCGCCTGGGCCCGCCAGCCCAGGACGGACGCGTTGTTCACGATCACGCCGCTCCCCCGCTCGGTCATGTGGCGGAGCACGGCACGGGTGCAGCGGAACGTGCCGGTGAGGGTGACGTCGAGGACGGTCGACCACTGCTCGTCGGTCATGTCGACGATGGCAGCCGAGCCGCCGAGGCCCGCGTTGTTGATCATGACGTCGATGCGACCGAGGCGTGCGACGGCCGCGTCGACGAGGCCCTGGACATCGTCCTCGACGGTCACGTTGCAGACCTGGGTGTCCGGACGCGTGCCGGTCTCGTCGGCCAGCCGATCCGCGGTCTCGCCGAGCCGGCGCTCGTGGAAGTCGGAGATGAGGACGGTCGCGCCCTCCTCGATGGCCTTGCGCGCCACCGCCGACCCGATGCCCGTGCCGGCGGCCGCGGTGACCACCACGGTCTTGCCGCTCAGGAGGCCGTGGCCTCCGACGTACGTGGGTGGCTCGGTCACGAGGGCTCCTTCGGGAGCCCGAGGGCCCGTTCGCCGATGATGTTGCGCTGGATCTCGTTGGATCCCGCGTAGATGGTGTCGGACCGGGTGAACAAGAACAGCCGTTGCTGCGCGGTGAGCTCGTAGCCGCGGCCCGGCGCGACGGACTGGTCGGCGAGGAGGGCCTCGGGGCCGGGCACGTCCATGGCGAGCTCGCCGAGGTCGCGGTGCCAGGTGGCCCAGAACAGCTTCGTGACCATGGTGGCCGGTGGCGGCGCTCCCCCATCGGGCCCCGACAGGACGCGCAAGGTGTTCCACCGCATGATGTCGAGCCCGGCGTGGGCTGCGGCCAGGCGCTGGCGGATCACCGGGTCGTCGATGCGGCCGTTGGCGCGGGCGACGGCCACGACGTCGTCGAGCTCGTTGCGGAAGGCCATCTGCTGGCCCAGCGTGGACGCGCCCCGCTCGAACGCGAGCGTTCCCATGGCCACCCGCCAGCCACCGTTCACCTCGCCGACGACGTCGCTGCCCTTGGCCAGCGCCCCGTCGAAGAACACCTCGTTGAACTCGCTCGTGCCGGTCACCTGGCGGATCGGCCGGATCTCGACGCCCTCTTGCCGCAGCGGCATGAGGAAGTAGGTGATCCCACGGTGCTTGGGCTGGACGTCCCGATCCGTGCGGGCGAGCACGAAGACCCAATCGGACCAGTGGGCGAGAGAGGTCCACACCTTCTGGCCGGTGATGCGCCAGTCGTCGCCGTCGGGCTCGGCGCGGGTCTGCACGTTGGCCAGGTCGGACCCCGCGTCGGGCTCGCTGTAGCCCTGGGCCCACAGCTCGGTGCCGGCCACGATGCCCGGCAGGAACCGGGCGCGCTGGTCGTCGTTGCCGAAGCCGAGGATGGTGGGGCCGGCAAGGCCCTCGCCGATGTGGCCGAGCCGGCCCGGTCCGCCGGCGCGGGCGTACTCCTCGAACCAGATCACCTGCTGGTGCAAGCTCAGGCCGCGGCCGCCGTGTTCCTTGGGCCAGCCCACGCAGGTCCATCCGTTCGCGCCGAGGTGCTGCTCCCAGGCCAGGCGCTCGTCGAACAGGACGTGCTCGTCGCCGGGGCCACCCCGACCGCGGACGCCTGCGAAGGCGCCTTCCAACTGCTCGCCGAGCCACCCCCGCGCCTCGGCCCGGAACGCCTCGTCCTCGTCCGAGAACCGCAGATCCATGCCCAGACCCTACGTCGACCTGACGACCCGTCAGGAACTCGGTCAGAGGTCGAGGGACCCCTGGGCCGGGTCCGCGGCGAGGTCCAACCAGAAGCAGCGGGCCGAGGCGCGGCGATCCTCGTCGTAGCCCGTCCACTTCTCGGCCGGGATCCGCTCGTGGTCGACCTCTTCGAACCCTCGCCGCGCGAAGAAGTCGGCGGCAGCCGCGGAGACCGTCACCGCGAAGACGGCGCCGAGCCCGTCGGCCATCGCCCGGTCGACCAGCCCGTCGAGGAGGAGGCCACCCGCGCCCGCGCCGGAGAAGCGGCTCACCGTGTAGAGGCAGGCGACCTCGCCGACACCCGCGTCGCGGTAGGCCTCGACCTCGAGGCTGACGATGCCGGCGAGGTGGTCGCGGCCGACGACCCGGGCCCCCAGCCCGGCCACCGCGAGCCGGGCGACGTCCTGGCGCGAGCGCGGCCGCAGGAGCCCGTCGGCGGTGCCCTGGTCCACGAGCCGCTCGACGGCGGGCAGGTCGTCGACCCGCAGCGGCCCGATCTCCATGTAGCCACCGCTGGTGAACAGCGTGCCGGTGCCGTCGAAGGTGAAGAGCTCCTGGTCGATGTCCTCGGGACGGCAGAGGTTGACGTTGAGGGCACCGCCGTCGAGCGCGGCCCGCACGGCGGCCACGACCCGGCCGCCCTGGCGGTCGGCAAGCTGCGCGGAGAAGGCGTCGGCATGGCTGGCGAGGTCCGCGAAGCTGCGCGGGGGCCGGCCCCAGCCGCCGTCGGGGTCGGTCACCACGAGCTTGCGGGCGCGCATGGCCGCGGCCAGGTCGGCCGCCACGGGGAGCTCCCGCCCCGCCGGGACCGAGACGATGACCTCGGCACCGTCGGCGATGGCGAGCCAGAGGTCCGCGAGCCACGAGGCGTCGGGCACGCCGTCGGGCCCGGGCAGGACCCCGGGCTTCGACGGCACCCCAGCGGCCAGATCGGCGGCGTCGCCACCCACGACGGCGACCAGGTGGGCACCGCCGGCCTCGAGGCCTTCAGCGGCGCGAGCGACCGACTCGATCACCGCTGGCGACGGCTGGGCCAGCGCGACCACGACGGTGTCGCCCCGGAACTCCTCGACGTAGAAGGCCCGCTCCGTCACCGGAACGTCGTGGTCGATCAGCCAGGGTGGCGGGACCGGTTCGTCGAAGGAGGGCATGGGCGTCCGATTCTGGCCGACGCCGTAATGTCCCACAATGCGCGTTCGAGCCCTCCTGATCGTCGTCCCCCTCATCGCCGTCGTCGCGTCCGGGTGCGGCGACGGCAAGCTCGTGGCCAGCCCCACCGCGTCGGGCAACACGCCGACGCCCACCACCCCGACCGGGGTCGATCTTTCCAAGGCTGCGTTCGTCGACGACACCAAGAGCCCGAAGCTCGCGGTGAACGCCATCGACAACCTGTTCAAGGACCAGTACGTCACGGTCACGGCGGGGACGAAGGTCACGTTCCGCAACGACGGTCGCAACGAGCACAACGTGCTCCCCGTCGTCGCGACCGAGTTCAAGGGCGTCAAGACCCAGGACTTCGAGCCCGGCACCGAGTACACGGTCACCTTCGACGAGCCCGGCGACTATCCGTACTACTGCTCGCTCCACGGCACGTTGACCAAGGGCATGACCGGCGCGGTCCGCGTCGTGAAGCAGGTCGTGAAGTAACCCGCCAGGCCGCCGGTCTCAGGGATTGGCCTCGAAGAGGGCCTCTTCCTCGCGGTTGGAGGCGAGGTCGCACACGGCGTTGCGATGGATGCAGTGGTCGATCTCGCGACGCAGGCCGGCAGGGTCCCAGGCGTTGAAGAAGTCGCCGTGGGCCGAATAGATGTTGCCCGAGGCGAGGGTGAGGTCGTGGCCGGCGCCGGAGATCGGGAACTTGATCGAACCGGTGATCTGCGGGATGTGAACACCGAGGCCCGTCGGGCAGCGGCCGCGGCGGGAGTACCCGACGTGCGAGTGGTGGTCGACGCTGTCGAGGTAGTGGCCGTCCCAGCAGTCGGGGAACGTCAGGACGAGGTGCAGCGGCGCGTTCGACGAGCAGGTGGGCGGATCGTCGGCGAGCTTCCCCGAACTACCGCACGTCCAGCCGGTGGCGTCGCCGGGCTGGGGGGTCGTGGACGTGAAGTCGCCGGTGATGAGCGAGAGCCCGACGGGCATGGTCGCGACCGTCTTGGGATCCACCCCCGGCGCGGCGCGGTAGTAGGCGTTGATCTCGACGGGCACGATCACCTTGCCGTGGTCGTACAAGGTCGGCTGCCAGTAGGCCGCCGTGTCCACGGTCTTGTTGCAGGTGGTCTCGGTGTTCAGCAACGACCGCGCCGTCGAGGACGCGTCGACGCCCTTGGATCCGTAGAAGTCGTGGCGGTGCGACATCCCCGACATGCCGGGGTGGACGATCGGGTCGTCGGGCGCGGAGTGGGTGTAGCGGCAGGTGACCACGAACTGGCCGATGCGCCCCTGCGGGCCGACCCAACGCTCGGGGTTCGCCACCGGCTGGGAGGCCGCGGCCGCCTTGAGGTCGACGCCGGATGCGACGAGGTCACCCGACCGCGACGGCGCCGGCTCGGTCGCCGGATCGATCGACATGACGCCGATGACCGCGCCCGCGGCCGCCACGATGGCCAGGGCGCCGGCGAGCACCACCAGCCGTCGTCGCAGGCTCAAGGCTTCACGGCTTGGACGGCACCTTGATGGCGTGGAGGTCGGGCTTGGTCGGACCCGTGAACTTCTCGGCCTTCGCGGTGAGGGCGTCGGGCATGTTCGCCTGGGCCGGCGGCACCGGGGTCTTCCGGTAGGAGTTCTTGGCCGGCTTCGGAGGCTGGTCGGCGATCAGCGGGCCCAGGTCGAGCGCGCCATCGGTGAACGATCCCCCGTTGCCTTTGGCGTCGCAGGGCGCCAGGGCCTCGAGCGCCTTCGGTGCCGTGGTCGCGAAGGTGTTGCCGCTGAAGCAGTTGTTGAGGCCTGCGACGTCTTCGATCGGCACGGTGGCCGAGGCCAGGTCGGCGAGGCCGGAACCCGACACGACGTTGCCGACGAAGCGGTTCCCGGTGGGGTTCCACAAGACGGTGCCCGGTACGTCCTTCGGGTTCGGGAGCTTCTTGTCCTTCGTCTCGTCGCAGGGCGTGTCGTGCTCGCTCGCCGGCGGCGGGTTGTCGTTGGCGTCGTCCTCGGGGAACGGCACCGCGGCGATCCCGGTCCGGTCATGGTTGTAGACGAGGTTGCGTTCGACGTCCGCGTCGATGGCGCCGGCCAGCAGGATCCCGTTGCCCTGGGCGAGCAGGGAGACGTCGATGCCCGGGCCCTTCAGGTAGTTGTTGTCGTGCACGGTGTTGCCGATGACCGTGGTTCCGCGGCTCGGATAGCAGAGTTCGTAGGACCCGGAGTTCGGCACCATCCCGGCGCGGTTGTTCGCCCAGTTCGAGTTGATGAGGTAGAGGTCTCCGCCCGAGTTCGTACCCGAATAGCCGAGGCCGTTGTACTGCGAATCGACGTGGTCCACGACGGCGTCGCACTTGTAGCACTCGCCGATGTAGAAGCCGGCGTCGGGGCTGCCCCAGCCGGTGCTGTGGTCGAACTGCCCGTGGTAGGCGTCGAACGCGTAGACGCCGTAGTCGCCGTTGCGGTAAGCGGTGAGGTACGAGCCGCGGTAGCGGTCCGAACCGGTCCAGTAGAAGCCGTTCGACAGGTAGTTGCGGGCGGTCATGTTCTCCACGACCACGCCGTCGGTGTCGAGGATGCGGATGCCGTTCTCGAGCTTGAACTGGCCGTCCAGGATCACCTTGTTGCGGTCGACGCCGCGGATGGTGATGTCCGGCGTCGTGACGTCGAGGGCCTCGTGGTAGACGCCCTCATCGACGAGGATCAGGTCGCCCGACTTGGCAGCTTCGAGCGCCGCGGCGATGGTCTTGTGGTCCTGCGGGACCCGGATGGCATCGAGGGACGAGGAGGTGCCGCCACCGCCGGAGGATGAGGTGTCCTTGGTGCTGGTCTTCGTGTCGCTCCCGCTGCTCGTGCAGCCGATCGCCATCGTGGTGAGCGCCACGAACGCCAGCACCGCGCCGAATGCACGTCGAGTGGATGTCCCCATGCCAACCCCCTTGTTGGGCGACCGCTCGGTCGCCGGAAACGGTTGCCGCATCCTGCCATAGCCGTCTGGTCCGAGCATCCGGCGGAGCAGTGGGGGCCGTGGGGCGCAGTGGGGCGCCGTGGGGCGCCGACTCAGTACCGGAGGCCGGGCGCCCGAGTTCCGAACACGTCGGTCGCGAGCTGCATGCCGAGCTTGGTCGCATCCCATCGCTTGCCCCCGTTGTTGAGCGTCGGGCCTTCGGACCAGCCCTTCATGAGGATGATGTCCTCGGCCACCGCCCGGATGATCTGGCCCGTCACGTGCTGGGCCTCGTCGGACGCGAGCCAGGCGACGAGCGGCGACGACACAGACGGGTCCATGCGGTTCCACTCGCCCTCGGGCACGTCGTCGGCCTCGATGACCTCGGGCGCTCCGGGCATCGTGCCGGTGATGCGGGTGGCAGCCGCGGGGCCCACGCAATTGACGGTGACGCCGAGCTTGTAGAGCTCGAGGCTGAGGGTCTGGGTCAGGCCGGCGATGCCGGCCTTGGCGGTGGCGTAGTTCGTCTGACCGAAGTTCCCCACCAGGCCGGCGCCCGACGTGGTGTTGATGACCCGGCCTGCGAACGCGACGCCGACCTTGGAGCGGTCACGCCAGTGGCGGGCGGCCCAGTGGCACGGCGCCCAGGTGCCCTTGACGTGGACGTTGAGCACGGCGTCGAAGTCGCCCTCGCTCATGTTCCAGATGGC
>JAOBWM010000067.1 GCA_025463365.1 Acidimicrobiales bacterium
CGTCGATCTCGGTGGTCTCGAACCGCTCGCCGGGGGCGGTGATCTGGGCGAGGGCGTCGTCGTAGCTGAGGGTCACGTCAGGGGAGCCAACCGCAGCCTGACCCGACGGTCAAGCGCGGGTCGGCGCCGATCACCGGTTTCGTTGGTCGTCCTTGGCCTGCTGGGCCTCGCGGGCGATGCGGCCGAACTGGCGGTTGCGGCGGCGATGCTCGACGGCGTCGGCCCGCAGCGCCACGGACGCAGCCTCGGCCTCGAGTGAGCGCCACTGGTCGAGACGGGCCTTGGAGAGGGTGCCGTCGGCCACCGCCTGTTGGACCGCGCAGCCCGGTTCGGCGTCGTGCTTGCAATCGCGGAAGCGGCAGGACTCGGCCAGCTCCTCGATGTCAGGGAACGACTCGGTCACCGCGTCGGGGTCAACCCACACGCCCACCTCGCGGATGCCCGGCGTGTCGACCAGGACACCCCCGCCCGCCAGGAGGTGGAGCTCCCGATACGTCGTGGTGTGGCGACCCTTCGAATCGCCCTCGCGGACGCCGGCGGTGTCGGCGACGTCGGCCTCCATCAGCGCGTTCACGAGGGTGGACTTCCCGGCCCCCGACTCCCCGATGAGGGCGAGGGTGCGATGGCCGACGCGGGCGAGGAGGTCGTCGATGCCCCAACCTCCCTTGGCCGACAAGGTGACCACCTCGAGATCGGGATCGACCTCGGCGGCGATCAGCTCGGCTTCGGCGGCCACCGAGGGGTCGACCTTGTCGGCCTTCGTGAGCACGAGCAGCGATTCGGCCCCGGCGTCGAGGGCGATGGTGATCGTCCGTTGGATGCGGCCGCTGCGGACCGGCCGGTCGAGTCCGCAGACCACGAGGACCACGTCGACGTTGGCGACGAGCGGCTGCTCCTTCTCGCCGCCCGCGGCGCGCCGGCGCAGCAGCGAGTCGCGGGGAAGGGTGGCTTGCGGCGTGTTCGATCGGTCGAGCACGACCCAGTCACCGACGACCGGGGGCGGGGTGACGGGGGGCCCGAACATCGCCCGCCGGGGGCCGTCGGCGGTGGTGACGATCAAGCCGGCACCGTCGTGGCGGACGACGCGCCCGGGGACGGGACCGTCGATCTCGGCGGCCGCGGGGCTGGCGAGCAGGTCGTCGAGGCGGGACGACCAGTGGTCGTCCCAGCCGTAGTCGGACAAGGAGGGAAGTGCGGTCAATCGAGGACCTCAGCGAGACGGCGGCGCCGCTGGCGACGCCGGACGGACACGGAAGGGACCGCGCCCGTGAGCTGGGTCAGGGACGCGAGAGGAGGCGAGGGCTGGACGGGTGGGTCATGGCGCTCCTCCTCAGGCGTTCGTCGGCTCGGACCGCCCGAGGGTACCTCGGGTGAGCGACCGACGAGTTGGCCGTTCACCCCGGTCGTCCGTAGCGTCCACGGCGTGCAGGTGATCCACGGTGTCGGTCCGTGCCCCACTCCGTCTGATCCGAGCGCCGTCACGATCGGTGCCTATGACGGCGTGCACCTCGGCCACCGGGCGGTCATCGGCGAGGTGCGGGAACTGGCGTCGCGCCTGGGCGTGCAGACGGTCGTGGTCACCTTCGACAAGCACCCGGCGATGGTCGTGCGGCCCGACAGCGCCCCTCGCCTCCTGTGCGACCTGGAGCAGAAGCTCGAGCTCCTCGCCGACGCCGGGGTCGACACGACCTATGTCGTGCACTTCGACGAGGAGCGCGCCGCCGAGACGGCCGAGGCCTTCGTCGACGAGGTCCTGGTGGGGTGCCTCAGTGCCCGGGCGGTCGTGGTCGGGGAGGACTTCCACTTCGGTCACCGCCGCGGCGGAAACGTCGACCTCCTGCGAGCAATGGGCGCGACCCGCGGGTTCACCGTCGAGGGCCTCGCGCTCGTCGGGGTGGACGGGAAGCCGGCGACCGATGGCCCCAACGTGTCGTCCACGGCCATCCGGACATTGCTGGCCGACGGCGACGTCACCGCCGCCGCTGCCCTGCTCGGGCGGCCGCACGAGGTCCGCGGCGTCGTGGAGCACGGCGACAAGCGCGGGCGCGAACTCGGGTTCCCGACCGCCAACCTCCAGATCCCACCGGAGATCCAGCTGCCGGCCGATGGCATCTACGCCGGATGGTTCGAGCGGGCCGACGGCACGGTGCATCGCACGGCCATGTCCCTCGGCCACCGGCCCACGTTCTACGACCGCCCGCAAGGCGCGCCCCTCCTCGAGTGCAACCTGCTCGACTTCGCCGGCGACCTCTACGGCGAGGCGGTCAAGGTCCGCTTCGTGCAGCGGTTGCGCGGCGAGGTGAAGTTCGAGTCCATCGAGGGCCTCACGGACCAGATGCGGGCCGACGTGGAGCAGACCCGCTCGATCCTCATCGAGCCGTAGCCCCCGCCTCAGAGCCCGCTCGGCAGTTGGACCTTTGTCCTATCGTCCGAGTGGGTGGTGCCGATGGGGCAGACTGAGGCCGAAGATCGGTGCAGGGGTGGGCAGGGGAGCAGTGATGGCCAAGTCGACCGCACGCACCACGCCCGAGACCAGGCGCGGCATTCGCAGCATCGGCCTCGTGTCGACGTCGCCAGAGACCGAGCCGATCCTCGGCCCGGTCAAAGACGCCGAGGCCGAGGCCGAACACCTCCCGCGGCTCGCCCGTCACACCATCTCGCTGGCCGACGGCCACCGGGTCGGGGTGTCGGTCTGCGGCCGGGGCGTGCCCATCGTGTTGATCCACGGGTTCACCGCCGAGGGGATGCTCTACGCCCAGACCCTGAGCCGGATCGTGACCGCCGGCTTCAAGGTGGTGGCGATCGACGTCGCCAACCACGGCTCCACCCAGGGCCTGCCCACCGGTGGCGCCAACTTCCACGCCCACACCAAGCTCGTGGGCCGGGTGGTCGACGAGCTCGGCATCAACAAGGCGATCTTCGCCGGGCATTCGATGGGGGGCCGGATCGTCACCGAGCTGGCCGCTCGTGAGCCCGACCGAGCCCTCGCCGTCATCCTCCTCGATGCCATCGTCGGGGAGCCGTGGGACAAGATCGTGGCCGCGTCGCGGTTCAACCCGCTCCTGCTCGCCGGCATCGGCGGCGTGCTGCTCGTCGATTCGGTTAGCACCGTCCCGTTCCTCCGCGACCGCACCCAGGCCCTCAAGTTCGGTCACCTGGTGGCGCCCACGCTGCTGTCGCACGTCCGGCATCCAGGGCACCTGCTCGGCCCGGGAGTGTCCATCCTGCGTTCGCGCTCGTCCAAGTGGATGCTCGAGAAGCTCGGCCGCGACGGCGTGCCGGTGGTGGCGATCCACGGGGACCGCGACATCGTCGTCCCCCTGGCCACGGCCCGCAGCGCCGCCAAGCTGTCGAACGGGATGGTCGTCGTGGTCGAGGGCGGCACGCACTCGTGGCTCCTGAAGGATCCCGAGACCCTTCCGGCGATCTTGCGCGAGATGTTCGAGTCACCCGCGGCCCAGGCCAACCGAGTCCGCGACTTCGCGGCGATGGGCCTCGAACCCGATGCGTCGCTCGACGAGATCGAGGCCGCGTTCTACGAACCCGATGCGCCGATCCTGCAGCTCACCCCGGAGATCGACCTCGCGGCCATCGTCCCCGGCCCTCGCCGTCCCCGGTACCGCTGGCACGTCGATCACCCTCGCTGAGCGCCGGACCTCTTCGGTCGCCGGCGAACGAATGGAAGCGCCGGCACCGAACATCCGGCCGGGTGGCGGGCGGGCGGTGCCGTTGCGTCCCCCCGGCTAGTGCACCTGCACGTCGTCAAGACGGTCGATGGCATCTGCCGCCGGGCTCGCATCGATGGTTGGGTGGACCTACACCACGACGGAGGGGTCGCGATGACGGGGTACCACGAAGCAGGGGTGACGATGGAGCTCGGCAGGAGCACCATCGCAGATGCGCCGCCCGTCGTTGCGATCCCACGTCGGGAGCGTTCCGTCACGGGTTCGGCGACCGCCTCGGCCCACAGCTTGGGTGGATCGCTGGCGGCACGGCGCCGGCTGAACGACCGAGACGGCCTGGAGCTGCGGGCGCACCTGGTCGACGCCGTCGGCGAAGCCGTGGTCGCGATCGGACCCGACGGTCGGGTCGTGTACGTGAACCCACCGGCCGAGGAGCTGTACGCCTGCTCCGCCGGTGATGCGTTGGGTCGTCCCGCGTCGGACGTCCTCGGCTGGGGCCTTCCCGACGACGTCGTGGCGCGGATGGTCACCTGCGACCACGACGCCGTCACCTGGACCGGCGACCTCACCCTTCGAGATGGGGCCACCGCATGCATCACGGTGGCGCCGGTGCGCATCGCCGGTGAGGTCGTGGCGATGGTGGCGTCGGCGGCCGATACCACCGAGCGCGACCTGGCCCAGGCCGCCCTGCTCCACCAGTCGCTCCACGACGAGGTGACCGGCCTCCCGAACCGGCGCGGCCTGGTCGCCCGCATCGACGGGGCGCTCGAGCGCCACGACTTCGGTGCGAGCTCGATCGGGATCATCCGGCTCGACATCCACGACCTCCGCACCGTCAGCGACTCGTTCGGCCAGATGGCCGCGAGCCGGGTCATGGAGACGGTGTCCCGGTCGATCGCCGGTGCCGCCCACACCGGTGACGTCGTGGCCCGGATCTCGGGGGCGTCGTTCGGCATCCTCTGCCCGCACGTCCGCCGGTCCTCCACCGCGACCCAGCTCGCCGATCGGCTTCGGGCCGTTGCCCGCCAGCCGGTGGCGGTCGGGGCCAACAGCGTCACGCTCGGGGCCTCAGCCGGGATCGCCTCCAGCACCGAGGGCACCGAAGGCGCCGAGGAGCTGCTGCAGCGGGCGAACATCGCCCTGTCGCACGCCCGTGAGCTGGGCCGCGACGAGTCCTGGATGTACGACGACGAGTTCCGCCTCCAGCTCCTGCGCCAGCTCGAGCTCGAGGCGTTGATCCGGCGTGCGATCGCGCTCGGCGAGGTCACCCTCGGCTACCAGCCGATCGTCCGCCTGCACGACCAGGCGATCATGGGGGCGGAGGCCCTGCTGCGGATGCAGGACGACCAGGGCGAGGCCATCTCGGCCTTCGAGCTGGTGACCGTGGCCGAGCGGGCCGGGCTCATCGGTGACCTCGGCCGGCTCGTGCTGCGCACCGCCTGCCGCGAGGCCGCACGGTGGCAGCGGCAGCATCCCGAGCGGTTCCTCAGCGTGTCGGTGAACGTCTCGGCCACCCAGCTGAACGACGCCCGCCTCCCCGATGATGTCGAGGCCGTCCTCAAGACGACCGGCCTCGATGCGGGGCGGCTCAACCTCGAGATGACCGAGACCGTCCTCATGGCCGACTCGACCTGGTCGATCCGCCAGCTCGCCCGCCTGAAGATGAGCGGGGTCCGGTTGTCGGCCGACGACTTCGGCACCGGATACAGCTCACTGGCCTACCTGAAGCGCTTCCCGCTGGACACGATCAAGGCCGACATCTCCTTCGTGGCCGGGCTGCCCGACAGCCCCGAGGACGTCGCCGTCGTGTCGGCGATCGCGGCGATGGCCGATGCCCTCGGGCTCAGCGTCGTGGCCGAAGGGGTGGAGAACCTCCGCCAGCTCGGTGAGCTGGAGCGGCTCGGGTGCGGGTACGGCCAGGGCTACCTGTGGAGCCGGGCCGTTCCCGGCGACGAACTGATGGAGCTCCTCGACGCCGCCGAGTCCGAGACCGAGCTCGTCGTTTCCCAGCCCGGTCGCGGTCGCACGCTCGCCCTGGCGGACGAGGAGGGCGTCGACGTGGCCCTCCGGGCCTTCGCCCACGAGGTCCGCAACCCGTTGAGCGTGGTCACCGGTTGGGCGGCGATGCTCGAGACCGACGATCCGCGGTCCGTCGACGCCCCGGCGGCCGGCGGCCACATCCGTCGGGCCGGCGAGCGCATCGAACGCCTCCTCGTCGACCTCGACGACATCGTGGCGCTCGAAGAAGGCCGGGTCGTGCTCCGGGCGTCGGCCGTCGAGTTGTGGCAGCTGGTGGGCGACCTGATCGAGGACCTCGGGCCTCGACTCGGCGTCTCCGTCGCCCTGGACCGGTCGGGTGCGTCGCCCGTGAACGTGCACGTGGACGTGGCCCGCATCGAGCAGGTCATCGTGAACCTGGTGTCGAACGCCGCCAAGTTCTCGCCGCCGGCGGGCGAGATCGAAGTCCTCGTCGGGCGCCACGACGGGTGGGCCGAGGTCACCGTGCTCGACGAGGGGCCCGGCATCCCCGAGGCCGACATCGCCCTCGCCTTCCGGAAGTACGGGCGCCTCGACCGGCGACAGCCCGGGAGCGGCATGGGCTTGTACCTGGCCCGCGGGATCGCCCGGGCCCACGGCGGCGAGGTCATCTACCAGCGCCGTTCGGCCGCCGGAGGTGCTCGCTTCGACCTGCGGCTTCCTGCCGAGGGGGCCGGCTCGGGCCTCCCGGTGCTCCTCCCGCCTGCTGCGTGAGCCGGCCTCGACCTGACCCGGCGCGGTGTCGACGGTTGTTGACGCAACCAGGTCACGCTCGCGCGTAGAGTGGCGACGCTGGAGCGTGCGTCCGGCGTGGGGAAGAGCACCCGGCCAGGGGGTGCGGGAATGGTCCTGAGTGATGAGGTCCCGCAAGCGCCTGCTCGCGGCTGCCCCCGACGCGCTCCTCGCGGTCGACGATGGGGCGCGGTCCTGTTCGCCATGGCCTCGGGCCCGGTGATGGAGGTATCCGTCCATCGCGTCGACCGTCCTCCGAGCCCGACCTGCTCCACGTCATTCGCGCGACGCTCGATGAAGGAGGAATGAAAGGTGGAATCCATGGACCCTAAGCAGATCGTGGTCCTGATCGTCGATGACCATCGCATGTTCGCCGAGAGCCTCGCCCGGCTCTTGACCGAACAGCCGGACATCCACGTGGCAGGAACGGTGGGCTCCGCGGCTGCGGTTGCCGCCGCGCTGGAACGACACAAGCCCGATGTGGTGTTGCTCGATCACGGGCTCCCGGACGCCGACGGGACGGATGTGGCCCGCAAGATCAAGGAGATCGATCCTCGGATCATGGTGGTGATGGTCACGGGCGCGGCCGACGACCGCGTGCTGCTCGCCGCCATCAACGCTGGCTGCTCGGGCTTCCTCACCAAGGACCGCGCCTCCGACGAGGTGGCCCAGGCCGTTCGCCACGCCGCAGCGGGCGATGTCGTGATCCCACCCGCGCTCCTCGCCCGGCTGCTCCCGCAGCTGGACCGGGCCCACCGCGGCATCGGCTCGGATCTGTCTCGCCGCGAGCTGGAGGTGCTCCAGCTGCTCGCCACCGGTGCCGCCAACCGTGCCATCGCCGCCGAGCTCTTCCTCAGCGTCAACACCGTGCGGAACCACGTGCAGCAGATCCTGCAGAAGCTCTCGGTGCACTCGAAGCTGGAGGCGGTCGCCACCGCTGTCCGCGAGGGGATCATCAGCTACCCGACGGATTGACGTCCTTCGACAGCCGTCGCCAACAGCTC
>JAOBWM010000068.1 GCA_025463365.1 Acidimicrobiales bacterium
CCGCCGCCGCCACCACCACCCGCGGCTCCCGTGCCACCCGTGCCGCCACGGATAGATCCACCCAGGTAGTCGAGTCCGTTGGTGCCGGTGAACGTGGCCGTCCCGCGGTTGAGGACCGAGCCCCCGCTGGCGGTACCACCGGCCTGCGCGCTCACGCCGGCGGCTCCAGCGCCACCGAGGCCGCCGATCCCGGAGGACCCACCGCCGCCACCGTTGCCACCGTTCGCCCCGGCCTTCGTGGCGATGCCGCCCGGGCCGCCGGCGCCGCCGGCGCCGCTCCCGCCACCGGTGCCGCCCTTGCCCGCCGCGCCGGCCGCGCCGGTCGAGCCGGCGTATGCGTAATCGCTGGTGAAGCTGACGTGGTCCGCGGTCAGCGTGCCGCCGTTGTCGATCGATCCGCCGGTCGCCGTGCCGCCGTTGGATCCGATGCCGCCGGCCGCTGAGGCACCGCCGATCCCGCCGTTGCCGCCGGTCCCGCCGTTGCCGCCCTGCTGGGCAGAGCCGTCGCCGGCGGTCCCCGATGCGCCCGCGCCACCAGCACCACCGATGCCCCCGTCGCCGCCCCCGCCGCCCGTGCCGCCGGCCACGCCGGCTGCGGTGGTCGTGTGGTTCGAGGAGAAGGTGGCGCCGCTCATGGTGAGCGTGCCCTGGTTGTAGATCGCGCCGCCCGCGCCCTGCCCGGTGGCCCCGGCCGAGCCGCCGGCAGCGCCCGCGCCTCCGGTGCCACCGGTCGCTGCGTTCCCGGCCTTGCCGCCCTTGCCGCCGGTGTCGCCGTTCGAGCCCGTTCCGCCGTTGCCGCCGAACCCGCCGCCGCCGCCCGCGCCGCCGATCGCACCAGTGCCGCCCGCGCCCGCGGATCCTCCCGTGGCCGTGTTGTTGGAGAAGGTGGCGTTCGAGAGCACGAGGGTGCCGGCGTTGTAGATCGCCCCACCCTGCGCAGTCCCGCCGCTCCCGCCGGAACCACCCGAGCCGCCGGCGCCACCGGTCTGGCCCGCCACGCCGTTGCCGCCGTCGCCACCGTCGGGGCACTCCTGCTGGGTCACCGCGTCGGTCGTGCCCTTGCCCCCCACCCCGCCGTCGCCGCCGGACCCTCCGGCCCCGCCCTTGGTCCCGTTGCCCCCGGAACCGCCGTCCCCACCGATGGCCTGGCTCAGGGTGACGGTGCTGGTCTGGAGATCCACGCGGCCGCTGCTGATGAAGATCGAGCCGCCCTGCGCGTTGCCGCCGTCGGTGGCGTTGGTCCCCTTCGTGCCGTTGCCTCCCGCCGTGCCGCTCTTGCCGTCGCCGCCGGCGAGCGCCTTGCTGCCGGACGTGCAATGTCCGCCGTTGGCGTTCGCACCCTGCACGCCGTCGGACCCCTTGATCCCGACCGCTCCACTCGTGCCATTGCCGCCATCGGAACCGCTGGCAAGCCCGCGCGCCAGGTGCATGCCAGTGAGCGTGAGGTGGCCGCCCGAGATGACGAAGAGCCGGTTGTGGCCGAGACCGTCGAGCGTCACGTTGAAGCCGGTGCCGACGATCGTCACGTTGAGGCCCGCGCCGATCGTGATCGGACTGTTGATGGCCACGCTGGCGCAACTGGTGGTGAACGTCACCGTTCCGCCTGCGGCGACAGCGTTGGCGAACGCGGTGGCGTCGCACGTACCGAGCGATGCCGTGGCGCCTGCGGTGGATGACGGCACCACCACCACCAGACCGGCCGTCAGCACGGCGAGAACGGGAGCAAGGGCCCAGCGGATGGGTCGACGAGGCACGGGCACTCCCTGGTTGCCGTGGGTTGACGCCGCCGTGTGATGCGGTCGGACCCGAGCTGCGGTTCAAGATTGAACCACAACGGAATGGCGGACGCTCAGCCCCTGAACAGCGTGAGTCCTGCTGCCAGACCGCAGGTTCCTCAGGCTCGTGCGACTGCGGCCGAGGCACGGTCACCGGAGGGGTTTCCGCTGCCATGGTCCTTGCACGCCGGAGGTCTTCGGCCGCTTCAGGCTCGTGTGGGCGGTACCGGCCACCACCGCATCGCGCCAGGCTGCGTGCGATCTGAGGGGTGGTGCCCGATGACTCAGGGACGGCCTTAGGGCGAATGTGCGTGACAGCAGCCACCCCCCGAGGAGCAGTCATGCACGGTCGTCCCACACTCGAATCCGACAGCGAAGCGCACGCCAGCCATCCAGATAGATGGCGGATCCTCGGCGTCTTGGTTCTCGCTCTCGTGGTCACCTCGGTGGATCACACCATCATCAACGTCGCCATGCCCCGGCTGGTCGGTGATCTCGGTGCCACGGCGGCGCAACTTCAGTGGGTCGTCGCGGCCTACACCGTCGTGTTCGCCGGCATGCTCCTCACCGCTGGGAGCATGGGCGACCGGTTCGGCCGGCGCCACGCCCTGATCGCCGGGCTCGCCACCTTCCTGGCCGGGTCCGTTGCCGCCGCCAGCTCCTCGTCCACCACGTCGCTCATCGTGAGCCGCGGGGTGATGGGGCTCGGCGGAGCGCTGATCATGCCGACCACGCTGTCGATCCTGGTCAACGTCTTCGGCTCTCCCCGCGAACGGGCGAAGGCCATCGCCATCTGGACGGCCGCGAGCGGGGCCGGCATCGCCCTCGGGCCCATCGTCGGCGGCGCGCTCATGCGCAGCTTCTCCTGGTCGTCGGTGTTCTGGATCAACGTGCCACTGCTGGCCGTCGCCCTCGTCGGAGCGGTGCACCTGGTGCCCGATTCACGTGACCCCCACGCCACGCGGCTCGATCTGGTCGGCGCCGTGCTGTCGATCGTCGGCATCGGCTCGCTCGTGTACGCCATCATCCAGGCCCCCGACAGCGGGTGGACCTCCACCGCCTCCCTGTGCTGGTTTGCCCTCGGCGCTACGACGGCCGTGGCCTTCGTGGAGTGGGAGCTCCGCCGCACGGACCCGATGCTCGACATGCGCCTGTTCCGGAACCGGAGCTTCTCCGCCGGCAGCACGGCGATCGCCCTGCTGTTCTTCGCCATGGCCGGGACGGTGTTCCTCCAGGCGCAATACCTCCAGTTCGTCCTGAACTACACCCCGCTGGCTGCCGGCTTCGCCCTCGTGCCGGCTGCGCTCGGCATGCTGCTCGGCACCGGCGCCGGAGCCCACATGGCGACGGCGCTCGGCGGTCGGGTCGCAGTTGCCACGGGCACGTTCGTCGCCGCGATGGGCATCGCCACCCAGGCGGCCTTCGCCCATGGCAGTTCCTACGCCCCAACGGGAGTCGGCCTGCTGCTGTTCGGTCTGGGCGCCGGCATCGCGATGGCCCCTGCGACCGACCTCATCATGGCAACGCTGCCCACCGCACGGGCCGGCGTGGGCTCAGCGGTGAACGACACCGTCCGCGAGCTCGGCGGAGCGCTCGGGGTCGCGATCATCGGCAGCATCGCTGCCACCGGATACGCATCGACGATGCGCCACCAGGTGGCCGGCATCCCCGGCATGACTGGCACGGAGCGGCAGATCGCCTCCGACAACGTGGGCGCCGCACTCGAGCTCAGCCACCACCTGGGCTCGGGAGCGAACGATGTCGCCTCGTTGGCCCGATCGGCCTTCGTCGATGCGATGAGCACGTCGCTGTGGGTCGCCGTCGGCGTCACCCTCGTGGCGACGGTCGTCGCCCTCGTCTACCTGCCCCGACCGAACCGCCCGACCGACGCGGAGGCGACCGAGCACGGTGGGCACACCGGCCACCGCCACCCGGTCGCCGCTGGAGCGTCTTCCGCCCCGTCGCACGCCATTGGCGCGGCGTAGACGCTGATCGCCCGGGCGGTAGCCCGGGCGATCAGTCACTCGAAGGACTGGTCGGGTCGGTTTGACCACGGGTCCCGAAACGGCAACGAACTGTTGCTGGATCGTCCGAAGCACGAGGCTCACGCCGAGGAGATGATGTCAGATGGAGACAACCGAGAAGTACGACGCGGTGATCGTTGGCGGCGGGGCCGCCGGCCTGAGCGCAGCCCTGGTACTGGGGCGAGCCCGGCGACGGGTCCTGGTGATCGATGCAGGCTCCCCCCGCAACGCCCCTGCTGCCCACATGCAGGGGTTCCTGTCCCGAGACGGGATGGCGCCGAGCGATCTGCTCGCCGCTGGCCGAGACGAGATCGCCGGCTACGGCGTCGACCTCGTCAACGACACCGTTACCAGGCTCGAGCAGTCCTCTGGCGGCGATTTCGGCAGCCCGCTCGAGGTTTCCTACCGGGCCCACCTGTCGAACGGCCCGAACGTCGACGCCCGCCGCCTCCTCGTGACCACGGGCGTGAGCGACGACATCCCCGATCTGCCCGGCGTCCGGGAGCGATGGGGACGGGACCTGCTCCACTGCCCGTACTGCCACGGTTGGGAGGTGCGCGACGAGCCACTTGGCGTCCTCGGCACGATTCCCGGCTCGGTCCCGCACGCGCTCCTGATCCGCCAGTGGTCGGCCAACATCACCTTCTTCGCCCACACCTACGAGCTGACCGACTCCGAACGTCGCCAACTCGACGCTCGCGGCATCAAGGTCGTGACCGGTGAGGTCGCCCGCCTCGTTGTCGACGATGACCGCCTCACGGGCGTGGAGCTGACCGACGGCCGAGTTGTCGCCCGTACCGCCGTGTTCGTCCGCCCCGGAATCCACCCACACCCCGACGGGCTGCTCGCCGGTCTCGGATGCCGCTACGACGACACTGGGTTCGTCACCACCGACGGCACCGGCCGGACCTCCAACCCCGGCGTTTGGGCCGCGGGCAACGTCGCCGACCCGCGTGCTCAGGTGATCACCGCAGCCGGGGCCGGATCCGCCGCCGCCATCGCCCTCAACAACGACCTGGTCCAGGCCGACACCGAGCGAGCTGTCAGCGCGGACCACGGCCTCGGCGCCGCGCCGACGACCTCCTAGCCCGCACCCATCCGCACGGCAATGGCGGCCGCTCGGCCACCCCAATTTTGACGCGCGCTTGTGAGTGCCGGCCAAGGTGCATCCGCCATTCGCTCGACCTACCTGTCATCCGACGGGTGGAGGGTGCGGAACGCCGAGGCGCTGTGCGACCGCCGCGGCATCCACGCGGCTGGTGACGCCCAACTTCCGAAGGATGTTGCTGACGTGGACGCTCGCCGTCTTGTCGGAGATGTAGAGCTCGGTGCCGATCTGACGGTTGGTCCGACCGTCGGCCACGAGGACCAGGACCTCGGCTTCTCGGGCCGTCAGGCCGAGCTGGTCGATCGACGTGTCTCTGAGGATCACGCGCTCCGTTGGTTCGACGCTGAGCCGGGTCCGACGGGAGACCTCCTCGACTTGGGTGAGGAGCGGCTGGGCACCGAGCTCGGACGCCAGGCGATGCGCCTCGCGCAGCGACGTCGCGGCCCGATCGACCGCGCCAGTCGTCGCAGCGGCCTCGGCTTCTCGCAGTCTCGCCCGAGCGACCCACCAGAGATCGCCGAGGTCCCTCCATCGCTCGACGGCCTCAGCCCAGGCATCCGGGTCGGGCGCGACGAGGCGCGTCAGGCTGGCTCTGGCTTGTGCAAGGTTCGCCGTGGTGTCGCGAGCGAGCCGAGCAGGGCGAGCCGCCACCGCAGCCCGGACGTTGTCCAGCTGTTGCTGCAGGCGATCGACCACGTCGTTCACGTCGATCGGTCGTTGCCCGGCGAGTGCATCCAGGGTCAGTTCCACCTCGGCTTCGATGGCGACCATCGCGAAGCGAGCAGTCCAGAGGACGACGGGTGAGGCGACGCTTGCCCCGCCGCGCTCGGCGGCGCGGGTCGCCTCTGCCCAGTCGCCGAGGGCGAGGTGCACCTCGGCGATCGTGAGGTCGAGGACGGCCTGGTGCCAGCCATCGACCGGCTGGGCTACCGCGATCCCCAGCAAGGCTCGGGCTCGGTCGGGGTCGCCGCGCCGAGCGGCGAGCAACGCCTCGACGCGTGTGACCCGGAGCACGCCGACCGGGAGGTTCCCCTCGTGGTCTGCGTGGCGGACCAGCAGGTCGTCGGCCTCGGCCCAGGGACCCTGCCGGATCAGCCCTTCGGCGGCGAGCGCATCCGTATAGCCGCCGTAGCTCGTGTCGAGCCCCGAGAGGCGAGCTTGGGCGACGGCGTCGAGGGCAACGGTGATGCACTCCTCGTTGTGTCCGGCATCGAGCAGTGCGACGCAGTAGTAGAGCGTCGCGAGCGCTCGCCCGAGAGCGGTCGGCGCCGATCTCCATGCTTCACGGCACACGACCACGCCACCCTCTGGGTCGCCCAGGCAGCTGTGCACGACACCTTGGACCCGACGGGCCATGACCCAGGACGAGATGTCCACATGGGGTGCCCCGAGGACCTCGAGTGCCTTGACGCACCATTGCTCCGCCAACTCGTAGTGACCGGCCATCAGCTCGGCCTGGCCCAGACCTGCGTAGACCGGCGCAGACTCGACGCCTCCGGTGCTCGGGAGCAGCGCGACCGCCCGCTCGAACTCGACGCGGCTCGCCTCGAGCTCACCGGCGCTCCACAGGTAGCGAGCCAGCCGCTCATGGCCACGAGCCTCGCCCTCGGGCGGTGGCCCCAAGGAGAAGGCGGCACGAGCGAGCACCACTGACCGCTCGTTGCCGACGGCCCCCGAGGCGAGCTCCGCGGCCTGCCACATGCGACGGCTGCGCTCCTGGGCGTCCAACGACGGACGGACCTCGTCCCACAGCTCGAAGGCGCGCTCGAGCTGCGCGAGGGCCACGGCCGGAGCCACCTGCTCCGCGGCGTCGGCCGCCGCGAGCAAGGCTCCGAATGCGGCCTCGTGCTCTCCGGCGCGGTCGAGGTGGAAGGCCAGCTCCCCGGCGCGATCGGCCCTCGCCAACGCGTCCGTGGTCTGTTCGCGCAGTGCTTCGGCGACGCGACGGTGGAGGCGGGTTCGCTGCGGCGGCAGGAGGTCGGCGTAGACCACCTCGCCAATCAGCGCATGGCGGAAGCGATAGGCCTCGCTCTCGCGATCCACGACCAACAGGTGGGCGTCAAGCATGGTGCGGACGGCGGACTCCACGGCCTCATCGTCGAGCCCGACCACGGCCTGGAGCAGGTCGTGGCTGGTCTCTCGGCCGACCGCAGCAACGACGCCGAGCACGTGGCGAGCCGGGTCATCGAGCGCCGCGACATCCGCGGAGATCAGATCGGAGACGACGACGGGAATGGCCTGTCCCGCAGCATGCGCCGCGGCGAGCTCCTCGGTGAAGAACGGGTTGCCCTGGCCGCGAGCGAGGATCTCGTCGACGAGCTGCGTCGAAGCCGCGCCCCCGAGCAGGTTGACGACGCACGCACCGACATCTCGTCGCCCCAGTCCCTCGAGGTGGAGGCGCGTCGCGTTCGGGAGGCGGGGAAGCGCGGCGAGCCGGTGTCGCTCCGTGCTGGAGCCGACCTGGTCCGTGCGGTAGGTGCCGACCAGCACGACGTGCTCGTCGACGAGGTTCCGCGCCAGGAACTCGAACAGGTCCAAGGTGACGGCATCTGCCCAGTGGAGATCCTCGAAGCCGATGACCACGGCATCGGTCTGGGCGAGGAGGGCGACGAGCTCGAGGACGGCAGAGAACAGGGTGGCACCGGTGTCGGCACGATCACCCAGGTCAGATGCCATCCACCGCGCCAGCGGCGCCAGCTCGGCACGCTGGCCCACCATGCCACCGGAGCCCCGATCGACCTGTCGGAGGAGATCAGCCAGCGGCGCGAGCGGGATCGCATCTCCACCCATCTGGACGCAGCGCCCGACGTGCAGTGCCAGCTCGCAGCGAGCAGCGCCCTCTCGGAGGATCGTCGTCTTGCCGATCCCTGCCTCGCCGCTGACGAGCAGCACGGCCGGCAAGCCGTCGCGGGCGCTCACCACGGCGCGCTCGAAGGCGGACAGCTCCTGGGTGCGCCCGACGAACCCTCGATTGCTGGAGCGATCGGGCATGGAGCCCAGTATCACCGTTGGGCGAGATCTGAGGTGCCGTGCCCGATGCCCTGAGGGGGCCCTTACGCAGATGGTGGAGGCATCACCCACCTCAGCAAAGGAACGCTGACATGCCAACCACGACCCTTCGAACCACCCTGCTCGCCATCGCGCTCGCCTTGGCCGCCGCCGCTTGTGGAAGCTCCACCACGTCCAACGAAGGCCACGCGGCGATGACCCGCCCGGCGGGTTCGGGCCCGGTGGCTTCATCGACCACCGTGCCGGCTGATCGTCCGACCCAGCCCGTCGACCGACTGATCGAGGTCGATCACGGGAAGCTGCACCTCCGTTGCACCGGAGACGGTCCGGTCACCGTTCTGATGCTCGCCGGATGGGACGAGGGCACCGAAGCCTGGGGGCCGTTCGAAGGTGCGGTGTCCGAGCATGCCCGTGCGTGCGCCTACGACCGCTTCGGCACCGGCACGAGCGATGCGCCCGCCACGAACCAGACGTTCGCGTCGCAGGTCGCTGACCTCCACGCCGCGCTCGATGCCGCCGGCGAACCCGGGCCCTACCTCGTCGTCGGCCACTCGTTCGGTGGGCCCGAGGCCGTCACCTTCGCCTCGAAGTTCAGGGGCGAGCTGACCGGTGTCGTGCTGATCGACGCCTCGCCTGACTCCTGGCCGTCTGTCGTGTGCACGGTGCCCGCCTACCAGGGCGGTTGCGACCTCATGCGAGACCCGAAGCGCGATGGCGAGCGACTCGACGTGTTCCCGGCGTTCGAGCAGGTCTCGAAGATCACGTCGCTGGGAGACCTCCCGCTCACGGTCATCACCGCGGCACACCGGAGCCCCGACGGGATCACCCCCGAGGAGCAAGCCCGCCTCGACCAGTTGTGGGCCGACGGCCAGCAGCGATGGGCCGAACTGTCGAGCTCGTCAAAGGTCGTCACCGTGAACGACACCGGGCACAACATCCACATCGACCAGCCGCGGGCGGTGCTCGACGAGGTCGTCGGGCTGCTGCCGTGAGCTCGACCCACCGATCCCAACATCCGACCAACCCGAAGGAGCAGAGATGACGACCCAGACCAACCAAACAACCCCACCGGGAGAGGGAAACGGGCTGACCATGCGGGCCGTGGTGCAGGACCGCTATGGCGCCGATCCCGACGCCGTCCTCACCGTCGCTGAGGTCGCACGACCAGCGATCGGAGACCAAGACGTCCTCGTCAAGATCTCCGCCGCCGGCGTCGACATGGGCACCTGGCACTGCATGACCGGCATGCCCTACGCAATGCGCGTCGCCGGGTTCGGCCTCCGGTCCCCGAACGCGATGAACCCGGGACGCGCGCTCGCGGGCACCGTCGAAGCGATCGGATCGGCGGTGACCTCGTTCTCGCCCGGCGACGGCGTCTATGGCAGCTGCGACGGGTCCTTCGCCCAGTTCGCCTCGGTGCCCGCCGAACAGCTCGCCCCGAAGCCGTGGAACCTCACGTTCGTGCAATCGGCAGCGGTGCCCATCTCCGGAACGACGGCGCTCCAGGCTCTCCGCAAGGCCAAGGTGCAGCCCGGTCAGCGGGTGCTGGTGGTCGGCGCTTCGGGAGGAGTGGGGTCCTTCGCAGTGCAGATCGCCAAGGCCATGGGTGCTTCCGTGGCCGGCGTGTGCAGCACCCCGAAGCTCGACTTCGTCCGAGCGCTCGGCGCCGACCATGTGGTCGATTACCTCGAGGAGGACCTCGCCGACGGATCACACGAGTACGACGTGATCATCGACATCGGCGGAAGCCGGCGCCTGGCCGACCTGCGCCAGGCCCTCGCCTCCCAGGGAACGCTCGTCATCGTCGGCGGTGAGACCGGTGGCCGCTGGCTCGGGGGCTTCGACCGCTCGCTGCGAGCCGTGCTCCTCTCGTCCTTCGTGAGCCAGACACTCGGCCTGCTCACCTCGACCGAGAAGGCCTCCGGGCTCGACACCCTGCGCGAGATGATCGAGTCCGGTCAGGTCACCCCCGCCATCGACCGCACGTTCCCGATGCCAGACGCCGCCGGAGCGATCCGTCACCTGAGGGAGGGCCACTCCCGAGGCAAGGTCGTGATCACGATCTGACCCCGACCTAACTCCCTGGTTTCTACTTAACAACTGTTAGAATCCTGCGTCGCCGTCCGGCGACTCGAACGAACGGGGTGAAACATGGATCTCGGCTTGGACGGCCGCCGCGCCATCGTGATCGGCGGTACTCGGGGAATTGGTCGGGCGATCGTCGAACGACTCATCGCCGAAGGATGTGCAGTCGCCTTGTGTGCGAGGAACCCCGATGCTGTCGCCTCGTTCGTAGCCGAACTCAGCGCTGGCGGGGCCGGTGTTTTCGGGGCGGCCGTCGACGCTGGCGATCACGACGCGCTGCGGGCGTTCGTCGACGAGGCTGCCACCCATCTGGGAGGGCTCGATGTGTTCGTCATGAACGCCTCGGGGGCGTTTGGTGGTGGCAACGATGAGGATTCGTGGCGGCGAGGCGTCGAGGTGGACATCTTGGGCACCGTCGCCGGTTGCGAAGCGGCGATCCCCCACTTGTCGGCCTCTGGATCCGGCGCGATCGTCGCAGTTGGAACGGTGTCGGCAATCGAGGCGGTCGGAGGCCGCCGGGCTTACAACAGCGTGAAGGCCGCTGTCATCCCATACATCAAGTCGATCGCCCGAGAGCTTGCCCCCGCCGTCCGCGCCAACGTCGTGTCACCCGGCCAGGTCTTCTTCGATGGCGGCGTATGGGACTACGTCCGCCAGAACGTGCCCGAGCGGTACGACGAGGCCATCGCCAGCGACCCCATGGGTCGGATGGGTGAACCTCGTGAAGTCGCTGACGCCGTTGCCTTCCTCGCCAGTCCTCGCGCCAGCTTCATCAGCGGCACCAATCTGCTCTGCGACGGAGCCAGAACCCAGAACGTCCAGTACTGAGGACCATCAGCCAAACTGGCTCGAGCCCATCCGGGCAGGAACCGCATGGCAACCCTCACCAAGACACGCATCATCGACGCGGCCATCGCGGTCGTCGACGAACACGGCTTCGACGGCCTCACCATGCGCGCGCTCGCTGAGCAGCTGGGAGTGACCGCAACTGCGCTCTACTACCACTACGCCGGCCGCGAGGAGCTCCTTGCGGGGCTCGTGGAGCACCAGACCGCCACGCTCGTACAGGCCGCCCCCGCCGAAGGAGCCTGGGACGAACGCGCTCGAACCCTCATCACCACCATGGTCTCCGAACTCGACCGTCAGCCCGAGCTCGCCGTGTGGATCATCACCACCCAAGCCCGTCAACCACCCGTCCTTCAACTGCACGAGGCACTCCTCGCCATTCTCATCGACGGCGGGTTCAGCCCGCGCGACGCGATCGAGGCCAAGGGCATCCTCTTCCGCTACGTCATCGGGCATCTCGTTCTCGCCAACGCACCTGAAGGACAACCTTGGCGCCAGCTCCCTGAGCACTACCCCCTCCTCCGCGCGACCGGCCCGGCTCACGACACCATCGACCGGGTCCAACTGTTCGAGCGCGGACTCGACACGATCCTCACCGGGCTCCGACCGGAGGTGCCTCGAGCCGGTGGGTCCCCGAACCAGTGGGTGCCGGACCGTGGGGTCGTGCTTGGTCCGGCGCCGCGCTCGTGGCACGACGGGTGATCCGCTGCCCGGCGAGCACCGTCGGGTGCGGTGGCTGGCTCAGCGCGGGCCGGGGCCGCAATCGAGAGACAGCTGAGGGGGCAGTCCGAAGCGGCTGATCACGGTCCTCCCGCCGAACCGGGTCACGCTGGCGACTCGGTCATCGGTGAGGGTGAGGACGATGAGGCCGTTCAGGCGTGGGATGCGATGGTCGGCATCTCGTTCGCCTGGGTCTCCACGGCCAGCACCTCGACGTCGTACCGCGAGATCGCCGCCCAGATGGTGCTGGCCGGCATCGGCCTCGGCTTCACGACCGCACCGGCCACCGAGGCGATCATGGGCGTCGTCCGAATCGACAAGGCAGGAGTCGGTTCGGCGATCAACGACGCGACCCGTGAGCTCGGCGGCACACTCGGGGTGGCCATGATCGGCCGCGTGTACGCGTCGATCTACCGCGCCGGCCTCGACGCGCAGAGCCTTGTCATCGGCAGCGGAGACCGAGCGACGGCGAAGGAGTCGATCGGCGCCGCCATCGCCAGGGCCCAGCACTTCGGCGCTGGAGGGGCCGATCTGCTGGCGACCGCGCAGCGATCGTTCTTCGACGGCTTCCAAGCTGGCTGCCTCGTCGCCTCGGGCGTCTTGTTCGCCGGCGCCGTCTTCGCTGGCTTCTTCCTGCCCGCCCGGCCGACACCTCCACCGGGCGAGGAGGGCGCCGCCGCGCCCTGACCGGCTGCGCCGACGACCGAGCAGGGTCGCTCGCTCCCACGGCTCGGCGACCAGGCCGCGGCGCGCCACGGGGGGGGGAGCGCGAACGGGAGACGATGGGCGCTCACTTCCGGGCGGGGAGCGCGTCGGGGAGGCCGAACGATCGGAGCACGTCGTGCTCGAAGCGGGTCATCGCGAGGATGCGGTCACCGGTAAGGGTCAGGACGAAGAGGCCGACACCGGGGCGGTCGCCGGTGGCGGTGGCCAGGTAGGCGCCCACCGCGGGCTGGCCGTTGGCCCGGGTAGGGACCAGGTCGAACCGGCGGCCGCCGTCGAACAGCCCGGCGCAGAACCGACCGACGAGCGCCCTGCCGTCATAGCGGTAGGGCATCGGCGGCATGGTGACGAAGGCGTCGTCGGTCAGCAGGGCCACGACGCCTTCGGGGTCGGCCGCTTCCCATGCGCTGACGAAGCGCTCGACGAGGGCCTGCTCCGCCGTCGAGCGAGCGACCGGATGCGGGGCGTGCTGGTGGTCGGGGACCGCTTGTCGTTGGACGCCGGCGCGGGCGCGCTTGAGTGCACTGGTGACCGACTCGACCGTCGTGTCCAGCATCTCGGCGACCTGACGGGCGGGGAACCCGAGCACATCGCGCAGCACCAAGACGGAGAGCTGGCGGGGCGGGAGCAGCTGCAGCGCGGTGATGAAGGCGAGGGAGATGGATTCGATCTGGTCGTAGCGTGCCTCGGGGGCGAGCGGGAGACCGGCGCCTTCGGGTAGGCGGGCGTCGGGATAGGGCTCGAGCCAGACGGCCTCCTCGAGCCCGGTCGGCTCCAGCGGGGCGACGCCGGGGACATCCCAGGCCTTGGCCGGCCGACGGCGCGCCGTGCGGCGCGCGTCGAGGCAGCGGTTGGTGGCGATTCGATACAGCCAGGTGCGCAGCGAGGCCCGCTCCTCGAAGTTAGGGAGGCTGTGCCACGCCGCGAGAAGGGTCTCCTGGAGGGCATCCTCTGCGTCTTGCAGCGACCCGAGCATGCGGTAGCAGTGGACCTCGAGCTCGCGGTGGTGCGGCAAGGTGAGGTCTGCGAACGCGTGGTGGTCGCCGGCGCGCGCCTTCGACATGAGGTCCGGTTCCTTCATGGTCGCATCAGCTCCTCCTGCTCCTTGCCCGGTGCCACCTTGGGTAGACGCCGCCCGGTTGGCGAACTGGGCGCTGGATCACCGCCCAGTTCCGGCTGCTCGCGGCGCCGGTACTGCGTGACGGCACAAGACCACAAGGAGAGCAACATGGCCACGATCGTGATGAGCGGACCGCAGAACACAACCTTGGACGGGGTCATCCAGGATCCGGACGGCCAGGAGGGTTGGGAGCACGGAGGCTGGTTCGTCGAGCACGGAGGCGACGACCTCCTGGCGTGGAGCCAGATCGCGCTCGAGGAGGCCAACGCCGCCGCAGCTTGGCTCCTCGGGCGGCGGAGCTACGATTTCTTCGCGAAGCGCTGGGAGCCGCGCGATGGGGAGCTGGCGGACCGCCTCCGAACCATCCCCAAGTACGTCGTGTCGTCCACCCTCCGGGACCCGGGCTGGACCAACACGACCGTGCTGGGCGGCGACGCCGTGAAGGCAGTGACGCGGCTGAAGGAGCAGCTCGACGGCGAGATCGTGATCCCCGCGAGTCACCAGCTCGGTCGCACCCTCTTGGAGCACGGGCTGGTGGACGAGGTGCGGTTGGTGGTCTTCCCCGTGGTGCTCGGAGCCGGGGAGCGCTTCTTCGCTGCGGGCGGCTCCGTGATGCCGATGCGGCTCACCGGCACCCGGACCGTCGGCGACGGTCTGGTGCTGCTCACCTATCAGCTGGCCGGACCCGGCTCGTCGGGGCCGAGGTCCTGAAGCTTTCCGCGGATCGGCGGGGCTATGCGAGGATTCGATCCGGCACCGTGCGGTGGCGCCGCTCGGCGCAATGCCGGCTCGGAATCGGCTTCGTCATCGCCGGCGTGAGCCATCTCGTCAACACCACACCGTTCGAGCAGCACATCCCCGGCTGGGTGCCCGCGTCGATGACGATCATCGTGGTGTCAGGCATTCGCCGAGATCGTCCTCGGTATCGCGTTGGTCGACGCCAAGCGCTCTGCGCCCGTCGTCGGCCTTGCTGCGGCCGCGTTCCTGGTCGGCGTGTTCCCGGCCAACGTGTACGTCGTGGTCGCCGGCGTGCACGTCGACGGGCTCCCGGGCGGGGCTCTACCCGTGGCTCCGCCTACCCTCCAAGCGGTGTTCGTCGTGTGGGGCCCGATACGAAGCTCTGGGGTGCGGGTCGATGCATGCCAGATCTGGCTTTGCGGTACTCGTCCGGGTCCGGCCGGAACCTCTCGGGCTGATGCGTGCCAACCCCACGCGAACTTCAACCCTTAGCTGAAAGGCTCGGCCTGGCCTCCGAAATCAAGATGCCGGACACCAGAAGGTCTCCCGTGGTGGCCTCATGCTCCGGTTCTCAGCGGCGCCACGTCAGGCGCAAGTTCTGCCCGGTCGGTGACCTCGTAGGCGTCTTCCTCCGCAAGCTCGCTCTGGTCCCGAACGCGACGGCTGCAAGGTCGCACATGTCGACGCGTAGCCGCACCGCCTCGGGCTCCACCGAAGCATGGTCGGCAACCCTGCAGACGATCGTGAGGGATGCGGCTCATCGGGTCGGCAGGCACCGTCATGTGGGGTCGGCGGCGTGCGTTCGTCGGGTCAGTGGCGGTGACGGAGGTCGTAGACCATCCAGCCGTTCCCGTGGCCGGCGAGGCGGTAGTGCGCATCGAGTTCGGTGCGCAGGTCGGGCCCCATCGAGTCGGGAGCGGTGACGACCACCCAGTCGACATGGGCACGGCGGAGGCTCTGCCGAGCCGTCGGGTCGGGACGCCCCTGCAGGCGCAGAAGCGCGAGGTCGTCGACGCTCGGCAGCTCGGAGACGACGACCACGTTCCCGTAGTACGCGAGGTCGCGGCCATAGGAGTGGCTGACCGACGCGACCCGGGCGCCCATGCCCGTCACCGAGGCGGCGTCGCGGTCGGCGGTGATGCGCGCTTGCGGCCCGCCGAGCTCGGAGAGGTCAGGTCGCTGCACCCAGGCGGCGCCGATGGCGATCAGCAGCAAGAGGACGACGGGCATGCGGCTCATGCGCAGCACGGTCGGGGCATTCGCCCGCGCCCAGGTGATTGCTGCGTCCATTGCGAGGGCCGAGCCCAGGGCGAGCAACCCCACCAACTCGAGGTGGTAATAGCTGTGCGTGATCGTGCGGTAGTCGACGAGCAGGGCGGTGACGACGTAGCCGATCCACAGCGCGGCGAGCAGCGCACGGGCCGTGCCCCGGGCGACGACCAGACCGACGATGCCGAGCAGGAGCGCCGGCCAGCCGACGTTCTCTGTCACGATCTGAAGCCAGTCTCGGTAGAAATGCGCTTGCCCGAGCAGGGACGGCACGAAGTAATCGGCCGCCCCGTCCCCGGAACCCGTCCAGTTGGCCCCGGCGACCGTCGAGATCGCGATCGGGGCGACGGTGAGGGCACCGAACATCCAGCTATCGACGCCCAACAGCCCGCGCACGAGCCCGCGGCGACGGATCGCCAATGCTGCGAACACCACCAAGACCATCGGCGCGGCCATCGGCTTCACCAGAACCGCGGCACCGGCCGCCGCGCCCACGGCGACCAGGCGCCACCGGGTGGGCGCTTCGTCGTGGCGTAGGGCGAGCAGCGCCATGGCGAGGATCAGCGTCACCATGAGCACGTCAGGCTGGAAGGTTCGGCCCCCGGCGACCGCGAAGGGCAGGAAGAGGTAGACCGCCAGCGCGGTGAACTGGCCCGCGGTCGACGCGAACCGGGTCGCGATGCGCAAGAGGATGGCGGCGCCCACGACCCATACGAAGGCGCACCAGGCGTTGGCCAGCCGAAGGTCCTCGTGACCGGCCACCTGGTACACGGTGGCCACGAGATGCTCGGTGATGGGAGCTTCGAGCTTGCTCTCGTTGGCGAACACCGCATCGGCGGCCCGCCGCTCCGGATCCGAGGCCGGCCTCGTGCGATCCAGGTAGATGGTCCGGGCGACCAGCGCCGAGTGGAACTGACGCGTGGCGTGGAACGAGAACGGGCTGTCGCTGGCGTTGTGAACCCGGACCGCCATGCCGAGGACCAGCATCAAGCCGAGCCCAGCCGCAGCCACCCGACGCTTCCACGCCGAGGGACGCGCCGACGCGGTGGCGACCGGCGACGCCTCAACGGCGACGCTGCCGGCGTCCCCGAGCACAAGATCAGCGGTGGTCGGCGACGTTGCATCCTCGTGCGTTTGGGCTCCCACCGCCTGGACCATGTCTCCTCCATCGGCGGACCGCCCGATCGCATGAGCACATCGGCGACGCATCCGACGACGGCCGCCGCCGATTCGACCCGTTACAGGCTCGCCCGGCCGGCTGGCGCGGCGGGCAGTTGCACCGTGACGCAGAGCCCCCCAGCGGCTCGGGGGGTGAGGGTGAGGGTTCCGTCGTGTGCTCGGGTGATGCTGTCGACGATCGCCAGGCCGAGGCCGACACCTGCGTCGTCGGTGCGTTTACGTCCGGTGCCGCGCTGAAACGGCTCGACAAGCGTGGAGACCAGATGTGGCGTGAGCTTCTCGCCCGTGTTCTCGACAGCGATCACCACAGTCGTGGGGTGAACGCTGGTCGTGATCCACACGGTGCCCTGTTCAGGCAGGTTGTGGACGATCGCGTTGTGCATGAGGTTCGTCGTCATCTGCAGCAGGAGCGCTGCTGAGCCGATGGTGGGGGCCATGTCGACGGAGGTCTCGATGGCGAGGCCGCGCTTTTCTGCAAAGGGCAGGAGCGTTTCGATGGCTTCCTCTGCTACGAGGGACAGGTCGACGGGTCCTCGCGTGAAGGACCGTTGATCGGCACGGCCGAGGACGAGAAGCGCCTCAGTGAGCTCGATCGCTCGGGCGTTGACGAAGTGCAGGCGTTCGATGAGTTCGCCTGGGTTCTGGTCCGCATCGCTGCGGGCGACGTCGAGGAGTGTCTGCGTGATCGCCAGCGGGGTGCGCAGTTCGTGGGAGGCATTGGCTGCGAACCTCTGCTGTTCGGCGACCTGTGCTTCGAGCCGTTCCAGCATCGTGTCGAAGCCGTCGGCGAGCTCGCGGATTTCATCTTTGCGGCCCTCCAGCCGAACTCGGTGGGACAGTGACCCGTTCGCGGCCATGCGTGTGGCGTCCGTGATGCGAGTGAGGGGGGCGAGCATCCGGCCGGCGAGGATCCAGCCCCCCACGAGACCGAACACCAGCAGGAACACCAGCGCTGCGACTGCCGCTTGTCCGAAGGCTCGCTGGGTGCCGGACCGGCCTGGAGCGAGCGCCCCGCCGATCCCAGATCTCGTGTCCCTGATGATCACCGCGTGGGGGAAGTATCGAAGGAGGACCACCCACAGGGCGAGGAGCAAGGCACCTGCGAGCACGAGGAATCCGGCGTAGCTGAGGGTGAGTTTGAGGCGGACACTCAATCCGGGGGCTCTATCCACGGGTTCCTACCTCATCGCCGATGCCTGGCCGGGTGTCGATGCGGTACCCGACGCCGGCCACGGTGGCGATGATCGAGGGTTCGCCGAGGCGTTTGCGCAGTGCCGAGACGGTGATGCGCACGGCGTTGGTGAACGGGTCTGCGTGCTCGTCCCACGCCCGTTCCAGTAGCTCTTCGGCGCTGACGACACCGCCTTCGGCCGCGACGAGCACCTCCAGCACCGCGAACTGCTTGCGGGTGAGCGCGACGTACCGGCCGTCGCGGTAGACCTCGCGGCGGAACGGGTCAATGCGCAGGCCTTCGATCTCTCGCACGGGTGGCCTGTTGTGGGCACGCCTGCGGTCGAGTGCTCGGAGCCTGAGCACGAGCTCTCGGAGGTCGAACGGCTTGGTGAGGTAATCGTCGGCGCCGAGGCCGAACCCGGAGGCCTTGTCATCGAGTCGGTCGGCCGCGGTGAGCATGAGGATGGGCATGCCGCTGCCGGAAGAGACGATGTGTTCGGCGATCTCGTCGCCGGAGGGTCCAGGGATGTCGCGGTCGAGGATGGCGATGTCGTAGGCGTTGATCCTCAAAAGCTCCAGCGCCGTCTCGCCGTCACCGGCGATGTCGGCGGCGATCGCTTCCAGGCGCAGGCCATCGCAGATGGCGTCGGCCAGAAAGGGCTCGTCCTCGACGATCAACACGCGCATGTTGTACGACATGCTCCCAGCCGGGGCATGTCGTCGGCGTATCGAAAACCACATACGGGATGGCAACGCCACGCTGCCTTGAGTGGCGGCATGTCGTCCATCAGACCCACCCGGACAGCAGACCGCCGTACCTGGTCGATCGTCCCCGCCGCCGTTGTCGTCGTCGGTGCGGCGCTCATCGGAGCTGTTGGCTACGAGTCGCTGGCGGCCTCGTCTTCGTCTCCGTCAGCGACCTCAACCATCGCGGCGGAGACACCTGCGCGCCACGCGCACGACCGTCCTCCCATCGATCACGCTGGTGCACCTGGTGAGGCGGACGGTGTCGTCCTTGATGACGTGACGATCTTCGATGACGAGGTTCCAGCCGTGGTCAACCTTGATCCAGCCCTCCTCGGTGCCGTCCGCCAGGCCGCAACCGATGCAGCGGGCGGCGGGGTCGAGTTCTACGTCAACAGCGGCTGGCGTTCTCCCGCGTACCAGGAACAACTGCTCCGCGAGGCGGTCTCGAAATACGGCTCAGAAGAGGAAGCTTCCCGATGGGTCGCCACCCCCGAGACGTCTGAGCACGTGTCGGGGGACGCGGTCGACATCGGACACCACGATGCCGCGGCGTGGCTGTCCGAGCACGGCGCCGAGTACGGGCTGTGCCAGATCTACCGCAACGAACCCTGGCACTACGAACTGCGCCCGGAAGCCATCGATCACGGTTGCCCGGCCATGTACGCCGACCCCACGCACGATCCAAGGATGCAGCAGTGACCTGCATGTCGGCATCGAGCTGATCGACCCGGGGTTCAGGAACCGGCCCGCAGTGTTGCAGGACATCGAGTCGTCCAAGTGGGGCCCGAAGAGCCGCTCAGAGGCAGCGTAAGCCTCCTGATCCTGGACGATCTCCGTCATCGTTCGCTCCTGCGCGAGGTGATGTACGCCGGTTCAACGATGTTCTGGTCCACCTCGACATCCCCCGCGCCGTGCTGACCAACCGACTCGACCGCCTCGTCACCGAAGGGATCCTCGAACGACGCGACGACGAACAGGTCGCCGCCGGCAGCGGGCGCCGAGCGACCCGTCGGCGCGCGGTTGGCGATCGTCTTCCCCGCCTGAGCTCAGGTCAGCGGTGGTGTTGCCTGTGCTGGTTGAGCCGCGCGGCCTGGCGCGCCTGGTGATCGCGTTCTTGAAGGTTGGGTGCGTTGCGAGCTGCGTTGGCATAGAGGCGCGCCGCGAGCTCGAGATCGCCGTTCTTCTCGTGGAGGTACGCGGCGACCGCGTCGCGTCGCGGGACGTGTTCGTCGACGTTGGCCAAGGCCGCCAGTCCGGCGCCGGCGCCATCGGCCTCGCCGACGGCGACGGCACGGTTGAGCCGGACGACGGGCGTGTCGGCGAACCGGAGCAGCTCGTCGTACCACTCCACGATCTGGACCCAGTCGGTCTCATCGACACGCGCCGCGTCGGCGTGGAGCGCGGCGATTGCCGCTTGCGCCTGGTACTCGCCGAGCTGATCGCGCGCGAGCGCAGCTTGGGTGATGTCGACTCCCTCGGCGATGAGCCCGGTGTCCCACTGGCTGCGGTCCTGATCGGCGAGCGGCACGATGCTTCCGTCCGGTCGGGTGCGGCTGCGGCGTCGGGCATGGTGGAGGAGCATCAGGGCGAGCAACCCGTGGACCTCGGGGTCGTCCACCAAGGAAGCCAGCTGCCGGGTCAGTCGGATCGCCTCGGCCGTGAGATCGACGTCGCCGGAATATCCCTCGTTGAACACGAGGTACAGCACCCGCATCACCGTGCGCACGTCGCCGGGCCGATCGACACCGGCCTGGCCGACCGTGCGCTTGGCGCGACTGATGCGCTGGGCCATGGTCGGTTCAGGAACGAGGTAGGCCCGGGCGATCTGGCGGGTGGTGAGGCCGCCCACGGCCCGGAGCGTCAACGCGACCGCCGACGACGACGTCAGGTCGGGATGCGCGCACAGGAAGTAGAGGCGCAGCGTGCCGTCGGCGCTCGGAACGGCACCCGCCGGCGGTTCGGCGTCGAACCGGACCTCCCGGTCACGGCGGGCGCTGTCCGACCGCGCCATGTCGAGGAAGGCCCTCCAAGCGACCGTGATGAGCCACCCCGTGGGGTCGGCGGGCACCTCGTCACCCCACGCGGCGAGCGACCGGATGAGCGCCTCCTGCACCGCGTCCTCGGCCGTCGCGAAGTCGGCTCCGCGACGGACGAGGACGCTCAGGACCCGCGGGACGAGCTCTCGTCGCCCGACGTCGTCCGGGGTCACTGGGTGATGGTGGGCGGCTCGGTCATGAACGGCCGGACCTCGAGCCATTCGTGGATCGGTTCGCCGCCGGCTCCCGGTGCTGCCGACAGCTCACCGGCGAGCTCGATCGCTCGTTCGCGGCTGTCGACGTCGATCACCATCCATCCCGCGATCAAGTCCTTCGTTTCGGCGAACGGGCCGTCGGTCGCTGGTGGGCGCCCCTCGCCGTCGTACCGGACCCACATGCCGTCGGGCGACAGCGCCTGTCCGTCGATGAACTCGCCGCTGGTCTCGAGCCGAGCTGCGAAGTCGTTCATGTACCGCACGTGTGCCTCGACCTCCTCGGGCCTCCACTGGTCCATCGGGACGTCGTTGACGGGCGTCGGCGCCCCTCGGTAGTGCTTGAGCAACAGGTACTTGGCCATGGTGGTTCTCCTCGGGTGGCGCCGGCCTTGCTGGCCGCTTGCAATCTGGACGGAGCAGGCCCCGACATCTCGACATCATCGTCAGAAGTCGGCACGGAAGCTTCCGAGGATGTTCCCACTGATGTCGCCGTCGGCGACGGCCGCTGTTGCCACCAGCAGCAGGTGATCAGCGGCGCCAGAACAGCAGGTGGGTCACTCCCCTGGAGCTGGGCACGGTGTCGAGGTGGAAGCGGTCGAGTAGCTCGTCGCGGGAGTTCCAGAGGCGTTCCCCCCGGCCGAGCTCGACTGGAGCGACGGCGATGTGCATCGTGTCGATGAGGTCCGCCTCGAGGAACTCGCGGATGGTTGCGACGCCGCCCCCGAGGCGCACGTCCTTGCCGGCTGCGGCCTGCTTCGCCTGCCGGAGGGCCTCGGCCGGTGTGGCGTCGAGGAAGTGGAACGTGGTGTCGGCGAGTGTGAACGAGGGGCGGTCGTGGTGCGTGAGCACGAAGACCGGGGTGTGGAACGGTGGAGTGTCGCCCCACCATCCCTTCCAGTCGTGGTTCTCCCAGGGCCCGCGCTCCGGTCCGAACTTGTTCCGCCCCATGATCTCGGCGCCGATGTTGCGCGGCATGTCGCGGGTGAGGTAGTCGTCGAGACCTCGGGTGCCACCAGGGTCGGTGCGGTTGACCCAGCTGGCGGTGGCGCCGGCCCACGAGAAGAGGTCGGCCGGGTTGGCGTGCCCGAAGGGCTGCTCGAGGGTCTGACCCTGACCGGCACCGAACCCGTCCATCGACACGTTGAAGCACTGCACCCGAAGCAGCTGAGACATCTCTCGATCCTTCCGCTCGCTCATCGTCGTCCCTCCTGTGGTGGCAGGACTGGCAGGTGTCCGGTCGTGCGACAGGACATCACGGAGCGCTCACCGGAGGTGCGAGACCGATGCTGGCGTAGTGCGCCTGCGTCTCCGCGAACCCATCCCAATCCCACGCGACGGGGCGACGGGCGAGGCACGGTGCGAGCCGAGAAAGGGAGGCGTGCAGTCCGACGACGTGGCAGTTCCCGATCGCGGCATCGGTGTCGGTCACGAAGTGGCTCAGCCGCAGCACGCATCCGGTGTCGACCGGTTCGAGCTCCCACCGCAGGTACGAGCCGGCATCGGCGTGCGTGTGCTCGAGGAGCATCGGTGGCTCGACGCGAAGGATCGTGCACGTGATCGTCACCGGCTCATCACCAGGGTTGCCGGCGAACACCATCTGGCCACCTTCTCGCAGGTCGACGGTGATGTCGGCGTCGAACGGCAGCCACCAGTCGGCCAACCGCGCGGGGTTCGTGATCGCGTCCCAGACCTCGCGGATGGGATGGGCGAGGTGGCGTTCGAATCGGATGACTCCGCCATCGGCGGTTCGCTCCAAGGTGGCGTCGTCGGGGGAGTTGGGGCGGTCGATCATGGGCGTTCCTTCGAACTCGGAGGGATTGGTTCGGCGGTCCGGAGCAGGTGCTGTTCGAGTGAATCGAGCCGCCCGGCCCACTCCGCTCGATATGGCTCCAGCCACGCGTCGAGCTCTCTCAGTGGTTCAGCCCGAAGCCGGTACAGGCGGCGCTGAGCGTCCCGTCGGACCTCGACCAGGCCGGCGTCTCGCAACACCTTGAGGTGACGAGACACACCGGGCTGGTGCATGCCGACCTGCTCGACCAGCTCGTTCACCGACCGCTCTCGCTCGCGGACCGCGTCGAGGATCCGCCGACGTGTCGGTTCGGCGATCGCCTCGAGGACTGCTAGATCGGCCTGCACAGCGACGAGCATACACCCATGCATATATATGTGCGTCGGTATGTTCGCCTGCCTCGGGTGGGGCCGAGAGGCCAATACGACGGCAGGCTTCGAAACGAAGGGTGCGGACGCGGCCGCAACGCGATCCTGCTCGTATCGTCTCGCCCTCGGAAGAGGCGTACCGAACGGTCGGGACCCACGCGGGAGGCCGATGAGGAGGTGGTCGAAATGGATGTCGCTGAGGTCTGCGAGGACCTTCTGGCCGAGCGGGCGGGCCTGTTGGGCGCGATGGGCACTCTCGAGGTCGACCTCGACGCGGCAACGCCCGCCGAGGGTTGGTCGGTTCGGGACCAGCTCACCCATCTCGCGTGGTTCGACGAGGCCGCAACGCAGTTGATCGTGGACCCGAACGCCTTCCGGGCCAACCGCCTCCCGGTACCGAAGCTCCGGTCCGGCTCGGGCTCGGCGAGGTCGTCCTCGGGCACGACGATGCGACCGACGTCGTGACCGGCACCCTGGCCGACTTCTGCCTGCTGGTCACCCAGCGGCGCCACCTGGATGACACCGACCTCGAAGGGACCGGACCCGTCGCCACCACCTGGCTCCCGATCGCCCAGGCGTTCGCGGGACCACCAGGCGCGGGTCGCCAGCCCGGACAGTTCAGCTGAGGCGTCCGATCCGGATCGCCGACATCTCTGGCTTCTGTCGCTCAGAGAGCGCCTTGTCGGGCAGCCCGCCAGAGATCCACGGCACCGTCGGCGCCGCTGTCGAGTTGCGCGTCGATCGCCGCCAGCTCATCGGCGGTCAGTTGGAGGTTGCTGAGGGCATCGACGTTCTCCTCCAGCTGCTCGACCGAGGACGCTCCGATGACGAGCGAGGTCATGCGTTCATCGCGAAGCGCCCAAACCAGGGCCAGCTGGGCCAGCGTTTGACGGCGATCCCGCGCGATCGCATCCAGGCGACGGAGGCGCTGGACCATGTCGTCGGTCAACAGGTCGACCGGGAACGACGTGCCGAGCGAGGCCCGGGAGCCTTCGGGGATCCCATCGAGGTAGTGCGAGGTGAGCATCCCTTGGGCCAGGGCGGTGAAACCGATCAGGCCGAAACCATCCGCTTCCGCGGCCTCGAGCAGGCCATCGGCCTCGATCCATCGGTTCAACATCGAGTACGAGGGCTGGTGGATCAGCAGGGGTGTGCCCAGTTCACGGAGCAGCCGGGCCATCGTTCGCGAATCGTCGGCACCGTAGGAGGAGATCCCGACGTAGAGGGCCTTGCCCTGGCGGACGGCCGCATCGAGTGCGGCGGCGGTCTCCTCGAGGGGCGTGGTCGGGTCGAAGCGATGTGAGTAGAAGATGTCCACGTAGTCCAGGCCGAGCCGCTGCAAGGACTGGTCGAGCGAGGCCAGCAGGTACTTGCGAGAGCCGCCGCCTTGGCCGTATGGACCGGGCCACATGTCCCAGCCGGCCTTCGTGGAGATGATGAGCTCGTCGCGATGTGCGCCGAGGTCCTCGCGCAACAGCCGGCCTGCATTGATCTCGGCCGATCCGTAGGGAGGCCCGTAGTTGTTGGCCAGATCGAAGTGGGTGATGCCGAGATCGAACGCTCGCAACGCGACGGCACGTTGCTGCACGAAGGGCCGGTCGTCACCGAAGTTGTGCCAGAACCCGAGCGAAAGGAGCGGGAGGTCGAGCCCGGATCGGCCGGCGCGCCGATAGCGCATGGGACCCTCGTAGCGGCCTGGCGCATGTGTGGAGGTCACGATCTCTCCGTGTTCGTACTCGAGCCCGACGAGAGCCAGCAGGGTTTCGCTTTCCAGCGGGGTTCCGCCGAGCTGGACGGCCGGAAGATCCCTGGACCGTCAAGAGATGGGGGGACTGCTGGCTTCCCAGAGATTACGACGATCCGCCCACGTTCGCCGTTCGATGGGCAGGCCGGTCTCGACCATGTGACGGACGAAGCCCTTCCGCGGAGGCTCCTCTTGTGTGCCCCACCACACCGAGGCGGTCGGCCAACCCGGGCCGGTCAACGCGTCAGGCGGTCAAGCGGTCCGGGTCGCGGCGAGTTGTTCGAGGCCCAGTAGGGCGATGGCGTCTTCGCGCATCTTGAACTTCTGCACCTTGCCGGTGACGGTCATGGGGAAGGTGTCGGTGAGCTGGACGTAGCGCGGGACCTTGAAGTGGGCGATCTTCCCGTCGCAGAACGCCCGGAGGTCCTCCGCGGTCGCGGCGGCTCCGTCTCGCAGCTGCACCCAGGCCATCACGGCCTCGCCGTAGCGCTCGTCGGGGACCCCGATCACCTGGACGTCGGCCACGGCGGGATGGGTGTAGAGGAACTCCTCGACCTCCCGCGGGTACACGTTCTCGCCGCCGCGGATGATCAGGTCCTTCGACCGGCCGACGATGTTCACGTAGCCCTCGGCGTCCATGGTGGCCAGGTCGCCGGTGTGCATCCAGCCCTTGGCATCGATCGCCTCGGACGTGCGCTCGGGGTCGTTCCAGTAGCCGGACATGACCGAGTAGCCACGCGTGCAGAGCTCGCCCGGCTCGCCTTCGGCCACCGTGTCGCCGGTGGCGGGATCGACCACCTTCACCTCGACGTGCGGGTGCACCCTGCCGACGGTCGACACGCGGCGATCGAGCGAGTCGTCGGCCCGGGTCTGGGTGGACACCGGCGACGTCTCGGTCATGCCGTAACAGACGGTCACCTCGTCCATGCCCATGCGAGCGATCACCTGCTTCATGACCTCCACCGGGCACGGTGAGCCGGCCATGATCCCGGTGCGCAGGCTGGAGAGGTCGAGCTGGTCGACCTTCGGGGAGGCGAGCTCGGCGATGAACATCGTCGGGACCCCGAAGAGCGAGGTGCACCGCTCGGCGGCCACCGCCTCGAGCACGTCGTCGGGGTCGAAGGAGGGGCCGGGGACGACCATCGTCGAGCCGTGGGTGGTGCATCCGAGGTTGCCCATCACCATCCCGAAGCAGTGGTAGAAGGGCACGGGGATGCAGACCCGGTCCTCCGGCGTGTGCCGGCACAGTTCGGCCACGAAGTACCCGTTGTTCAAGATGTTGCGGTGGCTGAGGGTGGCGCCCTTCGGGAACCCGGTGGTGCCGCTCGTGTACTGGATGTTGATCGGGTCGCGGGGATCGAGGGTGGCCAGCCGCTCGGGCACGACACCTTCGGGCTGGTCGACGCCGGCGGCCAAGAGGTCGTCCCAATCGTCGGTGCCGATGAAGATCGTGCGCTCGAGGAGCGGAGCGTCGGGCCGCGACTCCTCGAGGATGGCCCGGTAGTCGCTCGACTTGTGTTCGGTGGCCGCCACGAGGAACCGGCAGCCGGACTGGTTGAGGACGTAGGTCAGCTCGTGGCTGCGATACGCCGGGTTGATGTTGACGAGGATCGCACCGATCTTGGCGGTGGCGTACTGGACGAGCACCCACTCGGCATGGTTGGGGCTCCACATCCCGATCCGATCGCCGGAGGCCAGCCCGAGGGCGAGCAACCCGCGGGCCACCCGGTCCACCTCGGCATCCAGCTCGGCGTAGGTCCACCGCACGCCTTGGTGGACGACCACCAGTGCTTCGCGCTCGGCGTGCGCCTTCGCGGTGGCTTCGAAGTTTGCACCGATCGTCTGCTCCAGCAGGGGCACCTCGATGGAGCCTGCTCGTACCGACCATCCCATGGGCACCCCCTGTGTCCTGCCCCCTTCCGGCCGAGGCTAAGGCCGCTGCTGGGGCCGTGCCGGCTCCGTGCTGGGCGGGCGGGCTGGGCGGGCGGGCTGGGCGAGCAAGGCGGGCGGGGAGCCTCCGGCCAGCGTGGGGTCAGCCCAAGGTGACGCGGGACGTAGCCAGCGCGGGCCCCTTGCCCTGGCAGTCGTACAGGCCGACGCCGAGCTGCTGGTCGGCGGCGCGCACCTTGCCGCCCCAGCGGGCCGGCGGGACGAGCGTGCACACCTTTGCGATGACCCCGGAGATCCGCTTGGTGGCCGTGGACGAGGATCCGGTGAGCACGAAGCGGAGCTCCTTGGCCCGCACGAGCCGGGCCAGCCGTTGGGGCGTCATGATCGGGTCGCGACCCGTGTAGCCGTTCATCGCCATGACCGAGTCGCCGCCGATGATCGGCCGGTCGGCCAGCCCCGAACTCGGCACGGCGACGATCCATCGCTCGGTCGCGTGTTGGCCACGCAGCCATGTCAGCAGAGAGGGCCCGAGCGTGGTCGGGGCGGGGGAGGCGAGTGCGAGCGGCTTGACGCCGGCTGGGAGCGGCCCGTCGACCACACTCGATGGCCGCGCGCCGGGGACGGTCGGGCTGTCGCGGTGGGTGGCGCCGCCGATGGACCAGGCGAGCGGAGCGAGGAGGGCGACGACCACGACCACGGCGATCACGGAGGTGGTGGCCCGGGGGACCGGACCGTCGGCGGAGGTGCCGACCGCCTTCGAGGAGCGGGCCCGAACGATCAGGGCCGCGGTGGCCAGCACGAAGGCGACCGCCACCACCGGACGCAGCCACAGCAGCGCGGGGATCCGGGCCATGAAGACGAGGTGCAGGGCACCCGTGAGCGCAACGGCTCCCGCCGCCACCGCGAGCCCGGCTCGGCCGGCGCGGGCCGCCATGGCGGCGCCGATGCCGACCAGGCCGGCCAGCCCCGGTGCCATGAGGGACACGTAGTAGTTGTGGAAGATGCCCGAGGCGGTGGCGAACACCACGTAGGTCGCGGCCGTCCAGAGGGCGAACAGGACGACGGCGCCACCCTGCTGGGCGGTGTACCTGCGGCGATACACGCCGACCGCCCCCGCGGCCGCGGCCGCTCCAGCGAGGGGCGCGAGCCACATCACCTGGTCGCCGAGCGAGAGGTCGAACAGCCGGAACGGTCCCGGGGTCCCGCCGTACCGGTTGACCCGCGTGATGGTTCGCACCTTGCCGGTAGCACGGTCTCGGACCTTCAACTGCGAGGACTGCCGCGTGGCCAGGCTCTGCTTCTGCGCCGGCGTCGAGGCGGATGTGGTGAGACGCCCGACGCCGTCGTATCCGAACACCAGGTTCGCGGCGCTCCCGTTCGTGGAGCCACCGACCCAGGGCCGCTGGTCGAGCGGGGTGTGGTCCACCGCCGCCACCCAGGCGCCGCTCACGAGCGCGATCACCGCGAGCCCGGCTGCCAGGTGGGCGAGCCGGCGTCGCCACGACGTGTTCGCGCACAGCAGGTAGGCGCCCCAGAGCGCGGGGACCACGAGGAGCGCGGCCAGGAGCTTGGTGAGGAAGCCGGCGCCCACGAGCGCCGACGCGGCCACGACCCACCCGACGTGGCCGCGCTCGATGGCGCGGACCATGCAGGCGCCTGCGGCCACCACGCACAGCAGGAGGATCGCATCGGGGTTGTTGGACCGCGAGATGGCCACCACCACCGGGGTGGTGGCCAGCGCCAGCCCGGCCACGATGCCGGCGAGGCGACCCCACGCCCGGCCGATCGTGCGCATCAACAGCCAGGCGGACAGGCCTGTGGCGACCACGGACGGGCCCATGAGGGCCCAGCTGGACATGCCGAAGGTGTGCACGGAGATGGCGTTGGCCCACAGAGCGAGCGGTGGCTTGTCCACGGTCACCCAGCCGCCAGGGTCGTAGGACCCGAACCAGAAGTTGTGCCCGCTCTGGTTCATCGACCGTGCCGCCGCCGCGTAGAAGATGTTCCCGGTGCGGTTCAGTGTCAGGCGCCAGAACCCGAGGGCGAGGGCAAGGGCCGTGACGGCCAGCTCGGGTCCCAGGGTTGCGGTGGTCCGAGCGATCCGCCCGCGTGCCCCCCGTTGACCTGGCCCCCGTCCGGCCGGGACAGAAGGCGGTTCATCGGCGGAGTCGGGCACGAGGCGCCGATCGGGGGAGGGTCGGGTGAGCGTTTGGATTCCACCATCGTGACGACTGAACGGTCAACCCTCGCTCAACCTTCGGTGATCGTTCAGCCAGACATCGCCGGGCCGCCGCGAGCTCACGTGGCAGCAACGGCCGAGCACGGGGGAGCGGTGGGCTGGCCGCTGGGCGTCCTGCTTCGTGCACACCACGTGGCGGCAACCGACGCGATCGGCGAGTTCCCGCACGCTCCTCGCGGCTACCTGAACGTCAGCGACGCCGAGCGGGGCTGGCACGGGCGTGCAGGCGATGTCGAAACGGCGCGAGGGCACCCCGATGCCGAGGAGGGGGACGTACTGGTGTCGGGCGGCCGGTTCAGGCCAGGAGCTCGCGGACCCGCGGGATGACCTGGGTGCCGTAGAGCTCGATGTTGGTCATCAGCTCTGCTTGGGAGAGCCCGCCCATGCCGTACTTCAGGTCGAAGCGGGTCGCGCCGAGCGTGGGGAGGTTGGCCGCGATCTTCTGCGCCACGGTCTCGGGCGACCCGACGTAGAGCGCCCCGTCCGGCCCGATCTCGTGCTGGAAGGACTCCCTCGTCGGGACCGCGAACCCGCGGGTCTTGCTGACGTGGCTGATGACGTCCAGGTAGCGCGGCCAGAACGCCTCGACCGCCTCCTGGTCGGTGGAAGCCACGTGACCGGGTGCGTGCACGCCGACCGGTCGGAGGGGCTGCTCGAAGCGTTCGAGGGCCTGGTGGAAGAGGTCGGAGAACGGAGCGAACCGTGCCGGAGGGCCACCGATGATCGCGAGCATCAGGGAGAAGCCGTAGCGGGCGGCCCGCATGACCGACTCGGGGCTGCCGCCGACACCGATCCACACCGGGAACGGCCCCGATTCGGTGTGGGGGACCACGTCTTGGTCGTAGAGCGACGGGCGGGTCTTGCCCTGCCAGGTGACGGGGCTGCCCTTGAGGAGCTCGGCAAAGAGGTTGGTCTTCTCCTCGAAGAGCTCCTCGTAGTCGGCGAGGTCGTAGCCGAACAGCGGGAACGAGTCGATGCTGGACCCTCGCCCGAGGATGACCTCGGCTCGGCCGCTGGAGATGGCATCGAGCGTGGAGAACCGCTGGAACACCCGGACGGGATCGTCGGAGCTCAACACCGTGACCGCCGACCCGACGTGGATCCTGCTCGTGCGCGCCGCGATCGCGCTGAGGACCACGTCGGCGGCCGAGAGCGGGAAGTCGTCGGTGTGGTGCTCCCCGATCCCGAAGTAGTCGACCCCAACCTGGTCGGCCAGGACCCCTTGCTCGACGAGGTCACGGATCGTCTGGGCATGAGACAGCGGGCGATCATCCGCGTCGTGGGTGACGTCGCCGAAGGTGTCGAGGCCGAGCACGAGGGGGAACGGTTCGCCTGTCATCTCGGCATTCTGGGGCGACATCGCGCGTTTCGCATCGCTCCCGGAGAAGATCGGGCCGGCCGCCTCCGGCCCGCGCGAAAACCCTGGTCTCGAGCGGCGTCAGCCGGTGGGGCCGAACCGTTCGACGCGGATGGTCGGCGTTGCGACGCCGGCGTCCACGAGGAGGTTGCTGGCGGCTTCGGCGAACCCGGTGGAGCCGCAGATGAAGGTGGTGGCGTCGGGTCGGACGAAGGGGGCGAGGTCATCGACCGCGATCCGCCCCGCTGGTCGAGGGCCGTCGGGCGGCTGCGTGCGCGTGTGGATGACGGTCACGTCGGGCCCGGACATCTCGCTCGCGTAGATGAGATCCTCGGGCGTCCGCACCGAGACCACGAGGTGGGCCAAGGCTTGGTTCGGCGTGCGCCGGGCGAGCCGCAGCATGGCCACGAGCGGGACGACACCCGAACCGCCGCCCACCAGGAGGGCCGGCGTGGTGCCGCTCCACACGAACCAGCCGCCGATCGGCCCGCGGACCTCGAGTGCGTCGCCGACCACCAACTCGTCGTGCAGGAAGCCCGAGACCTCGCCGTCGGTCAGGCGCTCGATGGTGAGCTCGATCTCCGCGGTGCCGTCGGGCGGTGACGCGACCGAGTAGGACCGTTGCGCCGTGTAGCCGTCTGGTGCGGTGAGGCGAACGAGGAAGTGCTGTCCGGCGAGGTGCGGCGCCGCGACCGGAAGCGCGATCCGGAGCGTCTTCACCCGAGGCGTCTCGGTTCGGATGTCCACGACGGTGCCGGCCTGCCAGGGCCCGACCGCCGGAACCTCGGGGCCCGCGTCGTCGATCACCGGTGCCGTCAGTCGCCCTGGTAGCGCTGTTCGAGCCAGGGATCACCGCGATCGTGGTAGCCGCGCTCCTCCCAGAAGCCGGGCTCGTCGTGGTCCAGGACCCGCAGGCCGCTGACCCACTTGGCGCTCTTCCAGAAGTAGAGGTGGGGGACCAGCAGCCGCGCTGGGCCACCGTGCTCACGGGGCAGGGGAGCGCCGTCGACCTCCCATGCGACCCACGCCTTGCCGCCGGTGACGTCCGCGAGCGGCAGGTTGGTGGTGTAGCCGGTGTGGCAGGTGGCCAGCACGTGGGTGGCCGACGGCTGCGGCTTGGCGATGGCCAGGAGGGTGTCGACCGAGATGCCGGTGAAGGTCATGTCGAGCTTGGACCACGTGGTCACGCAGTGGATGTCGCCGCGGTAGGTGTCCGCGCCCAGTGCGTGGATCTCGTCCCAGGTCCACGACACGGGCTGCTCGACGAGACCGTCGATGCCGAAGGTCCATTCGGCGGTGTCGAGCTTGGGGGTGACCTCCGCGGTGAGTACGGGCCACGACCGGCCGGTGTCGTACTGGCCCGGTGGCAGGCGGGGATCGCTCGGCTTGCGCCGACCCAGGAAGCCGCGAGTGAACCCGCTCACGGTCGAGCGGCGGGCGCGATGGAGGTGCCGTGGAGGTCGCTCGTCACGGCGCCCATGCTCGCGCCGATCTGGCTGTCCCGCCGGGGCTCGAACCCCAGCGCAGCCATGGCGCGGTAGCGTCTCCAGGGTGATCGTGGGGGAATCGGGCGGCATGCTGCACGCGATCGAGTTCGTCGAAGGCCAGGTTCCGAACGCGCTCGTCACGGTCAGCGGCCCGATGACCGTCGAGGGCAACCGTGCGTGGCTGGCGGCGCTCATCGGCGACCCGCGATGGCGACCCGGGATGAAGACCCTCGTGGATGGCACCGGGCTCGTGCCCGCCGAGTTCGGTGGAAGCGATGTCCGGGACGTCGCCGAGAGCACCCTCATCGAGGCCGACGCGTGGGGTGCAGGTTCGAGCGCCGTGGTGGTGGGGAGCCCCGCGATCTACGGGCTCTTGCGCATCTGGCAGGTCGCCACGAGTGCGATGGAGTGGCGCACCGAGATCTTCCACTCCCGCGACGAAGCCCTCGCCTGGCTCGCCGAGCCCCGACCCGGGGACGCCGACACGGTCTCGTGACCGGGTGCGTTCGGGCCACCCCTCACCGGTGTCGGGAGGGCGCGACGCCGGTCCATTGCTTGAAGGCGCGCGAGAACGTCGGCGTCTCGCTGAAACCGAGGAGGTAGGTGATCTCGGTGACGCTGTGATCGCCGCGGCGCAGGTAGTCGATGGCGAGATCGCGTCGCACGTCTCGCAGGACGTCGCGGAACGACGTGCCCTCGTCCTGGAGGTTGCGCTGCAAGGTGCGGCTGCTCGTGTTGAGCGCTCTGGCGGTGGCGACGACCGACGGCTCGCCGCCCGGGAGCAGGTCGGGGAGGACCTCGCGCACCCGGCGCGCGGTCGAGTCGGGGTCGAGCCGGTCCAGGTAGGCCGCGGTCACGTCGTCGTGCAGTCGGGCGATCTCGAGGTTGCCGCCCGAGACCGACCGATCGGCCGTGGCCGCGTCGTAGGTGAGACGCACCGCGGGGGCGTCGAACGTGAGCGGGCAGCGGAAGACGCGATCGAAGAGCGACCGGTCTGCCGGCTCGACCCGCTCAAAGGCCACGGCTGAGGGCGCGACGGACGCGTCGAGCAGGAACCGCGACGTGTGCACGATGCCGGCGAGGACAGCGTCGATCGCCTCATCAGCGGGGCGCGTGCCGGGCTCGCTCCAGCCCAGCACCAACGTGACCTCGTCGGCGTTCGACTCGATGCTCGCCACGGTCATGTCGGCGGTGACGCGACTGAAGCGGGCGATCCGCTCGAGCGCGCCGCGCCACGTGGGGCTGGTGACCACGGCGTGGCCGAGCGCGTGGAACGTGCCGGGCCGGACGTGGCGGGCCACGTCGAGCCCCAAGCCAGGGTTGCCGGTGGCAGCGACGGCCGCGGCCCAGAGGCGGGTCGAGGCATCGAGCGGGATGCGCCGGTCGGGGTCGTCGAGCGCATGTTCGGCGATGCCGGCCTGCGCAGCGAGCTCGGCCCCGTCGATGCCGCGCTCGGCGAGGGCCCGCAGCAAGGTGCCGGTCCAGGCGGTGAGCACCGTCGCGCCCGACGGACCGGACGGGCGCACGAGGGCTGAGGCCATCGCCCGAATGGTACGCACTGGGGTTGGCGCAGATGGCCAAGTCGTTGGCGCACGACGCCGGTGCGGAGGCGGTCCGGTTCGCGGATGATCGAATCACCGCCCGCCCACCGTGAGGACGAACCATGACCGTCATCGAAGCCCGCCCGCCCGTCCAGCCCATCGAGTGGCGTCCCGACCCGATGGTCGAGGGCGCTGTCGACACGAGGGGGTCCGACGACGAGGCGGCCAAGACCATCCGTCGCGCCGTGCGGGCCAAGAGCCAGCAGCTCCGCGCCGACCACCCGATCCTGCGTCACCAGAGCGCCATCGGGGGCACGATCCTCGGCGGCTCGGTCGTCGGCGTGCTCGCCACCGCTGCCGCGTACGCCACCGGCAACCTCGCGTGGTGGGCGACCGTCCCGATCGCTGCGTTCTTCCTCGCGATCGCGCATGAGATCGAGCACGACACCATCCATCGCCAGTACTTCAGCCGGAACGACCGGGCGCAAAGCGCCATCTTCGCGATCGTCTGGGTGCTGCGGCCGAACACCGTGAGCCCCTGGACTCGCAAGCCCCTGCACCTGTTGCACCACAAGGTGTCCGGTACCGAGCAGGACATCGAGGAGCGCGGGATCACCAACGGTGAGCGCTGGGGGATCAAGCGGATGATCTGCATGATCGACCCGCTGGCTGCGGTCGTCCTGCACCTCCCGAAGGAGCCCAAGCTCCGTCGCTTCATCCTGCGCGCCTCGGCCAAGGCCTACTTCCCGATGGCCTACATCGCCCTGGCGATCTGGTACTCGTTCGTCGTCGTCAACATCGCCAACCTGGTGGCGCACGTCGCCGGTTCGGGAGCGCTCGTGGCCGGGGGCGTTCCCGGCGCCATCCTGTCGGTGGTCAACGTCCTCACCGTCGTGTGGATCGCGCCCAACGTGCTGCGCGTCGCCTGCCGCCACATGATCTCGTCGAACATGCACTACTTCGGCGACGTCGAGGAGGGGAACATCGTCCAGCAGACGCAGGTCCTGAACAAGTGGTTCTTCGCCCCGTTGCAGCTCTTCTGCGCCAACTTCGGCTCGACCCACGGAATCCACCACTTCGTGCCCTCCGATCCCTTCTACGTGCGGCAGCTCACCGCCCGGTCGGCGCACAAGGTGATGCGTGAGCACGGGATCCGCTTCAACGACCTCGGCACCTTCCGGAGGGCCAACCGCTACGCCCGGTGAACCGGAGGGGCCCGGACCTGGCTGCTAGCGGAGCGCAGCGAGGTCCGCGCTGGTCGCCTCGATGGTTGCGGGGTCTCCAGCGGCGTGGAGGTGGGTGATGCGCTGGTCGACGATCGTGAGCTCGAGTACGGCCAGCAGGCGGCGGTCGACGAAGGCCAACAGGGCCGGTCCGGCGGAGGTCGGGTGCGACACGAGGGTCGCCCCGTGCCCGAGGAAGCCGAGGGTGCGCCGGGCGACGGTGGCCGCGCCGACGGCGACCGGTGGCACCGCCACCCCTGGGCCGAAGTCGCCATCGCCCGACACGTCGGGGTCGAGGGTCGCGAGCAGCGCGGTCATGTCGCCCGTGGCGCAGGCACTGATGAAGGCTTCGGTCACCACCTGCTCCTCGGCCGGCGCCACGTCGATCGGTGCCAGGTCCGACGCTCCGGCGATGCGGTGCCTCGCCCGGCTGGCCAGTTGACGGCAGGTGGAGGGTGACCGGCCCACCGTCTCGCCGATGGTGTCGAACGGGATCCGGAAGATGTCGTGCATCACGAACACCACGCGCTCGGCCGGGCTCAGCCGTTCCAGCACCACGTGGAGCGCGACGCGCACGTTGTCGTCGAGGGTCACCCGATCAGCGGGGTCGGTGCCGGCGGTGGCATCCGCGATCTCGAAGCGCTCGGATGGCTCGGGTCGATCGAGGCGTGAACGAGCCGAGCGGATCTGGTCGAGGCAGATGCGGCTCGTCACGACGGTCAACCAGCCGCGCTCGTCGTTGATCTCCTCCGGAGTGGTCCGCAGGAGGCGCGAGTAGGCCTCCTGCACGGCGTCCTCGGCGGCACCGATGTCGCCGAGGATGCGGAAGGCCACGTTGATCAGGTGCGCCCGATGGGCGTGCCACGCCTCGCCCAGTCGTCCCTCGCTGTCGTGTTCCACGTCGGCCTACCTCGTCCGTTCGACCCTATGGCGCCGGGCCGTTGCCGACGACGGTTCGCACCGGACAAGGACGATCGACGACGACAGAACGCGACACCGGTCCCCTGTCGCGTTCTCCGAGCGCGGTTCGTCCTTCCCGACATCACCATCTCGATGAACGGAACGAACAGATGAAGCTCACGATCTTCGGAGCCAACGGGCCCACCGGCCAGCTCCTCACCCGCCAAGCCCTCGCCGAGGGCCACGAGGTGACGGCGTTCACCCGTCACCCCGACGCCTTCCCCGCCTTCGGCGGCTCGCTGCGCGTGCTCGGAGGTGACGTGCACGATGCCCACGCCGTCGAGGCCGCGGTGGCCGGGCAGGACGCCGTCGTGTCGACGCTCGGCGTCCCGTTCGGGCGCGATCCCGTCACGGTGTACTCCCACGGGGTCCCGAACATGATCGAAGGCATGGCCCGCAACGGCGTGAAGCGGCTGGTCTGCGTGAGCTCCAGCACGATGTCGCCGCCCCCCGAGCCCCAGGGAGGGCTGATCTTCCGCAAGGTGATGCAGCCCTACGTCGTGAACGTCCTGGGCCGCACCGTCTACGAGGACATGCGGCGCATGGAGGACACCGTCCGTCAGAGCGATGTCGACTGGACCATCGTGCGGCCCTCCGGCCTGTTCGGCGCCGACACGGTGACCGACTACCGCCTCGCCGAGGACCACATCCTGGGGCGCTTCACCGCCCGAGAGGACCTCGCCGACTGCCTGCTCCGCCAGGTCGGTGATCGCACCTACGTCGACAAGGCGGTCGCCGTCGCCACGGTCGCGATCAAGCCCAACATGCTCACGTTGATCTGGCGGGAGGGCATCCGCAAGAAGAGCTGAAGCCGGGGGCGAGGCGCTCGAGGTCAGGACGGTCGGAGGCGGCCGACCCTCCGGCCCCAGGCGATGGTCGGCTGGTGAGGACGCCGGGTGAGGCGCTGGGCGGGCAGGGCGGGAGGCCGGGCCCGTACAATCACCGCAGGGGAGAGCAGCCGGTCCGTTCGGGATCGGTGCTCCGCATCCGAACGGGAAGCAGGTCGATCATGTCCACCGACGAGCAGATCCTGGGTCGAGCCGAGGTCGACGACCTCCGGGCCATCATCTCGATGTCCAACACCGACGTCACCGAGGCGATCCACGCCGTAGAGGACAACGCGCCCGCGATCTTCACCTGGGACTACGAGAAGGGTCGCCGACCCGCGCTGAACAAGCTGTACGAGAAGGCGAAGCACGCCCAGTGGAACGGCGAGACCGACCTCGATTGGTCGATCGAGGTCGACCAGGAGCAGTTCGCCAAGGCGCTGTCGGAGATGCGGCGCATGCAGATGGAACAGGCCGGCATCTCGTTCAAGGGCACGCCCTTCGCCAACTGGGGTGAGAAGGAGTGGCTCGCGCAGGCCATGGAGAGCCAGAACTGGTCGCTGTCGCAGTTCATGCACGGCGAGCAGGGGGCGCTGGTTTGCACGGCCAAGATCGTCGAGACGGTCCCGTGGATCGACGCCAAGTACTACGCCGCCACCCAGGTGATGGACGAGGCCCGCCACGTGGAGGTGTTCGCCAAGTACCTCGACACCAAGCTCAGCGGGCACTACCCGATCAACACCCACCTGAAGA
>JAOBWM010000069.1 GCA_025463365.1 Acidimicrobiales bacterium
TGGGCTCGATGTCGGCGTCGTCGCGCCACACCGCCTCGACCCGCATGCCGATGCGCACCTGGTCGGCCGGGATCTCCTGGATGAGGTGCATGATCGACAGGTCGGCGCCGTCCAGCAGGATCAGGGCGCTGGTGTACGGGATCTCCATCACCGATCCGTAGAACTGCAGGTTCACCACGCAGAAGCTGGTGACCGTGCCGACCTGGGCCACCTCGACCTCGATCGGCGTGGCGGCACCCAGCTCGGGGTCGGCGCCGCGCGGCGGCACGTAGACCCGGCCGCCGGGGGCCTTCTGGCCGATGATCTTCTTCTGGGTGATGCCCCGGAGGAAACGGGACGTGGCGTCGCCGGCGGTGAACGTGTAGTCGAGCTGCGCCGGCGTGCGGACGGACCGCACCGCCTCGACGTCTCGCAGCGACTCGGGGAGCTGGATGTCGGGCATCAGGCATGGCCTCCGTCAGTGTCGGCCTCGGGCTCGGTGTCAGGCTCGGTGTCGGCGTCGACGAGGACCCAGTGGGCGATGTCGTCGATGTGACCTTCACGGTCCTCGGCCCACACGGGCTTCACCAGGCCGCCGGTGGCCACCGCGTCCAGGCTCGGGGCGGCGAGGGCGCCGAGCATCGGCGTGTCGGCGCCGTCGAGCTTGATGAGCACCCAGGCGAACGGGTCGCTCAGGGGGTGCTTCGCGTGGGGGATGACGACCCACGACCAGGTGGTGATGACACCCTCGGGGCCCACCTCCACGATGTCGGTGAGGTCGTTGCCCGAGACGGGGTCGAACTCGGCGGGCGGAACGATCACGCGCCCGTCCTCGGCCCTCGATCCCACCAAGACCTGCTCGCGCAGCCCGGTGAGGAAGGCGCCGATGACCGGTCCGGTCGTGCGCTTGAACGGGTACTCGATGATGAGCGGCGCAGAGAGGATCTGCTCCGATTCCTGACGGTCCGTCACGGACCGCACACTAGAACACGTTCCAGTTTTCGCAACAACCGGCAGGCGCCGCCGCGCAGCCGGGCCTTCGCCGGAGGCCGCGACGGCCTTGGGCAGCCCCCCAGGGCATGCTGGACCTGATCTGGCTCGCCCCCGTTGGGACATCCGCTGGAGCCGCGCCGCCTCCCAGCGCGCCTTCGGCGTCCACGCCCCCCGCAACTGACCCACCGCCTGTCCGCCCTGGCCCGCCGACGAACCCGGTTCGGGCAGGATGCGAGCCATGGCAGCGGGCGATGTGGGCGGGGAACGGGCGATCCGGGTGTTCGTGTCGTCGACGTTCCGGGACATGCAGGCCGAGCGCGAGGAGCTGGTGAAGCGGATCTTCCCGCAGGTCCGGCGGATGTGCGAGGAGCGGGGCGTGGCCTGGTCGGAGGTCGACCTGCGGTGGGGCGTCACCGACGAGCAGAAGGCCGAGGGCGCGGTGCTGCCGATCTGCTTGGCCGAGATCGACCGCAGTCGCCCGTACTTCCTCGGCCTGCTCGGCCAGCGCTACGGGTGGATCCCCGAGGAGATCCCCGGCGGGCTGGCCGACGAGTTGCCCTGGTTGTCATCGCTGTCGGGCACCTCGGTCACCGAGATGGAGGTGCTGCACGGCGTCCTCAACGATCCCGACGCCGCCGGCCAGGCGTTCTTCCACTTCCGGGATCCGGCCTGGGTCGACACCCGCCCGCCCGAGGAGCGGCTGATCCTCGGCGAGCTCGCGTCGGACGACGAGGTGGCCGCACTCGGCACCGACGGCGCCGAATCGGCGGCTGCCGAGCGCCGGGCTCGCCTCGAAGCGCTCAAGGACCGGATCCGGGTCTCGACCCATCCGAGCGCCCAGTACGCCGACCCGGCCGATCTCGGCCGCCAGGTGCTCGCCGAGCTCACTGCGTTGGTCGACCGGCTGTTCCCCGTTGACGAGACGCCCGACGTCACCAGCCGCGAGGCCGAGGCCCACCGCGCCTTCGGCCTCGCCCGCTCCGTCGGCGCCCTCGCCCGACCCGACCTCGCGGCCCGCCTCGACGAGTTCACCGCGGGGGCCCTTCCGCCGCTCGTGTTCCGGGGTGAGCCCGGTTGGGACCTCACGCCGCTGGTGGCCACCTGGCTCGACTCCTGGCGCGCCTCTCACCCCCGCGACCGCGTGGTGCAGCACCACGTCGGCGCCACTTCCGACGCCGCGGACTGGAAGGACCTGGCCGGGCGGATCGTCGCCGGGCTCGCCGACCCCGCCGGGCCACCTGTCGACCCCTCGACCCTCCCGTCTGACGCCAACGGTCGTCGCGCCGCGCTGTTCGCAGCGATCGACCGAGCCGGCGCCGCGGCCGATGCAGGCGGATCCCGCGCCGTGATCGTGGTCGACGGCGCCGACCTGCTCACCGATGTGGACGGCGCCCCGGACCTGACCTGGCTGCCACCCGTCGTCCCGGCATCGGTCCGGATCATCGTCACCACCGCAGGTCCCCGCCCCGTCGACGAAGCCCTGCGCCGCGGCTGGGCCGCGCTCGACGCACCCCCGCTGACCGAGGCCGAGCGAGCCACCTTCATCGCGACGTTCCTCGCCCGCTGGTCGAAGGGCCTCGACCCTGTCCACGTCGAGACGCTGGTGCGGTCGCCCCACACCGGCAACGTCCTGTACCTCCGGACGGTGCTCGATGAACTGCGCCAGCACGGCGACCACTTCACCCTCGGCGACGTCATCTCCCACTACCTGTCGGCCGGCACGGTCGACGACCTGCTCGAGCTGGTGCTGGAGCGCTACGAGCGCGACTTCGAGCAGGACCGGCCGGGCCTGGTGGCCGATGCGTTCCGAGCCATCTGGGCGGGCCGGCGCGGCATCACCGAGCCCGAGCTGCTCGGCCTCCTCGGAGGCGAAGCCGAAGGGGGCGACGCGCTCCCCCACGCCATCTGGTCGCCGCTCGTGCTGGCCGCAGAAGCCGGGCTCGTGACCCGCTCCGGCCTGCTCGGGCTCGCGACCGACGTCCACCGCCAGGCCGTCGAGGACCGCTACCTCGCCACCGACGAGGCCAAGCGAGCCGCCCACGCGGCGGTCGCCCACCACTTCGCCCACCAGCCCCTCGGGCCCCGCGTGGTCGAGGAGCTCCCCTGGCAGCAGCTCGATGCAGGAGACCTGGACGGCCTCGTGCGCACGATCTCCGACCTCGACTACCTCGGGGTCGCCTATCCCCAGGCGCCCGACGACCTCCGCCGCCTCTGGGCGCGCGCCGAGGAGCACGGTCGTTCCGTCGTCGACGGCTACCGCTACGTGGTCGATCACCCCGACCAGAACCCGGCGCACGCATGGGAGGTTGCCCGGCTCGTCACCGACGCCGGCCATCCGACCGAGGCGCTCGCCGTCAACCGGTTCTTGGTCTCGCACTTCCGCGCCGAGGCCGCGGGCCAGCTCGACCTCACGGCCCGCCCCAACAAGCGCCTGCGCGCTTCGCTCCTGAACCTCGGTGCCGCCCTCTACGGCCAGGGCGAACTGGCGAACGCCGGCTGGGCGCTCCAAGAGGCGGTCGACCTGAGCCGGCCGGCGGCCGATCAGGTCGTGCTCCAGTTCGCGCTGGGCAACCTCGGCCTCTGCAAGCGAGACCAGGGCGACCTGGCCGGCGCTCTCCCGCTCCTCGACGAGTCGCTTGCCCTCGCCCGATCGATGGGCGATCCGTCGGCCCTGCAGGCCGCGCTGGGCAACCTGGCGACGGCCCGGCGCGCCCACGGCGACCACGCCGCGGCGCTCGCCCTGCTCGACGAGCAGGAGCGGTTGTGCCGATCCGTGGGCGACAGCAAGGGCCTCGGCCTGGCCCTCGCCGGCCAAGCCGCGATCCATGGCGACACGGGCAATCCGTCGGCGGCCCTCGCGGGGTTCGAAGCGTGGCGGGCCACTGCCACCGAGCAGGGCGATCTCACCAGCCAGGTCGAGGCGCTGATCAGCGAGTCGAACACGCTGCGCCAGCTCGGCCGTCACCCCGAAGGCGCGCAGCGGGCCAATGAGGCCGAGGCGCTGGCGCGCCGCCTATCCGACGAGCCGCTCCTCGCGCGAGTCCTCGACGTCGAGGCCCGAGCCGCGATCGACGAAGGCCGCTGGGAGGACGCCCGCCGCCTCGCGACCGAGGCATCGCTCACCGCCCGCTCGGCCGGCGCCCACGGCGCGTTGGTGCTGTCGCTCGGCTCGCTCGGCATCGCCCAGCGCGAGCTCGGCGACCTTGCCGCCTCGCGCGCCTCGCACACCGAAGAGCTGGCGGTGGCCGCACAGATGGGAGACGCTGCTGCCGTCGCCGTGGCCAAGGTGAACCTGGCCGCCGACGACATCGTGCAGAACGACTTCGCCTCCGCCCTCGCCCGCTATGGCGAAGCCGAGCCGGTGCTGCGCTCGATGGGCCTGGCCATGACCCTGGTGCCACTGCTCAACAACCGGTGGCAGGTGCACTCGGCCATGGGCAACTTCCCCGCGGCCATCGCGGACCTGATCGACTGCGGTGCGCAGTGCGCAGTCTCCGGCGCTGATACCCAAGGCGTCCAGGTGCTCACCAAGGCGATCGAGCTGATGTACCAGACCGGGCGCCAGCCGGAGACGGAGCCCGTGTGGGCATCGCTGGCCGAGGCGTGTCGCCGCACCGGCGACGACGCCGGCCTCCAGCGAGCGCTGGGCGACGGTGCCCTGTTGGTGATGGCCCGGGGCGACCTCGTGAAGGCGGGTCAGATGTTCGACGAGCAGGAGGGCATCTGCCGACGCATCGGCGACCAGGTCGGCCTGGCCGCGTGCATCGGCAACCGGGCGATCCTCAAGCAGCAGCAGGGCGACTTCGTCGGCGCGCTCGCCTGCATCGACGAGCAGCTCGCCCTTTCGAAGGCCGCAGGCAACGGCCAGGGCGTGCTGTTCGCCACGGCGAATCGTGGCGAGGTGCTCGGCAACCTCGGACGCATCGCCGAAGCCCTCGCCGCCCTCGGCGAAGCCCGGCAGATGGCCGCCCAGTGGAACCTCGCCCCGATGGTCCAGCAACTCGACCAGATGATCCACCAGCTCCAAGCCGGCCAGAACTAGCGGCGAGCGAGCGGCGGACTAGCGGCGCACTGCCTCGAAGCCGGCACGGGCCAGCATCGGCTGCAGCGCTTCCACGGCCTCGACGTTCGCCACCTGCGCGTCGAGCGGGAGCTCATCCCACGGCACGAGGAGCGGGTTCGTCTTCTTGATGTCGTCACGGACGTCACCGTGGGTCCAGCCGGCGGCCGTCCGATCGCCGAACCACCGCTGGTGCTCCCGCGCCGCGAGCTGGTCCACCTCGGCGTCGGTGAAGACCAGGGCCGGCGCACCCCACCGCCGCAGCGGCGCAAGGTCGCAGCCGATGGACGCAAGGTCCGCCAGGATCCCGTCGACCCGGCGCCGGCTCAGGTCCCTCTGGTCGTCGTCCAGCTCGTCCCAGGACCGCTGCAGGTCCGTCTTTGGCGACCCTGCCGGGAGGTGGGCGAGGTACTCCTCGTGGACCGCCCTCGCGAGCTGCTCGCGAATGCCGCCGTCGACGGTCTCCACGGTGCAGGTCCGGTCGAGGAACGGGAAGACCGTGACGCCGGGGAACGCCTGCTCGGATCCCGACAACGGGTCGAGGAGGGTGCCGAGCCCCGCCGCGGAACGCATGCGGACGACGATCGGCACCTCGCCACGCGGGATCTGCTGGTGCACGAACACGGCACTGGCCAGCGCGTTGGGCTCGGATTCGAGGACCACGGCGACCCACGTGGGTCGGTCCTCGGCGAGCAGCTCCACCATGGCCTCGATGCCGTCGGCCGAGGGGACGGACAGGTCGAGGTCGATCAGCTCGGGCAGGCACACGTCGCCCAACGCGGGATGACGCTGGCTGAGCTCGGCCCACCGACCCGACGCGGCGGCGTCGACGAGCGTGATCGGCATGCGCTCGCCCGGATGCAGATGTGCCCACTGTTGGCCGAGGGCCACCACGAGGCCTCGCCCGAACTGGCCGAGCCCGATCACGAGGGGTCGGCAGGTCTCGCCGCCGAACGGCGAGTGCTCGGAGATGAGCGCGCGAGCGGCGCGGTCGTGGAGGCTGAAGAAGCTGAGGCGCAAGCCACCGGCGGCGTCGAGGTCGGCGGCGCGCAGGAGGTTGGCGAGCTCGGCGTCGCTCAACTGCACGGCGCACCGGAGCGCCTTGCCGTGGGCGCTGCGATCGGCGGCGAGCGCCGCGGCGTTGGACGCCACCAGGACGTTGCGGGCGTCGTCGCCGGCTGCCACCACGAGACGAGCGGCGCGATCGACACGGAGGGCCGTGAGCGTGGCCGGATCGGTGACGTCGCCGGCGATGGTGGCGATGCGGGGGTCGCCCCGTCGGACAGCGGTGACCACGGTCGGGTTCACGTCGACCCCCACCACCTGCTCACCGGCATCGGCGAAGGCCTTCACGAGGCGGCTGCCCACGTCGCCCAGCCCGACGACCACGGTGTGACCGGACGACCGACGCACCCGGAAGCGCTGGAACTCCTCGGCGAACACGACGGTCGCGGTCTGCAGGACGGTGCTGGCGGCCATGACGGGCACGACGAACCGGGCGATGTTGAGACGCCAGTTCATGGGGCCGGCGCTCGACCCGTCGTAGTTGATGGTCGCCAGCTTCATGGTGAGGTAGATGACGTCGAGGACGCCCCGGGGCGAGTGGTTCTCGTAGCCCTGCTGGACGAACCCGCCGGCGCCGAGGATCAACACCACGACCCACGCTCCTGCGAGCAGGTACCAGCGCGTCCGGTTGCTCTGGAACAACCCCATCAGTCGATCGCTCGCTCGACCGCGACGACCTCGACGCGGCGGCCCATGGCACGCGCCTCGGCCACGACCTCGCCGGTGCCGCCTCGGCCGCGGGCGCCCTCGCCGTCCCACAGCGCGAGCAGCACGTCGCACCGCGCCAGCACCGCCGTGCCGGCGCGTGCGTAGGCCGCCTCGCGGGACGCGTCGGACGGATCAGGGGGGATCACCGTCACCTGATCGGCGGCAACCAGCAGGTCATCAAACCTCCGGCGCGATTCCTCGTCGGCGAAGTCGGTGGCGTAGTCATCCGGTTCGAGCGGCAGGAACACCTCGAGCCGACCGCCGGGCCGGGCCAGGACCCGCTCGGCCACGATCCGATCAGCCCCCTCGGCCAAGCTCGACACCGCGACCAGCTGCATCGACCCGGTGGCTGCGCAATCGGTACCGGGATCGGGCCTGGGATCAGGACCGGGACCGGGAGTGGGATCAGGACCGGGATCGGGACGCGGCCCGACGTCGGGGGCCGAGGCAACCAACCGGTCGAGCGCCGCGTCGACGTCCGCCGCGACCTGGCCCGGGTCGGCCAGCAGCCGATGCCCCGACACCCCCACCCGCAGGAAGCCCGTCACCCGGGAAGTCTGTCAGACCCTCGTCCCGCCACGACCGGCCGCTCGCCCACTCGCCCGGAAGGTTCGTCAGACCCTCGTCCCGCCACGACCGGGCCCGCCCGCCCGCTCGCCCGCCCGCTCGGGAATTCCTGTCGATTATCCACCTCAGAGGTCAACAATCGACACAAATTCCGACGGGACGGTTCCTGTCACCCGGACAAACCGGAACCTGCACGACAAGTCGCCCACCCCGACGCCCCGGCCAGCAATCGGTGGACGACGGGTGACAGGCAAGGCAGCCGAACGCTCACGACCCAGTCGACGAACCGCGCCCGCCACCCACGCCGACCGAGCAGCCGGCCGCGGGTGGTCTCGACGCGACGACCGAACGCTCACGACCCAGTCGACGAACCGCGCCCGCCACCAGCGCCGACCGAGCAGCCGGCCGCGGGTGGTCTTGACGGGGTGATTCCTCCTCAGAAGGTGATCACGGTGCGGATCGCTTCGCCCTTCTTCATGATGTCGAAGGCGTCGTTGATCTCGTCGATCTTCATGCGGTTGGTGATCATGCCGTCGAGGTTCAGCTGGCCGGACTTCCAGAGGCTGAGGAGGCGGTGGAAGTCGGAGCGGACGTCGACCGAGCCGTAGTAGCTGCCCATGAAGTTCTTCTCGGAGAAGAAGATCTCGAACCCGTTGAAGGAGACCTCCTTGTCCATGGCGCCGACGCCGATCACGCAGGCGGTGCCGCCGCGGCGCACCGCGTCATAGGCCGCCCGCATGGTGACGGGGAGGCCGATCGCCTCGAAGGCGTAGTCGAAGCCGTCGCCGGTGAGCTCGGCCTGGAGGGCCCCGAGGTCGTCGGGCTTCACGCCGTGTGTGGCGCCGAAGGTCTTGGCCAGCTCGAGCTTTTCCTCGTTGAGGTCGACGGCGACGATGACCGAGGCGCCGGCGACGTGGGCGCCCTGGATGGCGGCGATGCCGACGCCACCGCAGCCGAACACCACGACCTTCGAGCCGGGGGTGACCTTGGCCGTGTTGATGGCCGCGCCGACGCCGGTGGACACGCCGCAGCCGATGAGCGAGGCGATCTCGAAGGGGATGTCGTCGTCGATCTTGACGGCGGCTTCCTGGGGCACGGTGAGGTACTCGGCGAAGGTGCCGGTGCCGGCCATGCCGCGGATGCGGACGTCGCCGCGGGTGAAGCGGGGCGTGTCGGCGATGGCGAACTGGATCATCACGCACAGGTGCGGGGACTTGCGCTCGACGCAGTTGTTGCACTTCCCGCACGGCGGGCTCCACGCCACGACGACGTGGTCGCCGACGCTCAGCGCGGTGACGCCCTCGCCGACGGCCGAGATGATCCCGGCGCCCTCGTGGCCGGGCACGAACGGGGCGTTCTGCGGAAGCGAGCCCTGCATGGCGTGGAGGTCGGAGTGGCAGACGCCGGTGGCCTGGATGTGGATCGTGACCTCGCCGGCATCGGGTGCGTCGACCTCCATGTCGTCGACGATCTCCAGCTTCTCGTCGCCGGTGTTGTGCAGCAGCGCAGCGCGCATTGGTCGAGCTCCTCGTGTGTCGTCCCTGGGCGGGATCCCCTTGTGCGGGCGACCCTAGTGGGTCAGAAGTAGAACGTGTTCCAGTTCTGCTCTACAGTCGCCGTCCATGGGAGACCTCGGATTCTGGCGCCAGGCTGAAGCGAACCGGGAGGGCCTCGCCCTCGTCGGGCCGGACGGCACGGAGCGCACCAACGGCGAGCTGCTCGACCGCTCGAACCAGATCGCGAACGGCCTGCGGGCCCTCGGACTCGAGCACGGCGACACGGTCGCGCTCCTGCTCCCCAACTCGATCGACCTGATCGAGATCTACCTCGGCGCCCTGCAGATCGGGCTCTACGTGACCCCGATCAACTTCCACCTCGTCGGACCCGAGGTGGCGTACATCCTGGGTGACAGCGACGCCAAGGTGTTCGTGGCCCACGAGCGACTCGCCGAGGTCGCCCGCGCCGCGGTCGACGAGGCCGGGTTCCCGGCCGAGCGCTCCTACGCCGTCGGCGAGATCGACGGCTTCCGTCCGGTCACCGACCTGTTCGCTGACCAGCCGGCCACCGCCCCGGACGCCCGGACCACCGGCGCGGCCATGCACTACACGTCGGGCACCACGGGTCGGCCCAAGGGCGTCAAGCGCGGCCTGTTCGAGATCGACCCGAGCGACATGGGCGAGCTCATGACGTACCTCCCGGGCCTCTTCGGCATCAGCGGTGCCGACGACCACGTCCACCTCGTGGTCTCGCCGCTCTACCACACGGCGGTGCTGATGTGGACGGGCAACTCCCTCCACATGGGCCACCCCGTGGTGCTCATGGACAAGTGGAGCGCCCTCGACACGCTCCGGTTGATCGACCGCTACAAGGTCACCAACAGCCACATGGTCCCGACCCAGTTCGTGCGACTCCTGGACATTCCCGAAGAGGAGCGTCTCCGCTACGACATGAGCTCGCTGCGGAACATGATCCACGGTGCCGCCCCGTGCCCACACGAGGTCAAGCGCAAGATGATCGAGTGGTGGGGCGACACGATCCAGGAGTACTACGCGGCCACCGAGGGCGGCGGCTCGATCATCTCTGCCAAGGAGTGGCTCGACCGTCCCGGCTCGGTCGGGCTGCCGTGGCCCGGCTCGGAGATCCGCATCTACGACGACGACAAGAACCAACTCGGCGCCGGCCAGGTCGGCACCGTCTACATGAGCCTCATGGCCGACTTCGAGTACAAGGGCGACAAGGCCAAGACCGATGCCAACCGGGTCGACGGGTTCTTCACCGTGGGCGATCTCGGCGAGCTCGATGCCGACGGCTACCTCTACCTCCGCGACCGCAAGGCCGACATGATCATCTCGGGGGGCGTGAACATCTACCCGGCCGAGATCGAGGGGGAGCTCATCAACCACCCCAAGGTCCGCGACGTGGCGGTGTTCGGCATCCCCGACGCCGACTGGGGCGAGCAGATCAAGGCCGTGGTGGAGCTCCCTGACGGCGTGGCGCCGAGCCCCGAGGTCGAGGCCGAGATCCTGGAGTGGGCCGGCACCCGCATGGCCAAGTTCAAGCTCCCCAAGTCGGTCGACTTCACCGAAGCCCTCCCCCGCGAGCCAAACGGCAAGCTCATCAAGCGCAAGCTGCGCGACCCGTACTGGGAAGGCATCGACCGCCAGATCTGAACCTCACCTCGGGCCGCCTGTCCTTTTCCCGCCATCTCGTTCGTCTCCTTGGTGGATGTGCACCCGCCATCCGTGCAGACCTCGCAAGAGCCAAACCCAGAAAGCGATGTGACCGACATGACCAAGTTCCTGCTCACCTACCACGGCGGTTCGATGGCCCAGACGCCCGAGGCCCAGGAGGCGGCGATGGCCGCCTGGGGTGGCT
>JAOBWM010000076.1 GCA_025463365.1 Acidimicrobiales bacterium
CGCACGGATCTACACCGGGCCGACGCGTGCCCCGGTCAGGAGATGGTGGATTCGCTGAGCTCCGCTGGGCCCAGCGCAAAGGCCTCGTACTCGTCGCTCGTGTCGGTCAGATCCTCGAACTGGATCACGCCGAGCTCTTGGAACCTGGTGCGCAGCCAGCCGTCGCCGGCATCGAGCAGGCCGAGCTTCTTGCAGTTCGGGACGATCTTGGAGAACAGCAGCTGCTGGAACATCTGGCGGCCCTCGTCCTCCATGACGAACTTCACCGCCTCCTTCACGTCGAGGCCCATGCGGGCGAGCACCTCTTGTTGCAGCAGCCGGTCCCGCATCCGCACGGCGGCCTCGAAGGCGAACTCCTGGCGCTCTCGGATCTCCGCGAGGGAGAGCTCCTGGTAGTACTCCTTGAGGGTCAGGACGCCGAAGGCGACGTGACGAGCTTCGTCGCTCATCACGTAGCGGAGAAGCTGCTTGAGCAGCGGTTCAGGCGTGGTCATGTGCATGAGGCCGAAGGCCGCCAGGGCCAGGCCCTCCACCATGATCTGCATGCCGAGGTAGGTCATGTCCCAGCGGGAGTCGGCGATGATGTCGTCGAGCAGCAGCCCGAGGTGGGCGTTGAGCGGGTAGTGACCGTCGAGCTTCGTGTCGAGGTACCTGGCGAACACCTCGACGTGGCGGGCTTCGTCCATGACCTGGGTGGCGGCGTAGTACTTGGCGTCGATCCACGGCACGGTCTCGACGATCTTGGCCGTGCAGATCAAGGCGCCCTGCTCGCCGTGCATGAACTGGCTGAGCATCCAGTTGTTCGACTCGAGGCCCATCTGGTCGAACTCCTTGTCACCCCACTTCGCGAAGGGGGTGCCGGCGACCTTGGCCGCGCGGGTCTCCGGCGTCATGCCGAACGCCTGGCGTTGGAGCTCGACCAGCTGCATCGGATCCACCGCCGTGTCCCAGGGCAGATCGGTCTCGCCGTTCCACTGGCTGTGCTTGGCCTTCTCGTACAGCTTGTTGAGCGCCGGGCGGGCGCCCTTCTCGTAGTCCCAGGTGAAGATGGCGGGTGCGTGATCCCTGACCGCTCGCAGGTTCGACTCGCCCTCTTCGGTCGCGATCGCCAGGATCGCCTCGATGTCGTGAAGGTCAGCGCGACCGATCAGGTCTTCGTTGGTCGACATGGCCCGAGATCCCCTTGATGGGTGAACGACGTTCGATAATGAACGCTATTCGCCCGGAGCGCATCGGTAAAGCCGCCAGGTGTCACACGCCTCCCGCAAGCACGACGCCATGTCGCCGCGAGCGCGTTGGATGCGATGCCCAGCTCGGCCGACGCGGTCACCCGCGGTGCAGGACCCTGGCGCCGGGGTGGGGCGCGCGCTGCGGGAGCGAGGCTCAGACGCCCGGCGAGGCGTGCGGCGCGGCGCCGAAGACGGCTTCGGCGTTCTCGCGGAGGAACTTGGGCCAGACGTGGTCGCGGAACGGGACCTGCGGGAGCTCGGCGAAGATGCGGTCGAGCGTCAGTCCCGCTGCCCAGTAGCCGGCGTAGATGATCTTGTCGGCGCCGCGGGTGTTGGCGAAGTCGATGATGTCCTGGGGGTAGTGCTTCGGGGCGAACGCGGAGGTGGAGTAGTAGAGGTTCGGCCACTTGAGGAGCAGCTTCACCATGAGCTCCGTCCACGGCTCGGCACCGTGACGGGTCACGATCTTGAGCTCTGGGAAGAACCAGCACACCTCGTCGAGCTGCATCGGGAGCTGTGCGGCCATCGGCAGCCGCGGCCCCGGGACGCCGGCGTAGACCACGATCGGCAGGCCGGCTTCCACGCACTTGGCGTAGACGGGGTACATCTTCTTGTCGTCCAGGGGCACCTGTGGGAGCAGCGCGGTCCCCCACGTGTGGATCGCCTTCAGCTTCGGCCCCCAGGTCTCCACCGCGGCGTCGATCTGGCGCAGCGCTTCCATGCCGGTGTTCGGGTCGACGTTGAGGATCCCCCAGAACTTGTCGGCGTGGTCGGTGAGGGCCCGCTTGGCGAGGTCCTTCTCCGTGACGTTGGTGAGGAAGCGGGTGATGCCGAACCGCTCCATCTCGGCGAGCACGAGCTCGAGCGGGTCGTCGATCTGGTCGTAGGTGGGGATGTCCTTGAACATGTACTGCGCGGGCATCTCCATCGACTGCGTCTCCTTGTCGAGCGACGCACGCCGGATGTAGTCGTAGACCTTTGCCTTGGCCTCGCGGACGTCGGGGAACGCCAAGAACGTGTCCGTCACCCCACCCGCCAACGCCAAATCGAACGCAATGTTCCCCGTAGCTTCCGGCATGAAAACCGACCCTACCTCCACACGAACACGTTCTAGTTCGCCCCCCCGGGGAGGACACGCCGCAGCGAGGACGACGGGGTTCCCGAGCGCTGCGAGCCGTGGTGTGGGTTCCGAGCGAGGCGAGCTCGGGGGTTGTCGGAGGGCAGAGCTCGCGGAGCCCCCTGACGACCGAGGAGGTGCGGCGAAGCCGTGCCGACGAGCGAGAACAGCGCGGCGTCAGCCGCTCAACAACAGTTCGAGGAAGGGAGCGAGCGCAGCAAGCTCCCTGGCGAGATCAAAGTCCGTCGAACGCCTGGTCGAGGATCTGTGCTTGCTCTTGGACGTGGATGGCGTGGCTGCCGGTGGCGGGGCTGCCGGAGCCGGTGCGGGACACCTGGCGATACTTGACGCCCTCGCCGACGAGGGGCCAGAGGCGTTCGTTGACGAACGCTCGGGGGCCCATGTTGTCGGGCTCCTCTTGGAGGAAGACGACCTCGGACACGTTCGAGTACCGGGTCAGGAGCTCGGAGACCTGCTTGTACGGGAAGGGGTACAGCTGCTCGATGCGGATGACCGCGGCCGGGTGGCTGCGCTCGTCGCGGCGGGCGATGGCGTCGTAGGCGACCTTGCCGGAGCAGAACACGAGGCGCTGGATGGTGCTCGGGTCGGTCACGCCGGGGTCGTCGAGGAGCTCCTCGAACGACCCGCTGGTGAGCTGGGTGATCGGCGACCGGGCGATCTTGGCTCGCAGCAGCGATTTGGGGGTCATGACCACGAGCGGCTTGCGCACCTCGCGCTTCATCTGGCGGCGCAGGAGGTGGAAGTACTGCGCGGAGGTCGTGGCGTTGGCGACCTGGATGTTGTCCTCGGCGCACAGCGTGAGGAACCGCTCGACCCGGCCCGACGAGTGCTCCGGGCCCTGGCCCTCGAGCCCGTGCGGGAGGAGGAGGACGAGACCGGAGGTCTGGCCCCACTTGTCCTCGGCAGCGACGAGGTACTGGTCGATGACGATCATGGCGCCGTTGACGAAGTCGCCGAACTGCGCCTCCCAGCACACCAGCGCGTCCTTGTGGACCACCGAGTAGCCGTACTCGAAGCCCATGGCCGCGTACTCCGAGAGGAGCGAGTCGTAGATCCAGAACTTGCCCTGCGCGGGATCGAGGTTGGCCAGCGGGGCGTACTCGGTGCCGGTCGCGTAGTCGGAGAGCACGGCGTGGCGCTGGGAGAAGGTGCCGCGCCGGGAGTCCTGGCCGGCGAAGCGGATGTCGCTGCCCTCGAGCAGCAGCGACCCGAACGCAAGGGCTTCGGCGGTGGCCCAGTCGACCTCGCCGCTCTCGACCATCTTGGTGCGGGTCTCGAACTGCTTGGCGAGCTTCGGGTGGATCTCGAACCCTTCGGGCACGGTGGACATGCCGGTGTAGATCCGATCGAGCACGGCCTGGTCGACGCCGGTGATCACATGGGGCAAGACCCCCACGGCGGGCGGCACCGGCAGAGCGATGACCTCGTCGTCTGGCTTGGCGCCGCGGGTGTCGGTGAGGGCGGTCTGGAGGCGGACGCTGAAGTCGTCGAGGGCCTTCTCGGCCTCCTCGATCGAGATGTCGCCGCGCTTGACGAGGGTCTCGGTGTAGAGCTTGCGGACCGAGCGGCGGGCGTCGATCCGCTTGTACATGAGGGGCTGGGTGTAGCTCGGATCGTCGCCTTCGTTGTGGCCATGGCGCCGGTAGCAGACCATGTCGATCACGACGTCCTTGTGGAACTCCTGCCGGAACGCATAGGCGAGGCGGGCGACCCGAACGCACGCCTCGGGATCGTCGCCGTTCACGTGGAAGATCGGCGCCTCGATCATCTTGGCCACGTCGGTCGAGTACTCCGACGACCGGGCCGACTCCGGCGACGTGGTGAAGCCGAGCTGGTTGTTGATGATCAGGTGGATCGTGCCGCCGACGCGGTAGCCCTTGATCGTCGAGCAGTTGAGCGTCTCGGCCACGACGCCCTGACCGGCGAAGGCGGCGTCACCGTGCAACAGCAGCGGGAGCACCGAGAACGCTCCGGGATCGTCGATGAGGTCCTGCTTGGCCCGCACCATGCCTTCGACGATCGGATCGACCGTCTCGAGGTGGCTCGGGTTGGCAGCCAACTCGACGGGGATGGTGGCGCCGGTGCGGCTGGTGAACGTGCCGGTCTGGCCCAGGTGGTACTTCACGTCGCCGGAGCCCTGCGTGGACTCGGGGTCGATGAAGCCCTCGAACTCCTTGAACAGCTGGTCGTAGCGCTTGCCCACGATGTTGGTGAGCACGTTGAGCCGGCCACGGTGGGACATGCCGAGGACCGCGCTGTCGAGCCCGTCGGCGGCCGCGCTGGTGAGCACGGCGTCGACGATCGGGATGGCCGACTCGGCGCCCTCGATGCCGAAGCGCTTCTGGCCGACGTACTTGGTGGCGAGGAACTTCTCGAACGCCTCCGCCGCGTTGAGGCGGCCGAGGATGTGGCGCTGCTCCTCGGGCTCGATGCGGTCGTCGACGCCCTCGACGTGGCGCTGGA
>JAOBWM010000116.1 GCA_025463365.1 Acidimicrobiales bacterium
CCGCTCGTGTTGGCGCTGGCCGTGTAGTTGGCCGAGCAGTTGCCGGTGCCGTTCAGCGTGACGCCGCCCTTCGTGGGGCTGCTCACGACGGCACACGTCATGGTGTTGCCGTCGGCGTCGGAGTTGGACAGCTCGATGACGAGGGCCACGCCCTTGGTGGCGTTGCCGGACGTCTGGCTGGAGCCGACCGGCTGGTTGCCGACCTTGAAGGTGGCCGTGACGTTGCCGCCGCAGCCCCAGGTCTGGCTGCCTTCGTTCGCACCGGCGCCGGCGTTGCCGCCGCCCGTGGCGTTGGCGGCGCAGGAGGTGAAGGGCGTCACCGTGCCGACGCTGATGGAGGAGGCGGTGTTGCGCACCCATGAGGAGCCGCCACCGCCACCGCCACCGCTGGCCCAGTTGCCGAAGGTGCAGTTGCCGTCGAGACCACCGCCGCCGCCGCCGCCGCCGGCGTAGCCGCCGCCACCACCACCGGCCTGGATGCCGTCGGAGCCGCCCGAGCCGCCACCACCGTTGCCCGTGCCGCTGGGCGGGTTGGACGACGCCGCGCCGCCGGCCCCGCCTGAGCCCTGGCCACCGCCGCCGGCGCCACCGCTGGCCGTTCCGGCCGCGCCGCCGAACGCCTGCGGGGTGCCGTTGCCGTTGCCGCCGCCACCGCCGTTGTAGACGGTGCCCGACCCGGAGGTACCGCTTCCGGCGTTCCCGCCGTCACCGCCGGCGCCACCGGTCTTGTCGGAGCAGGAACCGGTGCCCGAGCCGCGACTGCCGCCGCCGCCGCCGGCCGCGATCCCGATGATGGTGCCGGTCCCACCGGCGCAGTTGCTGCCGATGCAGATGCCCGTGGAGCCGCCGCCGCCGCCGGAGACGTTGCTGATGTTGGGGCCGGTCGTGTACCCGGCGGCGTTGCCTCCGCCGTCGATGCCGCCGCAGCCGATCCTCGCCGCGAGGACCTGGCCGCCCGACATCGGAACCGTGGCCGTGATCGTGGCGCCTCGGCCGCCGTGACCGCCGTTGCCGCCGTTGTTGTCACCGGCCGAGCCGCCGCCGCCGATGATGGTGAACGTGACCGACACGGTGTTGGTCGGCGCGGTGGCCGTCCCCCAGCCCGACGTGATGTTGTTGCCCGAGCAGCCGAGGCCCGAGAACGACGCGGCGGGGTTCGTGTACGCCTCCGCGGCCGGTCCCGGGACGGCGACGACGACCGCCATCCCGAACATGAGCAGGCAGGCCGCCAAGACGGCCTTCCCGGTCGGGCGCGTCCATTGACGCGCAGTTCCGTGCGTACGTGCAGCGCTCGGCATCGAAGCCACTCCCCAGGTATCCCCCCACCGAGCACGTGCGCACGGCAGATGCAGCGACTGTAGAGGATCACGCCGGGATTACAAATGGGTCGGACGAACCACCCGGACAAAACACCCGTCCGGAGCGTGTCCAGCACCCCACCGTTCTCTGTCGACCGCATGGCACATTTCTTGAGCGATGGGTACGGATCTCTCGGCGCCGTGGGACGGGCCGACACGTCCGGAGCGGAGCGGTAGCGTGCGAGCCGACCGATCGCGACCGGGGGGACCGCACCCATGGCCAAGGGGAGCAACCGCGCCAAGCGGAGGCGTCCGGCACCCTCGGATGCGCCGCCAGGCGCGCCGACCGCGCCACGGCCGTCGAAGGCCGTACGGGCCGCGGATGAGGCGCGAGCCGCCACCAAGCAGCGGATCCGGATCGCAGCGGGGGTCGGGATGGTGCTCGCCGTGGCCATCGGCGTGGCCTTCTCGGGCCCTGGCGGCAACTCGCCCGACTCGTCGACCGCCACGTCGGGCAGCACCCCCGGCCCGAGCGGCAAGGACGGCGGGCCCTCCCCGATCCCGACCGTGCCGCCTGGCATCGGGCCCGCCATCGTCGACAAGCCCGTGGCCGCCGCCGAGCTCGGCGGGCTCTCCTTCACGGACGTCACGAAGCAGGCCGGGCTGGGCCAGCCGCAGGCGAACCGGGCCCTGTCGAAGGACGGGGAGTTCGCCGGCGGCGCGTCGGTGGTCGACTACGACCAGGACGGCAACCCCGACATCTTCCTCCCCCGCGTGGGGCTCCCCGACCTGCTGTATCGCAACGACGGCACGGGCCACTTCACCGACGTCACCGAGAAGGCGGGCATCGGTGGGCCCGATCCGGCGAAGGGATCGTCGGTCGGAGCCTGGAGCGACGTCGACGGCGACGGCGATCCGGACCTGTACCTGATCAGCGCCGAGGGCGCTCCGAACCGGCTCTACGTCAACCAGGGCGATGGGACGTTCAAGGACGGGACGGCCGCCGCCGGCCTGGCGGTGAACCCGCCCAAGGACCGCATCGACGCCATGTACGGCGCCACGTTCGGCGACTTCGACCGCGATGGCGACCTCGACCTGTTGAGCCTGCACTACAACGTCGCTGCCCTCAGCAACAGCCCCGAGGTCGAGCCCAGCACCGTGCCACCGTGCACGTCGGCTCCCGATCGTCGCTTCGGGAAGGGGACGGCGCGGGACCAATCCCAGAGCCGGCTCTACGTCAACGACGGCAAGGGCCACTTCACCGACGCCACCACGAAGCTGGGCCTGAAGCTGTACCAGGTCGTCGGCTTCACCCCGACGTTTGCCGACATCGACGACGACGGCTGGCCCGATCTGCTCATCACCGGCGACTTCTGCACCAGCCGGGTCTTCCACAACGACCGGGGCAAGGGGTTCACCGAGATCACCGGCGAGATCGGCGTCGGGACCGACGAGAACGGCATGGGCAGCGCCATCGAGGACGTGAACGGCGACGGCCGCCTCGACTGGTTCGTGACCGCCATCTCGTACCCACCGGGCACCGGCGCCAAGGGCTGTGAGATCAACAACTCCGGCTGCAGCGGCAACCGCTTGTGGCTGAACGAGCCGTCCGGGAAGTGGAAGGACGTCACCGACGAGTACGGGGTTCGCGAGGGCAAGTGGGGCTGGGGAGCCGCCGCCCAAGACTTCGACAACGACGGCGACCGCGACCTGCTCATGGTGAACGGGTACCGCCTCGGCACCCGCGGTCCGGTGGGTGACTCGCTTCGTCCCTACTTCGACCACTTCATCGAGAACCAGACGCGCCTGTGGCTCAACCCGGGCAAGCCGCCGTTCGTGCAAGCCGCCACGGCCGCCGGGCTCGACGGGGGCGGCTTGGCCAAGTCGGCCATCCCCGTGGATGTCGACGGCGACGGCGACCTCGACCTGCTGGTCAGCCGCTCCGAGGGTCCGGTGACCTTGTACCGCAACGACCTGGCCGGCGACAACGCCTGGCTCGGCGTCCGCCTCGCGGATCCGGGCTCCGAGAACCGAGACGGCATCGGCGCGCGGGTCACGGTGCAGGCGACGGCCGGCGGCCCGGTGCAGGTCACCGAGATCCGCAGCGCCGGCACCTATGGCGGAACGACGGTCCCGCTGGCGCACTTCGGCTTCGGCGCCGGCGTGAAGACCCTGGCCCGGGTGGAGGTGCGATGGCCCGATGGCGGCCGCCCGACGGTGCTGACCGACGTCGAGGTCGACCAGATGTTGAGGGTTCGCCGGCCCTGAGTCGGGTCAGACCGGGGTGCCGCCGCGCCCGCCCACCGGGTCGATGTCGCTCCCGATGAGGAAGGCGTCCGCACCCGAGGCCAGCAGGAACGTGCGGGCGAAGGCGGAGGTGCGAGCGACGGCGCCCGACGGCCGGCCGCCGACGAAGTCCTGGGCGGTGGCCGTGCCGAAGAGCGTGACCGCCACCTGTGGCGGAGCCTGGGCGCCGGTGCTGCCTCGCACGAGCAGCACCGTGAGGTGATCGGGTTCGTAGCTCGTGACGGTGGTGGTGCCGCCGGATCCGGCCTTGATCGCCGCCTCGACCTGGGCCAAGCGGGTGCCGTACCCGGCGGTTGCGGCCAGGCCGGCGTCGCCGGTCCGCAGCGCCTCGGCCTCGATGGAGAGATCCTCGAGCACCTGCCGGGCGGCCCGGCGCGCGGTGGGCGCGTCGACCGAGCCGGCGATGTCGGCGGCCTTGCCGATGGTGATCGGGGCCGACACCTTCACGTCGACCTTCGGGCGTTCTCCCGCCGCGCCGGCCACCACCGTGCCGAGACCGGTGGTCGGACGATCCCGCGCCGGCGAACCGGCGGCGACGATCGAGCCGCTGACGAGGGCCAAGGCCACGACCCCCGCCCCGACGAGCTGCGGGGACCGCGCCCACCGCCGGACCAAGACCGAGACCGACGGTGCGTCCTCGGGGATGTACCGCTCGAACAGCGGACGGAGGGCGCACGCGATCACCAGGGCGGCCAGGATCCCGACCTTGGTCCCGAACTCGGTGTGCTGCGGAGCGGCGATCAAGGTGCCGAGCACGGCGATGGTGGCCCCGAACGCCGTCCGGGCCGTCGGCCCCTTCGGGACGGTACGCGGGTCGGTGATCATGAACAGGATGAAGACGAGGATCTCCGGCGAGGTGATCACGATCACCCAGTAGTGCCATCCGCAGACGGGCCCGACCGCCCACCGGGCGGTCATGCAGTGGCCCGATGCGGCCAGCACCGCGAGCGTGGCCATGAACGGCACGTAGAACGACGCCGTGACCCGCAGGACGTGCGCGCGGCGGGTGACGAACACGCCGCCGAGGGCGATCACGATCAGCGCCGACACCACCGGGGTCGAGATCGGGCCCCACCACAGGTCCTGCGGGTCGACCCAGTTCGTGCCGAGCACCACGAAGGCCGCCACCAGACCCAGGTTCGACGGGTTGAACAGGTGGCGGTCGCCCCAGCGGATCACGTGCTTCGACAGCACCGAGAAGGCGGAGACGCCGACGAACAGCGACCAGCCGCGGGTGCTCCACCATTCGCCGTGCATCGTGCCGGGCACGCGCATGATGAGCCCGATGCCGCTGCCGGTCTGCATGGCGCTGGCCGGCCAGACGATGGCGCGGCGCTCCCAGAACGCGAGGCCTGTCTCGAGCAAGGCGCAGGTGCCGACGGCCAGGATGATCTGGGTGATCGACACGTTGAACCCGAGCACGGTCTGGCCGAGGATCTGCAGCGCGAGGATCACGAACGCCAGGGCCACTCGTGGGTCGCGGATGCTCGGGCCGACGACCGGGTACGACCGGCCGCCGACGCGCAGACGCCGGCGGTCCTCGGGCACCACGGGCGCGATCGCTGGCTCCAGCACCGCGGTCACGTCGACTTCCCCCTCATCGCTTCCCCCTCGCCGTGACCCTACGAGGTGGCCCCGAAGGACAGTACGATCGCGACGCTGTTCGCCCGATGCACGCCGGGCGGCGAAGGAGCGAGGGGCGCCACGTGGCCAGGAAGTCCGCAGCGAGGGGCCGCCCCCGGACGCACGCCAACCGGGTGTTCCTCATGCGCGGCGCGATCGCAGTCGTGGCGCTGGCCGTCGTCGGGTTCGTCGTCGTGAGGAACTCGGGCTCGGACGGCGCCGCGCTGAACTCCCAGAAGGACGACGGTGGCCACGGCTCGCACGTCTACGCCTGGGTGGATCTCCCGAAGGCCGAGCAGGCGACGCTCGACGCGCAATGGACCCGCGCCCGCGCCGCGGCGCTGAAGTACCCGACCGTGGCCGATGCGGTGAAGGCCGGCTGGGTCGTGGCCCAGGGCAACGACGAGACCGGCGCCCACGTCGTGAACTTCGACCGGCTCGACGGGAAGTTCTCGATCGACGAGCCGGACATGTTGCTCTACCGGAGCACGGCCCCCGACGCCCCGGTGATCGCGGTGAGCTACCACGTCGTGACCACCTCCGCGACCCCGCCGCACGGGTTCATCAGCGACAACGACCACTGGCACCGACACCAGGGCATCTGTTGGTCGGCCGACCACAAGGTCGAGGCCGTCGGCATCTCCGATCAGGAGTGCACCGCCCGGGGCGGGAGCCGCCTCGGCCGCAGCGACGGCTGGATGCTCCACGTCTGGATCGTCCCGGGGTGGAAGAACCCCGACGGCGTCTACGCATCGCTCAACAAGAAGCTCGCGCCTCAGTCCTGATGGGCGCCGGACATCGGCGCCTCAGAGCTTGGAGAGCCGCGACGCCTCGTTGAAGAAGGCGTTGGTCTCCATCAGCTCCTCGGCCGGGCCGAAGGCCACGAGGCGCCCCTGGTCCAGGACCATGATGCGGTCGCAGGCCGCGAGCGTGGACATGCGGTGGGCGATGATGAACAGCGTCACCGATCCCTTGAGCGACTCCAGCGTGTCGCGGATGAGTGCCTCGGAGTGCATGTCGAGGGCGCTGGTCGGCTCGTCGAGCACGAGCACATCGGGCTTGGTCGTGAGGGCCCGGGCGATGCACAGGCGCTGGCGCTGGCCGCCCGAGACCGCGCCGCCGCCGCGTTCGCCGACGTGGCTGTCCCAGCCACCGGGGAAGCGGTCGACGTCGTCGGCCACGTGGGCCATCTCCAGGGCCGCGCGGATGTCGGCGTCGGTGAGCTCCGGGCGGAAGAACCGCACGTTCTCCAGCACGGTGCCGCTGAGCAACCGGGCTTCCTGGGGCACGAGCGCGACGCGGTGGTACCAGTCGGCCGCGGCGTAGTCGGACGCCGGGACCCCGTTGATCAGCACGGCGCCCGAGCTCGGCTGGCGCTGGCGCAGCAGCAGCTGCATGAAGGTGGACTTGCCGCTGCCCGAGGGCCCGACCACCCCGACCGCCTCGCCTCGCTGCACCGCCAGCGTCAGCTCCTTCAGGGCATCGGGCTTGTCCTCGCCGTAGGAGAACGAGACGTTGTCGAACCGGATCTCCTCGATCGACGGGAGCGCGAGCCCGCCACGGTCGGGAGCCGCCGCGAGGTAGCGCAGCTCTTCGTCGCGGACGGCCTCGAGGTAGGGCGTCATGTCGTTGACGACCTGGTGCGAGGTCTGGAGCACCTGCGTGTAGGTGAGGCCGCGCACGAGGATCAGCACGACCGCGCCCAGGCTCGCCACGTTCTTGATGTCGAAGGCGTAGATGGCGAGCAGGCCGCCGAGCACCACCACGAGGACGGCGTTCTGGTAGAGCGACGGCAGGAGCTTGGCCACGAACTTCTGCCGGCGGTACACCTGGGCCACGTGGTCGACCACCAGGTCGATGCGGTCCGACAGCGGGTCGCCGACGTCGAACGTGTTGACCTCGAGGGTCATCGTCACCGCGTCGGCCACCTCGCCGGCGTAGGTCTTGTTGGCGTCGACGGCCTGACGCGAGAGCCGGCGGGCCGAGCGGCTGAGCGGACGGAAGGCCAGGTACAGCAACCCGACCGAGAACGTGATGAGCACCGCAGCGACCGGCTGGATCACCAGCGCCGAGAGCATGAGGGCGAGGAACTGGAACGCGGCGGCCGCCCCCGACGCCAGCGTCAGCGAGGCCTGCGACACCAGCACGACGTTGGTGGTCACCTGCTCTTGCAGCTGGCCCGAGCGCTCACCCGACTGCAGCGGCCAGCCCGAGTGGATGAAGGCCCGGAGCAAGCGCTTGCGGGTGGTCGAGAGCGTCTCGGCGCTCGTCTTGGCGATCAGCGCCGAGGACCACCAGCGGCCGGCGATGATCAGGACGAGCATCACGATGGCGATCCCGAAGAGGGCACCCATGGACATGTTGGAGACGCCGACGGGTCCCGCGGCGAAGTCGATGGTCTTCTCCCCCGACGTGATGGCGACCGCGCCCCGCATCATCAACACGAGCACGCCGGCCTCGAAGAACCCGAGGATCGCCGAGGTGATGATCAGCGCCCAGATCTCACGGTTCGTGGCTCCGAGGTACGGCCGGATCGCCGTCCAGAACGCCCCGAATCCGCGCTTGGGCTTCGGGGTCGGTTCGGAATCGGTCAGATCGGCCACCAAGAGACATTGCCACGGCGGCCGTCATCGGTCGCACCTCTCGACGTCGTCGGAGTCGTCGCACGAGCAGCCTCCGGGTTCGAACGGCGGAAGCCGGCACGTTACGGTGACGGTCCGACTTGATCCTGAGGGGGACATCAATGACCGACGCAGCACCACCCACGGGCCTCGCCTGTTATCTCTGTGGGGGGACGGCGCTCGATCTCGTCCGCACCAAGGTCCGCCACGCCGACCGTGACGTGTACCTCTGCCAGACGTGCGGGCTCGACTTCTTGGCTCCCAACGAGCGCGACCTGCGTGAGTACTACGCCACCGACTACCGCAACGAGTTCGGCCACGCCGTCGGCGAGCCGGCCAACTCCCAGCAGATCTTCGACGTGTACGAGCCGTTCCAAGCCCCGCGCATCGAGCTGCTGAAGTCCTACCTTCCAACTGACGGGCGGATGCTCGACATCGGCGCCTCCGCCGGCCACTTCCTCGCCGCCTGTGCCCCCCACGTGGCCGAGCGGGTCGCGGTGGAGCTCAACCTCGACAACGCCCAGTTCATCCGGGACACGCAGGGCATCGACGCCTACACCACGCCCGTCGAGGAGACCGATCTCCCGAAGGAGCACTTCGACCTCATCACGTGCTTCCAGACCATGGAGCACATCCCCGACCCGCGGAACTTCCTGCAGCAGGTGCGCGAGTACCTGAAGCCCGACGGCTGGCTCTACGTCGAGGTGCCCAACCTCGACGACGCCCTGCTGTCGGTCCACGGGGTCGGCGAGTACGCGGACTTCTGGTACCGCGAACCGCACCTGTACAACTTCTCGCCGGCCACGCTCACGCAGCTCATGGACCAGGCCGGCTTCACCGGGGAGATCCTGCCCGTCCAGCGCTACGGCCTGCTCAACCACATGAACTGGTTGCTCGCCCGCCAGCCCCAGCCCTCGGCTGGCGTCGCCATGGGTGAGCCCGCCCTGGTGCCCACGGCCAAGAGCGACGCCGACACCGAGCTGAACGCCTGGTTCTCCCGCGTGGACCAGGAGTACCGCGAGCTCCTGCGCAAGCACGTCGTCTCCGAGTCGATCGGGTTCATCGGCAAGAAGAGCTAGGGCCGGCGCTCCCGCACCCTCGATGTTCTTCACCGACGACTTCTACGGGCACCGGCGGATCCTCGCCGACTACATCGGGCTGCCCGGACCCAGGCCGATCCTGGCCCACCTGCAGCACGGCTGGAACCCCAACGAAGGGTTCGGTCGCCGTTACCTCGAGGGCCGGACCAAGTCGTCGCGCCTGCCGACCTTGGTCTGGTCCGAGCACAACCGCCACTTCTCCGAGGAGCTCGGGATGACCGGCGTCGAGGCGGTCGGGGCGCCCTACGCCTACCTGCACCGGATGCTCACCGGGGGTGTCCTCGGCGCCGACACGGCACCCGGCCCAACCCGCAGCACGATCGTGTACCCGCTCCACGCGGGCCACGACGTGCAGGCGGTGCGGACCGGTGAGGACGCGTTCATCGCGGCCGTTCGCGATCGGGAGCCCGATGCCACCACGGTGTGCCTCTATTGGCGCGAGTACGACGACGACGCCATCCGCAACCGCTACCTCGACGCCGGGTTCCGGGTGGTCACCCACGGCGCTCGGGAGCATCCGCTGTTCCTGCTCCGCCAGCGCGAGGAGATGCTCGCCCACCAACGGGTGGTCTCCAACCGCGTGTCCACCGCCCTCTGGTACGCCGGCCTCCTCCGCCGCGAGATCGAGGTCTACGGGCCGGTCTTCGGATCCGGTTCGGCGGACGAGACCGCATGGTGGGAAGACGCCCAGCGCCGTCGCTGGCCCGAGATGATGGGCACCCCCCTGCTGCCCGACGACGCCTTCGCCGTGAGCAGCACCGAGATCGGCTACGACCAGCTGCGCGAACCCGGCGACCTGGCGCGGCTGCTCGGCTGGACAGGGACGCGGCGCTGGGTCGGTCCCGTCGCCGAGTCGGCGGCCGTTGCCCGCCGCGCGATCCAGCGCCGAGGCGCGTGACCGTGGCCGGCTCGCTGTCCGCTCGCGCCGGCGCCCTTCGCCGCAAGGCGCTCGACGGGGCCAAGAAGGTGGTGCCGGTCGACGCCCGCGTGCGCCTCGTCTACGGGCGCCTGGCCCTGCGGACCCGCACGGCGCGGTGGCGGGGACTCCCCGATGTGTTGGTGCTGGGCGCCATGCGCAGCGGCACCAGCTCGCTCTACAAGTACCTCGGCTACCACCCCGACATCGCGCCGTCGCTCCGCAAGGAGGTCGAGTACTTCACCCGGCACGTCGACAAGGGCTCCGGCTGGTACCGCGCCCACTACCCGCTGGCCAGCCGCGACGTGGCCCGCCGGGTCGTCGGGAAGCCGCCGCTCGTGACCTTCGAGGCGTCGCCCTACTACCTCGCCCATCCTCTGGCCCCCGAGCGTGCCCACGCCGTCGTCCCCGAGGCCAAGCTCATCGTGATGCTGCGCAACCCGGTGGACCGGGCCTTCTCGCACTGGCAGCACATGGTCCGCCACGACATCGAGTCTCTGTCGTTCGAGGACGCCATCGCGGCCGAAGAGGAGCGCCTCGCTCCCGAGGTGGCACGCATGGCCGACGACCCCTCGTACTTCAGCCTCACCCACTACCACTTCTCGTACCAAGAGCGCAGCCGCTACGGCGAGCAGCTCGAGCGGTGGCTGGCTCACTACCCCGCCGAGCGCTTCGCCCTCGTCGACAGCGACGCGTTCTACGCCGACGTGGCCGGCGTCTACGACCAGATCCTGGGCTTCATGGGCGTGGCGCCGTTCACGCTCGACCGCTTCGACAACTACAGCTACCTCGGCGCGAGCTACGGGCCGGCCACCTCGAAGCTGTCGGACGCCACCCGGTCCCGGCTGGACGAGGTGTTCGCCGCCGACCAGGCCCTCCTGGCCCGCCTGGGCGAACCGCTGCGCCACCTGCCGGGCGGCTAAGCCGCCCGCCGGCTCCCGATGCCGAGCCGGGCATAGACCTCGCGCTTGCCCCACGTCATCGCCGCCCGATCGACCGTGATCGACAACAGGTGGGCCAGCGCGAGCACGATCACGAGCTGGCCGACGATGGCCACGACTGCGGCCGCGTTGTAGGGCAGGCCATGGGTCTGGCGCATCCAGATGAACGCCCGAGCCATCAGCGTGCGCTGCACCGCCAGGTGGACGAGGTACACGGCGAACGAGATCCGACCGAGCCACGCCGGGAACCGCGATTGGAACAGCTCCTTGAGCCGCCGCGACCCGAGGACGACGGCCACGACGAGCCCGGCCGCCACCATGATCAGGAGCTGGAGCAGCGAGTCGTTGCCCAGCGTGAAGGGCTTCACCGCCGAGGGGAAGACCCCCACCGCGAGGCCCCCCAGCCCCAGCACCGCGGGGCTCCACCGGAACCGGTGCGTGACGGATGCGATCACGCCTGGGTCGGTGGCCCACAGCTTCGCCAGGCCGGCCCCGATCGCGAACGAGATCGACAGCAGCAGGAGCAGGGACAGGGCACCGCCCACGGACACGAAGTACAGCGGCGGGGCGTCGGGCGTGGGGGCCACGAGGGCGAGCAGCCCGATCCCGTAGGCGACCAGCACCGCCCGGCGCACGACGGTGGAGAGGGAGCTCCAAGCGATCAGCGTGGCGAGCAGCGCGAGCGAGCACCACAGCTCGACCGGCATCGTCCACCATGCGCCCGGCAGGTTGTGGTGGCTGAGGAGCATCGTCCCCCCGAACGCGTCCGACAGCGCGGTGCCGAAGGACGGGTGCAGCGGGAACTGCTCGCTGGCCGTCCCCCCGGTGACGTGGGCCAGGAGCGCGGGCCTCATCCCCACCAGCCGGACCATCAGGTAGGCCGACAGGACCGCGGCCACGACCGGGAGGCCGAGGCGCAACGGGCGGCGGACGAACATGGCGATGGGCCAGCGCCGGTCGCCCGAGCGGAAGTACTTGAGCGCGAGCACGAAGCCGCTGTGGACGAAGAAGATGCGTACGGCGAAGTCGCCCGACAGCAGGAGTGCGAACGGGGACTTGTCGAGCAGGTGGTCGAACCGGAAGTGGCGCGTGCCGCCCCCGTCGATGGCCGGGAACAACAGGGGGAGCACGTGGCCGAACACCACCACCAGGGCGAGACAGCCGCGCAGCCCGTCGAGCGCGTCGACGCGGGCGGTGATCGCGGCCAGCGCCGGCGAGTCCTCCACACCGTCGAGAGGAGCGGTCGCGGCGGACTGGCCGTCGAGCGCTCCGAGGTGCGGCTCGGCGGTCACGAGGCGAGCCGGTCGCGCAGGAGGAGGTCGACGAGCACCAGGTCGTCGGGTCCGTCGACGTCGAGCGAGTCGAGCTGCGACATGACGTAACCGGCCAGCGGTTCGCCGTAGGCATCCCCTCTCGCCACGACCGCGGCCCGATTGACCACGATGGCCGGGCCGTTGCGGGCGTAGACCTCTGGCTTGTCCTGGCGGCGGGTGACGAGCGGACCGTCGTCGTTCCACCGCTCGAGGAACCCGGCGCCCGAGCGCTGCAGGATCGAGACGGGGTTGTACTGGTGCGGCACCGCCACGACGCTCACGACCGATTCGGCACCGGTGTCGGCGAGCAGCGCCACCGCCTCGTCGATGTGCTCGGGCCGGCGCAGCGGCGAGGTGGGCTGCAGCAGCACGATCGCACCGACGTCGATGCCCTCGGAGCGGCACCACTCGAGCGCGTGGGACGTCACCGCGGTCATCGGGGTGTCGTCGGCGGCCAGGGCAGGCGGCCGCCGGAAGGTCACCGCCAGCCCGAGGTCCTCCCCCACCGCGGCGATCTCGTCGTCGTCGGTGCTCAGCAGCACGCGATCGAGGCTCGCCGCGGCGAGGGCGGCGTCGGCCGTCCACGCCAGCAGTGGCCGGCCCGCGACCGCGGCGATGCACTTGCGCGGGATCCCCTTCGAGCCCCCGCGCGCCGGCACGAGGCCGATGGTCTCCGCCCCTCGGTCTCCCACGTCAGTACGCGATCATCTTCTGCACGTTCACGGGACCGAGGCCGTGGAGGACGTCGGCGATGCGCCGACCGGCGTTGCCGTCGCCGTAGGTGTCGTCGAGCGGGTAGCGGCCGTGGGCCACCTGGGCCGAGAGCGCCTCCAGGATGTGGTCGCGGTCCTGGGTGGTGGTGATCACGTTGGCGCCACGCTCGCGCCCGGTCTGACGGGTGCCGATGTCGACGACCGGGGTGCCGATGTAGGCGCCCTCGCGGATGCCGCTCGACGAGTTGCCCACCAGCGCGGCAGCCCGGGCCATGAGGCGCACGTAGGTGCTCACCGGCAGGTTCTTGAAGAAGTGCATGCCGGCGTCGTTGCCGGACTCCCGCCACTTGCGGATGCCGCGGGCGATGTCGTCGGATCCGGCGTCGGCGTTGGGCCACAGCACGATGGCGGGCAGTCCCACCTTCTGCACGCACTCCAGGGTCTCGCGGATCTGTTGTTCGCCGTGCCCGTACTCGGTGGTGACCGGGTGCTGGGAGACGAGCACGAACGGTTCGGTCAGGTCGAGCTTCTCGCCGACGCCACCCTCGAAGAGGCCGGCGCCCACGGCGTCGTCGCCGTCGGCGGCCAGGATCTCGGCGACGAGGTCGATCCGCGGGCAGCCCACCATGTGGACCGTGTCCTCGGGCTCGCCCAGTCGCACGATGCGAGCCGCCGCGTCCCGGCTGGCGGGGAAGTGGATGTGGGCGAACTTGGTGACGGCGTGGCGGATGCTCTCGTCGATCGTTCCGGTGACCTCGCCGCCCATGGTGTGGGCGATGGGGATGTTCATGTAGGCAGCCGCGAGGGTGGTGGCCATCGTCTCGAAGCGGTCGCCGACGGTGACAACGACGTCGGGCGCGAGCCGCTCGAACACCGTGGGCAGCTCGATGAGCCCGAGGCCCGTGCTCTTGGCCATGGTGACCGGGGTCTCGCCCTCCACGAGCATGAACAGCCGGGCGGCGGGCTCGAACCCGTCGGCCTCGATCAGGTCGACCACCGAGCCGTAGCGGTCGAGGACAGCGGAGGCCGCCACGACCACCTGGAGCTCCAGGTCCGGGTGGGCGGCGATGGCCGCCATGGCGCTCTTGATGCTGCTGTAGTTGGCTCTCGAGCCCACGACGACACAGATCTTCTTCATGTCAGGTCTTCCTCGCTGAACTGGTGGTCGAGGGGGAGGTCTCGGTTGATCGTGCGGCCCACGATCTCGCGGTACCGGGAGGCGGGGATGCCGTCACCGGGCTTCTTGAAGGCGAGCTCGCCGAACCCGAGCACCGTGCCGGCCCCGAGCGGGCGGGACGCCACGATGCTCTTCTCGAAGATGTGCTTCATGTCGCCCAGGGCCGCCGCCGCGGCGTCCTTGTCGACGGAGGCCGCGACCATCGCCCGCGTCTCGGCGAGCATCGACGCCAACTGGGCGAAGGCCGGCGGCTCCATGGAGTGCTGGGCGTCGCTGCCGTACATCAACGTCGAGAAGGTGAAGTGCTTCTCGATGACCTCCGCACCGAGCACGACGGCGGCCACCGCCGCGGCCATGCCGAGTGAGTGGTCCGAGTAGCCGACGGGCAGGCCGTAGCGCTCGCGCATCTCGGCCAGGACGTTGAGGCCGACCTGCTCGGGCGGGCACGGGTAGATGGACGCGCACTGCATGACGACGATCCGGCCGCCCGGGCGCAGCGCCTCCACTGCGGCGTCGAGCTCGGCCCAGGTGCTCATGCCCGACGACAGGTACACCGGCTTGCCGGTCTCGGCGAGGCGCTCCAGCAGCGGGATGTTCGTGACCTCGCCGGACGGGACCTTGTGGGCGGCCACCCCGATCTCCTCGAGGAGGTCGACCGCCTCCAGGGAGAACGCGGAGGAGATGAAGACGACCCCGGCCGCTTCGGCGCGGGCCCGGAGCTCGCTCCACTGGCCGGGCGTGAACCCGGTGCGGGTGAAGTAGGCGTGGCGGGGCTCGGCGGAGAAGTATCCGGGCGAAGGAGCATCGGCGCGGGTCTCGGCCGACGCGAGGTGGGTCTGGAACTTCACCGCATCGGCACCGGCGGCCGCCGCGGCATCGATGAGCTGGAGCGCGTTGCCGAAGGAGCCGTCGTGGACGGAGCCGATCTCCGCGATGAGGTGCGGTGCCGGCACGCCAGTGCCGGGCAAGCAGCCGGACGTGGCCGAGGACGTGGACGAGGCGGTCATGCGCGAATCCCTGCTGTGGCGTCCACCGCGGGCCGACGACGGGCCGGGCTGACGGGTCGGTGCTGGCGCGATCGCCACCAGCGCAGCGGCCCGGCTTCGGATCCGTCAGCCGGCGAGATGCAGATGAACATGATCACCAGCGGGTACAGCTGCACGCGCTGGCGCGCCAGGAGGCCGAAGTTGCCGAAGCTCGAGTACACGTAGAAGAACAACGCGGAGTACACGAGCACGAAGGCGAGCAGCCCATTGCTCCGCAGCCGCCGGAACGCCTCGCGCACACCCGCTCGCCGACGCACGAACAGCAGCAGGAGCAACGTGGTCTCGACCGACGCGATGGCCGACTGCAGGTTGCCGGCCTCGAAGGGGAACGGGCGGAACATCACCGTGACCACCGACAGCGGGTACGCAGCCGGGCTGCCGCCCCCGAAGCTCGAACCGCCCTGGCTGGTGCGCGCGTTGGTGGCCTGCAGCGTGGCGTTGACGTTCTCGGCATCGAGGTTGTCGACCTTCAGGAACGAGCTCGCCACCGACATGGCGACGGCCACGGCCACGATGAACACGATCACGCGGAGCCACTTCGCCAGTGGCAGGTCGCCCGGGGCGGTCCGGCTGCGCGTGATGGTGCTGGCCCCCATCACCGCCACCGCGAGCATGAGGGTGATGTGCGGCCGGATCATCGCCGACGCTCCGAGACCGGCGAGCACGATCGGGATGCCGCCGGGCATGTGCTCGAACATGCGCGCCAAGCCGTAGACCACCACGCCGATGCAGAACATCATCAGGCTCTCCTTTCCGATCGAGCTCGGCCAGAAGAGGGTCGACGGGAGGAAGAACAAGAGCAAGGCGTACCGCCGCTGGTCGACCTCCGGGGCGGCGATCCGCACGGCGCGAAAGATCAAGTAGAGGCCGGCGAACCCGATCGCCGAGTACAAGAAGAAGCCACCGAGCACCGTCTTGCCCGTGAACACGTACATCCCACCGGTGAACATCTCGACGAACTGCGTGCCGATCAACTGCTTGGTGGCGACGTAGCGGCTGAAGTCGCCGGTGCGCATGCGCTGCGAGAGGATGCCGCCGACGTACGCGTACCGGTTGGCGTCACCGGCGCCCTTGTAGACGACCTCGAGCACGAAGAAGCGGGCCAGCGTGCCCACCATCTTGAGGGCCCAGCCCCACACGATGATCCGCACGATCGCCGGGGACTCGGTCCGCTTCGCCGCGAACCAGACCACGACCGCACCGGCGAAGGCCACCACGTGCATGACGGCGAGGCCCACGGCCACGTCGGAGGACGACTGGAGCAAGATGGCCACCGCCCCCACCCAGAGGATGGCCACCAACGGCCAGAGGCTCCGACCGCGCTCGGCGGCCAGCGAGCCGGTGGCCATCAGCTCACCTGATCGACAGGTTCAGTCTTGCCCTCGGACTTGCGCGACCGGCGGCCCCGATCCTTCGATTCACCGGGCTCGCCGCCCTGCGGGCGGCCGTACCCGTAGCCGTACCCATAGCCGTACCCGTAGTCGAGGCCGTAGCTCTCGCCGTCGGCGACGGCGTTGAGCACCGAGCCCTCGATGTTCGCGTCGACCTGCTCGAGGAGCTCGACGGCGCGACGGACCGAACGGCGGCTGGTGCGCCCCGCACTCGTGACGATCACCGTGGCGTCGACCATGTGCGACAGGAGCAAGGCGTCGGTGACGGGAAGGACGGGCGGAGCGTCGATGAGCACGACGTCGAAGCTGCGTGCCAGCTCGTCGAGCACCTGGTGCGCCCGCTTGGTGGACAACAGCTCGGACGGGTTCGGCGGTGGCGGGCCCGATGCCAACAGGGAGAGCCGGGCGACGTCGGAGACCTGCTGGATGGCGTCGGCCAGGCTGACCTCGCCGAGCAGCACGGAGGTGAAGCCGGGCGACATGTCCATCCCGAAGAAGGCGCCGATCCGGGGGCGCCGGAGGTCGCAGTCGACGATGGCGACGCGCAGCCCGGCGCGGGCGAGCGCCACCGCCAGGTTGGCCACCGTGGTGCTCTTGCCGTCGCCCTGGTTGGGGCTGGTGACCTGGACCTTGTGGACCGGCGTGTCGACGCTGAGGAACTGCACCGAGGTGCGCAGCGTGCGGTAGGCCTCCGCCGCCGGCGAGGACGGAGCGCTGACCGACACCACCTGCGTCTGGTCGTGGTTGCGCCAACCCGACACCATCGGGATGATGCCGAGCACCGGCCGGCCCGTGAGTTCCTCGAGGTCCTCCTTGGTGCGGAGCACGTCGTCGAACTGCTCGCGCACCAGGGCCAGCACGACCCCGAGGACGAGGCCGATGACGCCGGCAAGCAGACCGTTGCGCAGCGGCTTCGGGCTCACCGGGCTCTTCGGCGCCGTGGCCGGCGAGATCGGCTGGCCACCGGTCGTCGAGCTGAGGCTCAGCGCCTGGTTGATCTGGTCGAGCTCGGTCTGCTTGTTCAGTGTCTGCGCCTGGATCTGGCTCAGCTTCGGAGCGGCATCGGCCTCCGCCTGGTCGCGCTTGGCCTCGAGGGTCTGGCGCAGCTGGGACGAGGGCTGGCCGGGCGGCGTGGGCGGCAGCGCTGCGAGCTGGTCCTTCGCCTGGGTCACCGGCTGGTTGATCTGCACCCCCTCGATCGCGAGCCCGCCCAGGGTCTGTTGCGCCTCGTCACGCTGCGACCGCAGCTTGGACACGACGGTGTTTCGGCGCGTCTTGATGTAGGTCTCGGAGAACACGTTCACGGTGCGGGCCGCCTCGGAGGCCTTCGCGCTCTTGGCCGCGACTTCGACCACGCTGGTGTTCGGCACCGTCGCGATGGTGATCGAGTAGGAGCGGCCGAGGGCCTTGGTCACGGCCTTGCGGATCGACGCCGACTGCATCACCTCGACCTCGGTCGCCACACGGTCGCTCTGGGTGCCCGACGAGCTGCCGAACGCGTCACCGACCTGGTCCGAGCTGGTCGAGCTCAAGAGGATCTTGCCCTTGGCCTCGTAGACCTTCTTCTGGGCGGTCGACAGCCCGACCGCGAGGGCCACGGTCACCACGATGCACAGCAGGATCGAGAGCTTGCGACGCCGCAACACGGTCAAGTACCGGCGCAGCTCGAACTCTTGGTCACGGCGCTGAGCGGCGGGCATTGCGCCGATCGTAGTGGTCGAGCCCTTGGCGGTTCCGTTCGTCGATCCGTTGGATCCATTGGTAGGAGCAGTCACAACTTGAATCCCAGGCCATAGAAGGTTTGGAGGAGCGGCAGGCAGGACGGGTCGGCCAGGCAGCGGTCCGGGCCCCCGAACACGAGTGCCTCGTTCGCATCGGCGAGATCGGACAGCGACGCAAGGTGGAGGCGGTCGGCGGTCTCGGTCGTCACGACGAAGCGCGTCGAGCGGTCGATGGTCGTGAGGGCCAGCGCGGTGCCCTTGACCCCGGTCAGAGCCTGGTTCACGACCTTGACGACCTGGCCCTGCTTCTTGGGCACCACGACCGTCCCGCCCGAACCGATGATCGCGCCCGCGGCATCGGTGACCACGATGTCGACCTCCCGGCGCCCGAGGGCGGCCACGGCCGCGGCATCGTCGGCGTATGCCGGGTTGTAGGTGACGTCGAACGTGGCCGCAGCCAGTTGTTGGCCGTACGCCTGGGCCACGATCGACACGTCGGGCTCACCGGTGGAGCCGATGCGCACGGGGCCGGCGGCGTCGACCTTGGCCGGCGACAACAGGTCGTGGGACTTCAACCATCCGGCTGCGATCTGGGCCGGCTTCAGGCCGGTGGCGCCGAGGTCCACGAGCGCGGCGAGGTCCTTCGCCTTCAGCGCGTCGGAGACGTCGACGAGCGAGGTCTCGAGCTCGGGGAACACCAGGTCCGATCGGACCACGGGCATCAGCGGCGAGGCGACCTCCTGCTTGCGGTCGTCGCGCAGGACGGTGTAGCCGGGCGGCACCTTCTGCGTGGCGCGGACGACGCCGACGTCGACGCTGCCCTTCTTCAGGGCATCGAACGGATCGCCGGCCGCTCCCGGAAGGGTCTTGAAGCTGAACGGGGTCCGGTTGCTCTTGGGCGCCGGCAGCGTCGTGGTCGCCTTGGCGGCGGAGCCGCCGCCGTCACCGCCCCGGGTGAGCAGTGCCACGGCGATGGCCACGACGGCCACCACCACGACCGCCGCGACCACCGTGGTGGCGCGTGACCGCTCGGGCTGCTTGGCCCGGGACCGGACCGTCGGTTCGTCAGCCACCGCGGCGTTGCCGTTCTCGTCGGAGGAGGTCACCACGGCTACTTCGCGATGCGGACGTTGCCGAGGTACAACACGTCCAGTGCGCATGAGTAGAAGGTGCGGATGGCGTCTTCGGGGGTGCAGACCACCGGCTCACCGTTGAGGTTGAAGCTCGTGTTGAGCACGATCGGGACGCCGGTGAGCCGGTCGAACTCCGAGATCAGACGGTGGTACCTGGGCGCCTGGCGCGCTTCGACCGTCTGCAACCGGCCGCTGCCGTCTTCGTGCACGACCGCCGGTACCTCCGTGGCCTTCTCGGGGCGGAACTGGTACACGCGCTCCATGAACGGCACCCGAGCGTCGGCCGGGCACTCGAACCACTGATCGACCGCTTCGGCGAGGATCGCAGGGGCGAAGGGTCGGAAGCCCTCGCGGAACTTCACCGCGGCGTTGACCACGGCCCGGCCGTCCTCACGGCGCGGGTCGAGCAGGATCGACCGGTGCCCGAGGGCTCGCTGGCCGAACTCCATCGCGCCCTGGAACCAGCCGAGGATGTGTCCGTCGACGAGGTCCTGGGCGGCCGCCGCCGACGGGTCCTCCACCACGGTGACGCCGGGGAGCCGGCACTTCTCCACCGCGTCGAGGCACTCGGCGTCGGTGAAGGCCGGGCCCCAGTAGTTGGTGTCGGACGTCGTCGTCCGCTTGCGGCCGGTGCGGATCGCATCGAGGTAGAGGGCGGCGCCCACCGAGGTGCCCGAGTCGTCGGGGCAGCTCGAGATGAACACCTCCTTGAACGGTGTCAGCTCGGTGATCTTGCCGTTGAACACGCTGTTCATGAAGCAGCCGCCGGACACGGCCAGACGGTCCATCCCCGACCGCTCGTGCAGCACGGTGAGGATCTCGGCCGTGACGTCCTCGAACACCACCTGGCAGGCCGCGGCGAGCTGGTAGTGGCGCTGGGTGAGCTCGGCGTCGCGCGAGCGGGGCGGGCCGAACCGCTCGATGAAGCGATCCGAGTACATCCGCGGATCGAACTGGTTGAAGAACTCGAAGTTCTCGAGGGCGAGGGAGAAACGGCCGTCGGGGTCGACGGTGACCATGTCGCGCAGCGGCTCCACGAACGGGTTGTCGGCGTCGGCGAACGAGCCGAGCGCCATGACCTTCCACTCGTCGGAGTCGGGCCGGAAACCGAGGAACTGGGTCACGGTGCCGTACAGGAGGCCGAGCGAATGCGGGTAGACGACCTCGGCCAGGCGCTCGATCTTCACGCCGTCGGCCACGGCCAGCAGGCTGGTCTGGCGTTCCGCGCGACCGTCGAGCACGGCGAGGGCGGCCGAGTCCCAGCCGCTCAGGAAGTAGCTGTTGCCGACGTGCGCGTCGTAGTGGTTCACGAACGTGATCGGCGGCGCTCCGGCGAAGGCGGAGTTGATCGTGACCTCGTTGGCGGCGCCCGACCGGGCGACCCGCATGAGCTGCGCCGGGACCTGCAGGAGGTGCTCGCCCCGGTGGCGGCGTGCGCCGAGCCACCCACTCGGGAGTGACTCCACGTCGATCGACGGGTTCCAGGCGATGGCGACCTCGTCGACCTCGCCCAGTTCGATGCCGCCCTGCTCGAGGCACCACTCGATGGCCTTGGTGGGGAACACCCGGCTCTGCTTCTGGCGATCGAACCGCTCTTCGGGTGCCGCCGCCACGACCTCGCCGTCTTCGATCAACGCCGCCGAACAGATGAGGACGTCATGACAAATGCCGAGGACCCTCAAGTACCTGCACTCCCCTCGCGCCCCTCGACGCCGCACGAAACTCGGAACGGAGACCTTACTCTCGCCGCCTCGGCGGTCCCAGACAGGGCCCTGGGTCCACACCCGGCGCGATCTCGCGATGGCGTCGGCCTCGGCGTCGGCGTCACTCGAGCCCAGCTCGCGCCGGTCGCAGGGGCGGGAGGCTGACCCCGCGGCGCCGGCGCTTCCCCGACCACAGGGCGGGGACGGCGTCGATGTGCTCGGCCAACCCGTAGGCGGGCACCTCGTAGTTGACCCGCCAGCCCCGGAAGTCCGCCATGGCCTCCTGCGCGGTCCGCTCGAGGGGCATGCCCGCCTGGACGAGGTGCGCCACCGCCTCCTCGATGTCGGCATCGGTGAGGTCGCTCTCGGCTTGCTCAGGCGGCGGGGCCGGCGGGAGGCCCACCGCCTCGACGATGTCCTGCATGCTGCGGTACCCGACCCGAAGGAGGCGCCGGGTGGAGTGCGGTGCCGTGATCGGGCACAGCGCGATGTGCAGCGCCGCGGCGTCGAGCATCGCGAGGAACGCGATCACCCACGATCGGGTGGGCTTGGGCGAGCGGAAGTAGATCAGCGACTGGTACGCAGCGTGGCTCTCGCTGAGGTCGGCGGCCCAGTCGGTCCACCGCACGTACAGCATGTCCATCGCGTCGAGCCCGTCGATGAGCGAGAAGCGGGCCAGGATCTCCGGCCCCCAGGCCGGCGACCCTGCCAACGAGTCGAGGATGGTCACCTGCACCTCGCGCCGGTTGAACGCCGCATACAGGGTGGGCAGGTAGGCGATCTGGAGGGCGACGACCACCAGCCCGGTGGCGGCGCCGATGAACACGAGGGCGAGCGGCACGATGTCGGCCGGCGCCGAGACACCAAGCGTGAGCAGCGACGACCCCGCGACCAAGAATGCGTCGCGTGGCGAGTCGTGGGCGAACGGCAACATCACGAGCGTCAACGACCCGATCAGCAACAGCACCCACGCCACGAGCAGCAGCATCAGGAACGTGGGACCGCTGAGCGCCCACACCCGGTCCCGACGCTCCCAGCGCTGGAACCGGTCGGCGATGAGCTGGAACATCGTCTGCACCGACGACGCGACGGCGCCGGTGATCCGCGACCGGGTGCCACGCGGGACGACCGTCGTCTCGATGACGCTCGAGACGGTGCCCGCCCAGCCCACCACCCCGATGGCGAATCCGACCCACGAGAGCATGCGCACCTGCTTAGCGGGCGGGACGCGGAGCAGCTGGGAGCAGCGGTGACCCACCCGGATCCCCCACCGGATCCGAACACCGCTCCTCCCAGCCGATCACCCGACCGAGACGGCCGACGCGGTCACGATGCCCGCTACAGGGCGTCGCCTCCGAGCTCGGACGTGCGGACCCGCATGACCTGGCCCACCGGGGTGGACCAGACCTTGCCGTCACCGATCTTGCCGGTGCGGGCCGCGTTGCCGATGAGCTCGAAGACCTGATCGACCTGGGCGTCGTCGACGAGGACGTCGATGCGCACCTTGGGCACGAAGTCGATGGTGTACTCCGAGCCGCGGAACGTCTCGCTCTTGCCGCCCTGGCGGCCGTAGCCCTGGACCTCGCTCACGGTGAGGCCGAGGACGCCGGAGTCCCGCAAGGCGGTCTTCACGTCGTCGAGCTTGAAGGGTTTCACGATGGCGGTCACGAGTTGGACCATTGGATGCTCCTTGCTGGGACCTGCCGGTCGGCAGGCGAGATCGGGGTTGAGGGCTCAGCGGCCAGGAGGAACCCATGACCGCGGATGGTGTGGATCGTCAGACGCAACGGTGCCAGCCGGCCCCGCAACGTGTGGACTCTGCTGTCGAGGGCACGGGCCGATCGGCGGTCGTCGCTCCACACCAGATCGACGAGCTCCCCACGGGTGACCACCCGCTCGGGGACCTCGCCCAGCCGGTTGAGGATCATCGCCTCGATCGGGGGCACCACGACCCGGAGGCCGCCGTGCACCAGGAGCCCGTCGGGATCGACCGAGATCGCTCCCGGCTCGAGCCGCCCGGCGGGCCTCGACCGCCCCGCGAGCTGCTCGGCCCGATCCCGCAGGACGTCGTCGTCGATGGGCATCCGCACCCAGTCCTCGCGAGGACCGAGCTCAGGTGGGAGCTCGCCCGGCCCGAGGAGCCACAGGCACGAGTGCCCCTCCTCGAGGGCGACCCCACGCCGGCCGGCTTCCGCCGGCCAGCGCAGGATCTCCACGAACTGCTCCATGCGCCGGGCATCGCGGCCCGGTCGCACGCCATCGAGGACGGACACCGGTCAGACCTTCTCGGCCTCGGGTCCGCTGACCTGCCCGGCGACCACAGCGGGTTCGTCAGCCGGGGCGTCGAACGCCTTCCCCGTGAAGGTGGTGTAGGCGAAGCCCTGACCGAACTCCATGTGGTAGGCGGGGAGGCCGTGCTCGGAGATGTCGATGCCTTCGAGCTCCTCTGCCTCACCGAGGCGCAGGTTCCACTCGCCGGGCAGCGATCGGATGATCTTGAAGATCACGTAGGCGACCGGGAAGACCACGATCACGCAGGTGGCGCTCCCCAGGAGCTGCGCCACCAGCTGCGAGGTACCACCCCCGTAGAAGAGGCCCGTGACGTGCGGGATGGTCGCGCTGGCGTCGGCGGTTCCGGCCACCGGGTCGGGGATGCCGAACTTGCCCGAGGCAAACAGGCCGAGGCTCACGGTCCCCCAGACGCCGGCAAAGCCGTGGACGGCGACCGCACCGATCGGATCGTCGATCCGCAGTCGCTCGAGCAGGTCGACGCCGAGGGGGACGACCACACCGGCCACCGCACCGATCAGGATCGCGCCGCCCGGTGACACCCAATAGCACGGACACGTGATGGCGACCAGGCCACCGAGGAAGCCGTTGATCGACATCCCGACGTCCCACTTCTTCGAGCGTGGATAGACGAAGAACACGGCGACCATGCCACCGGCGCACGCCGCCAACGTGGTGTTGGTGGCGACACGACCGATGCCTTCCCAGTCCATGGCCGAAAGGGTCGAGCCGGGGTTGAAGCCGTACCAGCCGAACCACAAGATCACCGCGCCGATGGCCGCGATGTTCATGTCGTGGGGAGCCGTGGGGCCACCGCCGTCCCTGGCGAACTTCCGTCCGAGGCGCGGGCCGAGGACCATGGCACCGGCCAGGGCGATGAAGCCGCCGACGGTGTGCACCACTGTCGAACCGGCGAAGTCGCGGAAGATGATGTCGTTCTTCACGAGCGGGTTGAAGATGCCCATCGTGAAGTTGGTGCCGCCGCCACCGAGCCAGCCACCCGGACCCCACACCCAGTGGGCGAAGATCGGGTACATGAAGCCGGACACCACCGCGCTGTAGAGGATGTCGCCCTTGAAGCTCGTGCGCCCGACCATGGCACCGGAGGTGACGGTCGACGCGGTGTCGGCGAAGGCGAACTGGAACAGGAAGAAGGCGAGGAACGCCACCCGGCTGTTGAAGATGCCCGCGTAGTCGTAGGTGGGTCCGGCTCCGTGCAGGAAGAAGAGCGAGTGGCCGATGACGCCGTTGCCCTTGCCGAACTGGAAGGCGAACCCGATCGCGAAGTACAAGAGCCCGCACAAGCAGGTGTCGAAGATGCACTCCATCATGATGTTGACGGACTCACGGGACCGGGCGAAGCCGGCCTCGAGGGCCATGAAGCCGGCCTGCATGAAGAACACGAGGAACGCCGTCACCAACACCCACATGGTGTTGATCGGGCTGATGTAGTCATCGGCCTTGGTGAGGACCTCGGTCGGCGCAGCACCGGCCGCCGTCTCGAAGAGGAAGTAGAAGAGCCCGATGATGGCGAAGATCGCCACGATCGCGATCATCTTCGACGCGAGCAGGAGCCCGAAGCGCTTCTGGATGTCCCGCTCCTTGAGCGAGCTCAGTGGAAGGCGCTTCCGGGACCTCCGACCCGGTGGCGCCTCATCGTGGCGGGAAGGGGGTCCCGCGGTCCCAACACCGGCGAAGGCAGGCATTGCCGCTTCGCTGGCCCATGGCAGTCGGAGCATGTTCATGGGGGGCAACGTACGGAGGGGCAGTTTCCCGAACGTGCCCTCCACGTAACAGCTTTCGGGCGAAAACCTGTCGGAATCCTGAACGAGCCCCAACTCGTTGCTGACGGACCCTGCTCCTGATCGGCAGCAAACCCCGTTGCCGGCAGGGATCGCGCCGATCAGGTCGAATCCGGCGCTGCTGCGGTCAGCGCAGCTCGTACAACGTGGGCGCGCGCCCGGGCCCCTTGTGCTCGGGATCGGGTCCGAGGTTGGCGGCGCGCCCCTCGGCGACGAGCTCCTCGACCGCCTTGCGCACCGTGGCCGGAGAGCCGCCTCCGGCCTTGTCGGCCAGCTGCGAGAGCGTGAACCGCTTGGGCATCTGGACCGCCACGGCCTTCAGCTGGGTGACCGGGATCTGCGCGGCCCGAGGAGCCCCGGTCGAACGGCGGGCCGGGGCCGCCGGGCCGCGGCCGCGGCCGACGGGGATCTCGAAGCCTGCTCGGCCCAGCACGTCGTCGCTCACGCCGAGCACGCGGAACGCCTCCATCGGGATGCCCTCGCCGTCGGCGTAGGCCTTGGCGTGAGCGACGAAGCGCGCCGTGATGGCCTCGGCGTCGGCGGTGCGGGCCCGCTCGCGCGCCGCGGCGGCGTGCAGCTTGGCGATGGGATCACCGGCCGCCGCAAACGCGGCCTCGGCCTCGGTCACCGCGTCCTGGTCGACGGCCGAGGACGGATCGTCGACCCACGCGAGGTAGCGACGGACAGCTTCTTCGGGGGAGGTCTGCTCTGACATGCGGCGACCCTACCGGCCGCCCCCGGGCCGATTCCGAAAGCGGACGTGGGTCGGACCGCTACCGCTCGTACCTCATCAGTGCTCCACCCGCTCCATGCGCCGGTAGCCCACCAGGCGCCCGAAGGACACGGCGATCGTCTCGCGGATCAGCGACCGGACCGTCGGCGCGCCGTCGGCCGGTGAGATGGCGGCATGCAGACCCACCGCCGAGGCGATACCCGAGAGTCGCTTGGACGTGGCCGGTCCTGAGATCAAGATCACATCCTCGCGGCCCTCGGCGTGCAGGAACCGGGAGACCGAGGCCAACGACTCGTAGGTGGTGCGGCCCTGGACCTCCTTGCGGATCGCCGAGTCCGGCACCCCGCTCCGGCGCAGGACGTTGTAGCCGACGGTCGCCTCGGTGTAGCGGTCGCCGGTCTGCTTCCCGCCGGTCACGACCACCACGTCGGCCAGGCCTCGGTGGTACAGCGCGAGGGCGTGGTCGAGGCGCAGTTGCAGGGCGGGCGACGGCTTCCCGTTGTACTGGGCGGCGCCGAGCACGACGATCGCATCGGCGGGGCGGGCCCGGTCGCGGCCGCTCGCCTGCCACACCTGGACGAACGTTCCGACGATGTAGGCCACGAACACCAGGAGCAGGGCCAGCACACCGAACAGGACCCTGCGGCGCCAGCCGCGGACCCGCTTCGGTGGGTCCGCAACGGTTGCGGTGGCCGTCGACGTCATCCCAGGCGACCCCGTGTGACCCGCAGGCGAGCGAGGGTGCGCTCGCGACCCAGCACCGTGATCGATTCCCACAACGGCGGGCCGACGGTGCGACCGCTGATCGCGACGCGGACGGGCCCTTGGGCCTTGGACAGCTGCGGACCGCCCTCGGCGTTCACCAACCCGGCATCGATCGCCGCCGCCGACACCGCCCGCTGGATCGGCTCGGGCTGCCACGCGTCGTCATCGAGCGCCTCGAGCCAGGCGATGGTGGCGTCGAGCATCTCGGCGACCGCCTTGCCCTTGGTGATGGCCTTGGTCCACGAGGCCTCGTTGACCTCGGGCTCGTCGACCACGAGGAACTCGATCATCGGCTCGACTTCGGCGAGGGTTCGCACCCGCTCCTGGACCTCGGTGGCCAGCGATTCGAGGGCGGCGGCCGAGGCCTCGCCGTGGGTCAGGAACGGCCGGGCCCGGGCCAGGAACTCCGGAACCGGCAGGGCGCGGATCTTCTCGGCGTTGACGAAGCTGAGCTTCTTCTGGTCGAAGAACGCGGGCGAGGCGTTCACGTCCTCGAGGCGGTAGCGGTCGATGATCTCGGCGATCGGGCGGACCTCGACCCCGTCGGAAGGACCCCAACCGAGCAGCGCGAGGTAGTTGACCATCGCCTCGGGCAGGTACCCGCGCTCGCGGTAGTCGGCCATCGACACGTCGTCGCGGCGCTTCGACAGCTTCTTGCGCTGCTCGTTGACGAGCAGCGGCATGTGGGCGAAGGCGGTGGGTCGGCTCAGGCCGAGTCCGTCCAGCAGGAGGAGGTACTTGGGTGTGCTGTTGACGTGGTCCTCGCCCCGGATCACGTGGGTGATCCCCATGTCCGCGTCGTCGAAGGCGTTGGCGAGGAGGAAGACGGGCGAGCCATCGCCGCGCAGCACCACGAAATCCTCGAGGTCCGCGTTGGCGAAGGAGATCTCGCCCCGCACGAGGTCGGTCCAGCCGGTCCGGCCTTCCCGCGGGGTGCGGAACCGTGCCGCTCGGCCCGGGCCGGGCTCCAGGCCGCGATCCCGGCAGAAGCCGTCGTAGCCCGGCTTCCCCCCAGCTGCCTTGTTGCGCGCTTGGACCTCTTCGCTGGTGCAGTCGCAGAAGTACACCGCGCCCGCGGCGACCAGCTTGGCGGCAGCGTCGGCGTGGAGCTGCCCCCGCTCGCTCTGGCGCACCGGCTCGCCGTCCCACTGGAGCCCGAGCCACTGGAGCATCTCGAGGACGTTGTCGACCAGCTCGGGGCGGTTGCGCTCGGCGTCGGTGTCCTCGATCCGCAGCAGGAACTCGCCGCCCGTCTGGCGGGCGACCAGCCAGTTGGCCAGGGCGGAATGCCCCGACCCGACGTGGAGGAACCCCGTGGGTGAGGGCGCGAATCGGACGCGGACGGGGGAGGTCACCGGACCAACCTACTGGGGCTCAGGCGATGCTCAGGTGGTCGCGGAGGAGAGCGGTGAGCTGGCTCGCGGCCTCCTCGGGGATCCAGTGGCTGACGCCGGCCAGGGTCTCGAAGCGGTAGGGGCCGGTGACGTGGCCGGCGGTGGCTTCGGCCGCGTACCGACCGAAGACGGCATCAGCGTCGGACCACACGTAGAGGGTCGGCACGGTCACGTCACCCACGCGGGTGCCGTCATCGGGCGTGGCGCCCCGGTACCAGTTGAGGAGGCCACGGGCCTTCTCGGCCGTGTCGTGCTGGGCGATGTAGTGATCGACGCTCTCGTCGTCGAGGCCGGTGCCGGCGAGGGCGGCGCGGAAGACGGCCGATCCGTCGGCCACGACCACCTCCTCGCTGCCCTCTTCGCGGAAGAAGTCCATGTAGGAGGACTTGGCTGCCTGGTCCTCACCGTCGGCCTGGGGACCGGCGGACTTGGCATCGAGGAACGCCTGCGGGTGGGGTGTCGACACGGCCGCAAGGGACCGCACGCGCGCCGCATGCCGTCCGGCCAGGTGCCAGGCCACGACCCCGCCCCAGTCGTGGCCGACGACGTGGAACGAGTCCCATCCGAGGTCGTCGGCCATGCCGAGCGCGTCGGCCATGACCTCCTCGATGGCATACGCGGCCGCGTCGGTCGGGCGGGCGTCCGGCGAGTACCCGCGCTGGTCCGGGGCGACGGTTCGGAAGCCAGCGGTGGCGAGGCCCGGCTGCACGTTGCGCCACGCCCACGAAGACTCGGGGAACCCGTGGAGCAGGAGGACGGGAACGCCGTCCTCTGGGCCGTCGGCGACAGCGTCGAACGTGAGGTCGCCGACGGGGATGCGGAGGGTTGATGCGGTCACGGCCGCACCCTATGGATCTGGGCCGGGCCGTGCGGTGATCAGCCGGCGCGGACGAGGCCGAGGTTCGCGGCGAACAGCAGCACCCCGGCGACGATGCCGAACGAGTGCCAGACCTCGTGGTAGCCGAACCAGCGGGGCGACAGCCGGGGCCGGCTCATGGAGAAGCAGATCGCGCCGATCGTGTAGAGGATGCCGCCCGCCGCGATGAGCAGGAGCGTCTCCGGCCGGTGCCACAGTGCGGGGAAGATCACCACGCCGACCCAGCCGAGCACGATGTAGAGCGCACCACCGAGGCGGGGGAAGCGGTCGAGGGCGACCACCTTCAGCACCACGCCACCGACCGCGCCGGTCCACATGGTGGCCAGTGCCACCCACCGCCACGGGCTCGGCACGGCGAGCACGGCGATCGGCGTGAACGTGCCGGCGATGAGCACGAAGATCATCGAGTGGTCGGCGCGCTGCATGATGCGGCGGGCTCGCGGCGACTTGGCGAAGACGTGGTAGCTCGAGCTCGTGAGGTAGAGCAGTGCGCTGGCCAGGCCGTAGATCCACGCCACGGCGCGGGCTCGGGGGGTCGACGCCTGCTCGACGAGGGCGACGAGGCCCGCGATCGAGGCGAGGAAGGCAACCTGGTGCAACCGACCTCGCAAGATCGGACGGACCGGATCGACGTGGGTGTTCGGATCGACGTACATGGCCACCTCCCCGTGGCTGGGGTTCGATGACCACCCGGTCGGCACCGTGCCGTGGAAATCAACCGGTCTGACCCTACGGCGTACGGGATCGCTCGCGAGCGCGCCCCCGAGCATGGTGCGAACGCACCACTCGACGGCTCGGCGGCGACTGCCTAGCCTCCTGCGCAGGAGTCGGCTCCACGAGCTGGCGCACGAGGGGGAGCCATGCCGCACATCGACCTGCCCGACCTTCCCGGGATCCTGGGACCGATGCACTTCCGGCCCGAGACGGCCAAGCCGCTCAACGACCTCGCCGAGGTGCTGCTCCGCGGGGACAACAGCCTCTCGCGCGGCGACCGGGAGCTGATCGCGGCCTACGTGTCCCACCTCAACCGGTGCCACTTCTGCCACACCTCGCACGCCACGTTCGCCGCTCTGCAGCTCGATGACGGATGGGAGGTCATCGACGCGGTGATCGCCGATCTCGACACGCCCCGGATCACCGACAAGATCCGCTCGCTCCTCCGCCTGGCCGCGAAGGTCCAGCAGGGCGGCCTCCACGTCACCGCCGCCGAGGTGGACGCCGCTCGGTCGGCCGGTGCCACCGACGTCGAGATCCACGACGCCGTCCTGATCGCCGCCGCGTTCTGCATGTACAACCGGTACGTGGACGGCCTGGCGACCTTCGCCCCGCCGAACCGCGAGGACTACGCGGAGGTCGGCCAGATGATCGTCGAGCAGGGCTACGCGGCCACCACGCCCTCCCCGGGCTGAGCGCTACGCGGGGTCGGACGGTTCGTCGACCGCCGCCGACGGGTCGACCAGGAAGAACACGGACGGGAGGTTCCGGCGCGGCGGTGCCACCGCGTCGGGTCCGAAGAGTCGACGGCGCAGGGGCCGGGTGAGCCAGCCGATGGGGGCCACGAGGAAGTACCCGTAGGCCACGACCAGGCCCGTGGCCACCGGGACGACGGCCAGGCCGGCGACCAGCAGCGCCACGACCAGCACGCTGACCCACACGCGATCGCGGCGGGGGGAGGCGATGAAGCGGAACGACGTGAACCGGAAGGGCGAGACCATCATGGCCGCGGGCAGGATCGCGATCGCCACCGGGAACAGCTGCTGCCACCCGGTGAAGTCGCCCGTGAAGGCGAACACCGAGGCGATGACGATGCCGGCGGCTCCCGGGCTGGCCAGGCCGATGAAGTACCGCTTGTCGCCCGCCGGGTCGATGGTGACGTTGAACCGGGCGAGGCGGAAGGCCGCGCATGCCAACCAGAACCCGGCGATCGCCCAGCCGAGGAGGTGCACCCGCTCGCCGCCGATGTGCAGGTCCGACAGTGACCAGGAGTAGAGGAGCGTGGCGGGGGCGATGCCGAAGCTGATCAGGTCGGCGAGCGAGTCGAACTGGAGGCCGAACGGGGTGATGGCACCGACGGCCCGGGCGACGGCGCCATCGAAGATGTCAAAGAGGATCGCGACGGCGATGAGGATGGCGGCCAGGTGGAGCCGGCCGTCCTGGGCGGCGCGCATCGACGAGAAGCCGAGCAGCATGTTCGCCAAGGTGAAGGCGCTCGGGGTCATGGCGCGCGCCCGGCTGCGCGCATCGAGGCGGTCCGGCCGGACCACCAGGGCCCCCGACGGGGCCACCAGCTTGAAGTCGTCGGCCTCGGCCTCGGCGACGAGATCATCCCCGCGGGAATCCACCTACGACTCCGACCGGGCGGGGACGGGGGCGGCGAGCGGCCAGCGTGCGAGCGGGGTCTCCCCCGCCACGGTCCGGTCCCGCTTCGACACGAGGAGCTCGACCCCCGGCGGCACGAAGACGTCCATGCGGGACCCGAACTTCATGAGGCCGATGCGCTGCCCGGTGGCGATCTCGTCTCCCGGTGCGATCCGGGTGACCACCCGGCGGGCGAGCAGACCCACGACCTGGCGGAAGACCACGGTGCGCTCGTCGGCTCCCGCGCCCGAGACCACCGTGATCTCGCTGCGCTCGTTCTCCAGGGCGCTCTCGGGGCTGAACGCGGTGAGGAACCGGCCGGGCCGGTACGTGACCGTGGTGACGCGCCCGCCGTAGGGGGCCCGGTTGATGTGGACGTCGGCGACGGACAAGAAGATCGAGATCTGCAGCCAGTCCCCGGGTGGGGCCACACCGGGCTCCGGCTCGCCGGCGTGCATGACCCGACCGTCGGCGGGGGCGAGGACGAGGTGCGGGTCGACGGGACCTTCGAGGTCGGGCCGGCGGTCGGGGTCGCGGAAGAACGCCCCGACAGCGACCGGGAGGATGCCCAGTCCGAGGGCGACGGCAGGCTTGCGGCCGAGCGCCGCCGCCGCCGCCGGGACGGCAGCTAGCGCGATGAAGGGCCGGCCATCCGGGTCGAGGCGCACGGGGACTACAGCGACAGGAGGTCGCGCCAGCCGCGGGCGTAGGCCTCGGCTGCTTGGGCAGGGGTGAGCCGCAGCGTCGCCTCGGGCACGGCGTCGGCGACCGCCCGCAGCTCGGGGTAGTGGTGGGTGGTCAGGTGCACGCCCTCGAAGCGGCGACGGCGCTCGGCGACGAGGTCGGGATCGGGCGAGGGGTCGACGAACCCCCAGACGGTGTAGGCGACGCGCAGGTCGTGGATGACCGGGGCACGGCCGAAGAGCGACGCCCGCTTGAGGGCCACGGCGGCCCCGCCGGCCTCGACGTCGGCCCGGGCCTCGCCCTCGGTGAGGTGCAGCTCGGGGCGCAGGATCGGTACCAGCTTGAGCAGGTACCCCTGGTCGGGCCCGGGGGCGCCCATGCGGCCGGCGTCGACGTCGGGCTGGCCGACCGACACGACCTCGGCGGGCCGCACCGCCCACCACTCGTCGTCACGACGCGGGGGCGAGGCATACGACCGAGGCTTGTCGACCGGCAGGAGAGGAACGAACTCAGGCGCAGCCATCCCCCCGAACCTACCTGCGCCACCCAACCCCACGAAGCCCACCCCATCCAACGAGGCGATGGGCGCAGGCGAGGCGGGGTTCGAGCGAGCTTCGAGCCCGGGCGGTGTCGGGGGGCAGAGCTTGCGGCGCCCCCTGACGACCGAGGAGGTGCGGCGAAGCCGTGCCGACGAGCGCGAACGGCGCGGCGTCAGCCGCTCACCCGGTTCCGAGGAGTGGAGTGAGCGCAGCGAACCAACGACGAGGACTACTCCTCAGTGTGCAACAGGCCGTAGACGAGGGAGTCTTCGAGGGCCTGCCAGGCGGCCTGGATGATGTTCTCGCTGACGCCGATCGTGGACCACGACCGGCGGCCGTTGGTGGAGTCGATCAGGACGCGGGTGACGGCGCCGGTGCCCTTGGCGGTGTCGAGCACGCGGACCTTGAAGTCGGTCAGGTGCACCTTCGCCAGCTGCGGGAACTTGGCGCCGATGGCGGCGCGCACGGCGGCGTCGAGCGCGTTGACCGGGCCGTTGCCCTCGCCGATGCGCCCGATGCGCTCACCGTCGACGACGAGCTTCACGATGGCTTCGGTGTCGTGGCGGAGGTCTTCGCCCTCGGCGACGATGACCCGGTACGACTCGAGGTGGAAGAACGGCTGGGTCCACCCCGCGGCGCGGCGCATCAGCAGTTCGAGCGAGCCGTCGGCTGCCTCGAAGTGGTAGCCCTCGTGCTCCAGGCGCTTGAGCTCGTCGATGATCGAGGTGAGCGCCGGGCCGTCGAGGTCGATGCCGATCTCCTTGGCCTTGAGGTCGATCGTCGCCTTGCCGGCCATCTCCGACACCACGAAGCGCGTGCCGTTGCCGACGGCCTCGGGATCGACGTGCTCGTAGGCGTCCTTGCGGCGCGTGATGGCCGAGACGTGGAGACCGGCCTTGTGCGCGAAGGCCGAGGACCCGACGTAGGGGGCCTGCGGGTTGGGCGTGAAGTTCACGATCTCGGCGATGCGGTTCGAGGCCGAGGTGAGCCGGGACATGCGGCCCTCGGGCAAGGTCCGGACGCCCATCTTCAAGGTGAGGTTCGGGATGATCGTGGTGAGGTTGCAGTTGCCGGTGCGCTCGCCGTAGCCGTTCATCGTGCCCTGCACCTGCACCGCTCCGCCCCGGACGCCGGCGAGCGCGTTGGCCACGCCGCAGCCCGTGTCGTCGTGGAGGTGGACGGCCACCTTGACGTCGTCTTTGAAGTGGCGGGTGATCTCGCGGACCACGGCCTCGACCTCGTGCGGGAGGGCGCCACCGTTGGTGTCGCACAACACCAGCGTCTCGGCGCCCTGCTCCGCGGCGGCTTCGAGGATCCGGAGGCTGAACTCGGGGTTCTCCTTCCAGCCGTCGAAGAAGTGCTCGGCGTCGAACAGGACCCGCACGCCGGCGGCGCGCAGGAACGCCACCGAGTCGGCGACCATGGCCTCGCCTTCGTCGAGCGTGGTGCGCAGCGCCTCGGTCACGTGGTAGTCGGAGCTCTTGCCGACGATGCACACCGCGGACGTGCCGGCGGCGAGGAGGTTGCGCAGCGTCGGGTCGTCGTCGACCTTGCCGCGCGGCCGGCGGGTGGATCCGAACGCCACCAGGTTCGAGCGCTCGAAGCGCAGCTCGGTGCCGGCGCGCTCGAAGAACTCGATGTCCTTGGGGTTGGCGCCGGGCCAGCCGCCTTCGATGAAGTGCACGCCGAGCTCGTCGAGCTCATCCGCGATGCGGAGCTTGTCGTCGACGGTGAGCGAGATGCCCTCGAGCTGGGCGCCGTCGCGCAGGGTGGTGTCGTAGATCTCCACCGACTCGGGCAGGCCCGGATCGCGCGCCGGCATGTGCTCGGTGGTGGTGGGCTCGGCGGCCTCGACGACTCGCTTGTCAGGAGACATGTTCGACCCAGTCCTTGTACCGATCGATCTCGCCACGAACAGCACGGTGGTACTGCTCGGCGATGGCGGTGGTCATCGGCCCAGGACAAGGGATCGGCCGATCGTCGAGGGAGTTGACCGCGGAGACCTCGGCCGCCGTGCCGCACAGGAACATCTCCTCGGCGATGTACACGTCGGAGCGGGTGAGCTCGGACAGCACGCACTCGAACCCGAGATCCTTGGCGATCGTCATGACCGAGTCCTGGGTGATGCCTTCGAGGGCGCCGGCGGCGAGCGGCGGGGTGAGGAACCGGCCCTTGCGGGCGACGAAGACGTTCTCGCCGGTGCACTCGCTGACCATGCCCTGGCGGTTCAGCATGATCGCCTCGTCGTACCCGGCCTTCAGGGCCTCGACCTTCGCGAGCGACGAGTTCACGTAGTTGCCGGTGGTCTTGGACGCTGGCGGCATGGTGTTGTGGTCGTGGCGGGTCCACGAGGACGTCTTGAGCTTCACGCCCTTGGTGAGGGCTTCGTCACCGAGGTAGGCGCCCCACGGCCAGCAGGCGATGGCCACGTCGACCGTGCACGGGAGGGTGTTGAGCCCCATCTCGCCGTAGCCGTAGTAGGCGATGGGCCGGATGTAGCAGCTGGGCAAGCCGCTCTCCCGCACGACCAGCTTGGTGGCCTCGACCAACTCGTCGACCGTGTACGGGAGGTCCATCATCAAGATCCGCGCCGAGTTGTGGAGGCGCTCCATGTGCTCGGTGAGGCGGAACACGGCCGGACCCTGCGCGGTCTCGTACGCGCGCACGCCCTCGAACACGCCCATGCCGTAGTGGAGCGAGTGCGTGAGGACGTGGATGTTGGCCGCGTCCCAGTCGACGAGCTCGCCGTTCATCCAGATCTTCGTGGTGGGCGTGATGGGCATCGGGATCTCCGCTGTGGGTCAGGTCGTGGACGAAGGAGAGGTGGGACTACAGGCCCGCGACGACTGCGTCGCCGATCTCGGGGGTGGACGCGGTGAGGTCGGACACGGCCGAGCATGCCTTGCGGATGCGCTCGGCGGCGTCACCCTCGCCGAGCAGGTCGAGCATCATCGCCGCGCTCAAGATGGCCGCGATGGGGTTGGCCTTGGCCTGGCCGGCGATGTCGGGGGCCGAGCCGTGGACGGGCTCGAACATGGACGGGGCCTGCCGGCTCGGGTCGAGGTTGCCCGACGAGGCGAACCCGATGCCGCCCGACACGGCCCCACCGAGGTCGGTGAGGATGTCGCCGAAGAGGTTGTCGGTGACGATCACGTCGTAGCGCTGGGGCTCCTGCACGAAGTAGATGCAGGCGGCGTCGACGTGGTTGTAGCCGGTGGTGACCTCGGGGAAGTCGGCGGCGACGAGGTCGAACGTGCGCTGCCACAGATCCCCGGCGAAGGTGAGCACGTTGGTCTTGTGCTCCTACGTGAGGTGCTTGCGGGGCCGGCTCCGGGCCAGCTCGAACGCGTAGCGCACCACCCGCTCGACGCCGAGGCGCGTGTTGACCGAGCCCTGGGTGGCGATCTCGTTGGCGGTGCCCTTGCGCAAGAAGCCGCCCTCGCCCGCGTAGGTGCCCTCGGTGTTCTCGCGGACCACGAAGAAGTCGATGTCCTTCGCCGGCAGCGAGAACGGCCGCAGGTTGACGTACTGGTCGAGCGCGAACCGCATCTTCAACAGCAGGCCGCGCTCGATCACGCCGGTCTTCACCTCGGGGGTGCCGACGGCGCCCAGCAAGATCGCGTCGAAGCCGCGGAGCTCGTCGAGCGTCTCGTCGGGGAGCACCGTGCCGTCGCGCAGGTAGCGGGCCCCGCCGAGGTCGAAGTCGGTGGTGTGGAGCTCGACCCCCGCGGCACGGACGACCTTGAGGGCCTCGGCCACCACCTCGGGACCGATCCCGTCGCCCCCGATCACTGCGATCCTGTGTGCCACCTGCTTGCTCCGTTTCTTCCTGCTCGACTCACGACTGCTCACGACTTCAGGCCCGACCACCGTGGCCGACCCCCGCCCACAACGACAAAGCCGCCCACCGAAGTGGACGGCTCGAGGCGCACACCGACGTTTCGGCGTGCGCTATCCGATGGCGATCACCCGGTGGGGACACGACACGGCGACGAGTGTAGGCCTCGCCTCGGGCTCCCGGGCAAGCATCTCCGGGCCGAGTAGCTTCGGAAACCCTCGACCCTCCGGAGGTGACCCGTGATGCCACCGGCCTGCGCCATCTGCGGCTCCCCGCTCCCCACCGTCCCTGCGGATACCGCCCACCCCGAGCGGTGCCCCGCGTGTGCGGCGCGCGCCGTCGGCGCGCCCGGTCCCACCAGTGCGGTCGCCCCGCCTCCGCAGGGTGGCTGGGGCGCGCCTCCGCCACCGATCTCGGCCCCGCTCGTCGTCAAGGTGCGCCTGCTCGACGCGCTGCTCACCGGCATCGCCGCTGCCGCCGTCGGCGGGGTCGCCTGGTGGGCCATCGTCGCCCTGAGCGGCAGCCAGTTCCCGTACCTGGCGCTGATCGTGGGCATCCTCGCTGGCCAAGGGGTGCTCGTCGGCGCTCGCAAGGGAGGCCCGCTCCAGGGCGCCCTCGCCGCCGGGTTCTGCTTGGTCGCACTGGTGGTGGCCGAGTACTTCGTGGCCCGCTCGCTCGCCATCTCGCAGGCAGCCGACGCCGGCCAGCACCTCGACGTGCCGCTGTGGCAGGGCTTCAGCTTCGCCCGCGAGGTCGTGACCGAAGCGGTGAAGGCCGACAAGCTGGTCGGGTTGTTCTGGGGCATCGCCGTGATCGCCGCCGCGGTCACCGCCGGCGCCCCCTCCCGGCGTCCCGCCATCGGATGACCCCTGGGAGGCCATCCGGCCGACGACCTAGGCTCGTCGGATGGCTGACAAGGTTTCGCTCTCCCAGGCGGCGTTCGACCGTCTGAAGGAAGAGCACGACGATCTGGTGACCCGGGGGCGGATCGACATCGCCCGCAAGATCGAGACGGCCCGTGAGCTGGGCGATCTCTCCGAGAACGGCGACTACCACGCCGCCAAGGAGGAGCAGGGGAAGATGCACGGCCGCATCCTCCACCTGGCGAACCTCATCGAGAACGCCGAGATCGTGACCTCTGGCGACGCCGACGAGGTGCAGGCCGGCACGGTCATCGAGATCCGCTACGAGGGCGACGACGACGTCGAGCGGTACCTGCTCGGGTCCATCGAGGAGCGCGTCGAAGGCCTCGAGGTCATGTCGCCGGGCTCGGCGCTCGGCACCGCGCTGCTCGGCCACAAGGTCGGCGACGTGGTCGAGTACGAGACCCCCACCGGAGCGAAGCTCAAGGTCGAGATCGTCAGCGTCGGCGAGTAGCCGAGCCGGAGCCCGCGAGCGTCAGCTGACGGGATCCCACCGGCCGGTCATGTTGCGGGCCATCGCCCAGCCCAGCTCGGCGCTGTGGGTGTCGTCGATGCTCCGCCAGATCCCGAGCTGCGCACAGGTGTCCATCGGGTCGGAGACGACCAGGGTCGACGGGCCGAACGAGGCGAGGTCGGGACGACCGGTGCGATCCTGGGGGTGCTCGCGCACGTCGTGCAACCAGGCCACCACGTCGTGGGGAAGCTCGACCACATCGGGGAAGGCGCGCCCGCGATCGGGCAGCACGTGCTCCTGGAGCATGCGCACCGCCTGCCACTCGGTTCCCTCGGGGTCGATGCCCCAGCACGCGACCAGCATCCGCTCGACCTGGTCGAACAGCAGGGGCCAGGTGCCGGGCGGGATGGTGTCGGAGGGGAAGCGCCCCAGCACCCACGCGAGCAGCGGGGCCTGCTCAGGCTGGGCCTCAACCTCGTGGCGCAGCCGGTCCAGCAGGTCGATCTCGCGGACCCCGGTCTGGTCGGTGAGCCAGCGGAGCACCACCCGCAAGATGCCGTAGGTGTCGGCGGCGTGGAACGCGATGATCGCCCGATCCATCTCGGCCCGCTCGGCGGCGGTGTAGCTCTTCGTCGAGCGGAGCATGCCCCGCTCGTCGGTCTCGATCTGCCACTCCGCCCGGTACGAGGGTTCGTTCATCGGGCTGTTGGTGAGGAGCTGGGTGGGATAGGTCCGGGCCGTGATCTCCTGGTCGATCAGCTGCTGCATGTCGTTGAGCGTCGATGCGAGCGTTGCGCCCGGCAGGCCGAGCATGAGATCGCTGAAGATCGGGAGCTGCGCCTCGACGAACTGGGCACCGAGGCGCGCGTAGTCCGCCGTCTTGAGGTTCTTGCGGCGCGTGATCTGCAGGGTCGGCTCGTCGAAGGTCTGCACCGACATGATCCCGTGCCCGTGCAGCCCGCCGGCGATGAGCGTGCTCACGATCGGTTCGAGGTGCTTGACGGTGTTCTTGGCGTAGTTCGTGAACATGGCGCGGGGGTAGCCGTAGGTCGCCCGAGCCTCGACGACCTTCTCGGCGATCGCCACGTCCCGCTCGAAGATGCCGAAGTTGGCGTCGGCCACGAGGACCACCTCCACCTTGGCCTTGGCCATCCACTCGATCTCGCCGAACACGCGGTCGAGGTCGTACTTGCGGATGCGCGAGAGGGTGGCCGAGCCCCAGTCGCAGAACGTGCACCCGTAGGGGCAGCCGCGGTTGGTCTCCAGGACGGCCATGGTGGCGGCACCCCCGTCCCAGGCATCGAAGATGCCGGTGAGGTACGGCGAGGGCACCACGTTGAGGTCTTCGAGCCGAGGCCGATCGGCCGTGCTGATCGGCTCGGCGCCGGGCGCCGGTCGGTAGGTGATGCCGGGCACCTCGGCGAGGGCGCGGAGGTCACCGTCGAGCTGTCCGGCGAGGGCGACCAGCAGCTCGGGGAGCGTGCCCTCGCCCTCGCCGTGGACGATGACGTCGACGGCGGGGTGGTCGTAGAAGAACTGCTCCCGATCGCCGTCGTACTTGGGGGCGTCAGGCCCACCGTGGATCACGACGCTGTGGGGGCTGGCCGTCTTGACCGTCGCCGAGATGACGAGGTTGGCCTCGAGGGACCAGATGTAGTCCGAGAACAAGAACACGCCGGGGCCAGCCGCGACGAGGCGCTTGATCGCCTTCGGGCGGATGTTCCAGTCCGGCACGAAGTCGTAGATCTCACCGAGCTTCCCGCCGTCGTGGGCGAGCGCCGCGCTGAACAACAACCCGATCCCGAGCGGCGGCATGGCCTTGGGGGCCGCCTCGATCCCGAACACCGGCACCCGCCCGGCCCGAGGAGGCCGGGCCGCCAGGATCTCGTTCTGGCGCTTGATGCGGTGCCGCGACCCGTCGCGCATCGGCCCGGCGCCGTTCTCTCCGAGCATGCCGCGCTTGCGGGCCGGGAACGAGAAGCGCTCGCCGAGGAGGCCGACGGCGGCCAGGCGCGTGAGGAACGCGTCGCGGACCACGGCGTCGGCCACGAGCGGGTTCCCCGGAAGCCGGTCAGGGGTGACCGTGGCCCCGCGCCGGGGCAGGGCGAAGGTGCAGAGCAGGGCGGCCTCGTGGGCGTCGAGGACCAGCGGCTCGGCCGACGAGGGCACCCACACCACGTATCCGCGATCGGTCAGCATCGCCGGCAGCGGCAGCGGTGCCTGCAGGAGCACGTCGGGCGAGTAGGCAGCCGGCTCGGGTGCCAGGTACGCAACGCCGCGGTCGAGGGGAACCGGGCGGTCAGCAGGGACCGCGGCGAACCAGGTGCGAAGGCGTGCCGCCAACTCCTCGAGGCTCTCCCGGTCGGCGCCGTGCGTGGCCGCCAGCTCGACCGGATCGGGCTCGCGGCCGGCGGCGAGCTGCGCGGCGAGCACGAGACCCGCCTCGGTCGTCCCGATCGGTTCCGCGCCGACGAAGAGCACCGGGCCTTCGTGGTCGAGCAGCACCAACAACATCGGGTTCACGCCCTCCAGGTGGGCATCGGGGCCGGCAGGCGCCAGCCGGAGCCGCGGCTACGCGGCGGGTGGGGGGCCCATGACGATCGAACCGTTCTGGCCACCGAGGCTCAGCGAGTTCGACAGGGCGTACCCGGGCTCCCACGGACGGGGTGCGCCGACGACGATGTCCGCGGTGATCTCCGGGTCCGGGGTCTCGAAGTGCTGGGTCGGCGGGATCACGCGGTGGTGGATCGTGAGCGCGAGCGCCACCGCCTCGAGCCCCCCGGCCGCCGCGCCTGGATGGCCGGTGATCCCCTTGGTGGAGGTGAGGGCGGGGCCGCCGGACCCGAAGAGGTCCATCGCCGCATCGGACTCGGCCTGGTCGTTGTGCTTGGTCGCGGTGCCGTGGACGTTGATGTGGCCGACGTCGGCGGGATCGACGCCGGCCTCGCGGAGGGCCAACGTCATGCACCGGCGGCTCCCCTCGCCGCGCGGGGCCGGTTGGATGAGGTCGTAGCCGTCGACCGTGTTGCCCGCGCCGAGCACCTCGGCATAGATGTGCGCTCCTCGGGCTCGGGCCGCATCCAGGGTTTCGAGGCGCATCACGCCGGCGCCCTCGGAGAGGATGAAGCCCTGGCGATTGAGGTCGAAGGCCCGCACGACGGGCTCCTCGGTGTGGACGCGCAGGTTGAGCAGGCCGGCCGCCACCGGGTCCTCGAGGGCGTCATCACCCATGAGCGACGCCTCGCTGCCACCGGTGTAGGCGACGTCGGCCTGGCCGTAGCGGACGAGCCGGAACGCCTCACCGACGGCGTGGGTGCCGGATGCGCAGCCGCTGGCCACGCTGTAGGTGGTCCCCTTCGAGCCGAGGTCGAAGGCGATGTTGGCCGAGCCGGCGTTGCTCATGCAGATGACACCGCTCAGCAGGCTGACGCCCTCGCGGCCCTTGGCCTGGAACCCGAGGTAGCCCTCGATGATCAGGCCGGCATCCCCGTTCGCGGTTCCCATGACGACCGCCACCGCTTCGGGGTCGTCGACCGGCGAGCCTGCATCCTCGTGGGCCAGGCGACCGGCCGCCACCGCGATCTGGGCGAACCGGGCCGTGCGCTGCAGGCGACGGCGGTCGAGCCACCGGCGCGGCTCGAAGTCGAGCACCTTGCGATGCGTCGGGCCGGGATCCGGGGCCACCAGCGCCTGCCAGAACTCCTCGTGGCCCACGCAAGAACCGCTCAGGACGCCGAGCCCGGTGACCACCACGCGTCGGCCGATGCGTGGTTCGACCTCCGCGACGCTCAACGATCCCCCTTCGCCTTCATGGGGCCAGTCAACCACAGCGCCCCCGCCCTTCCCCTCGGGGCGGCCCGCCCCGGCCGGTAAGGTGCCCGCCGTGCCGGGGAACGACGGGTCGGGCCGCGTCGCCCTGGTCACCGGGGCCAGCGGATCGATCGGGTCGGCCTGCGCGACCCGGCTGCGAGCGGACGGCTTCACCGTGGTCTCCGGGTGGCGGTCCACGCCACCCGCCGCCGGCCCGGCGGTGCGCTTCGACGTGACCGACGCTGACGCGGTCGGCGCCGCGGTCGATGAGGTGGAGGCCGAGATCGGCCCGATCCACGTCGTGGTGGCCAACGCCGGCTGGGCCCACCTGGACCTGGCCATCCGCACCCCTCCGGAGCGGTTCCGGGCCGTCGTGGACGCCAACCTCACGGGTGCGTTCCTCGTGACCCGGGCGGCACTCGGTCCGATGCTGCGCCGCCGGGCCGGGCGCATCGTCCTCATGGGCTCGGTCGCCGGGTTGTGGGGCGTGCCCGGGGTCGCGTCCTACAGCGCGTCCAAGGCCGGCCTCCACGGCCTGGCCCGCTCGCTCGCCCGCGAGGTCGGGTCCCGGTCGATCACGGTGAACGTGGTGGCGCCCGGCCTGCTCGACAACGCCGTGACCCGCATCGACGACCAACGCCCGGTGAGCAAGGTGACGTCCGACTGGATCGCGACCACCCCCTTGCAGCGGGCTGGCACGCCGGAGGACGTAGCGGGCACCGTCAGCTTCTTGGCCTCGGATCGAGCCAGCTTCGTGACCGGCACCGTGATCCCCGTCGACGGCGGGTTCTCCATGGGGATCGGCTGATACCCCGCGGGTACCATCGCCGGCGCATCAGATCGGCTCAGTGGGGAAGCACATGGACCAGACAACGTTCGAGTGGGTGCGGGGTCGGTTCGCGGAGGTCCTCGAGCTCGACCCGGCCGAGATCTCGAAGAACAGCCGGTTCGCCGACGACCTCGACGCCGACAGCATCGACCTCATCGAGGTCGTCAACAGCGCCGAACACAGCCTCGGCGTGACCATGGCCGAAGAGGAGCTCTACGACCTCGAGACCGTCGGGCAGCTCGTCGACGCCATCGACCGACACCGTGCGGTCGGCGAATGAGCGCCCACGCGGGTGACGCGGGCCTGAAGGCGGCTCAGGCGGAGAACTTCGACAACCTGAACGACGTCGTAGCCGGATCGGCGTTCGATCGGCACCTCCGGTTCTTCAACTTCGGCTACCGGCCGCTCGACGGCGAGACACCTTCGGGGCCGTCGCTCGGCGGGGCGTTCCCCAACCGGGACTCGGCCCAGCTCCTGTTCGAGGTCGTCGGCGACACCGACCTGACGGGCGCCCGCGTGGTCGAGGTCGGCTGCGGCCGGGGCGGCAACCTCTGGCTGCTGCGCCGCTCCTACGAGGTCGCCCAGGTGATCGGCGTCGACATCGCCCACAAGTCGGTGGTCTTCTGCCGCGACCGGATGCCCGAGAGCAACGCGGCGTTCATCCACGGCGACGCCGAGCAGGTTCCGGTGGGCTCGGGGATCGCCGATGCCGTCGTGAGCGTCGAGACCAGCTGCACGTACCCCGACATCGAGTCCTTCTTCCGTGACGTGGCCCGCATCCTCAAGGTCGGCGGCCAGTTCCTCTACACCGACCTGCACGACGTCCGCCTGATCGAGCCGTTCGTCGCCACGCTCGCCAGCCTCGGCCTGGAACTCACCTACCAGCGCGACATCACGGCCAACGTCCAAGCGTCGCGACGCGACCGCGCCGCTCGCCAGAAGCTGGCGTTCGGTGACCACGACAGCGCCGACGCCGCCGCCATGAAGGAGTTCGTCGGGGTGGACGGCTCCGAGCTGTTCGACCTCCTGGCCAGCGACCTGAGCAGCTACGTCATCTTGCGGTTCACCAAGACGGCCGACGTCACGCCGCCGGCCGAGCGGTTCCTGACCGAGCACGAGCAGGCCCAGGTCCGCTCGCACGCGGCCGAGGCGGTCCGGCTCCTGACGATCCCCTCTGCCTCGGGTGGCAACCGACCGGCCTCGTAGGGTGGGCCGCGCATGAGCCCCTCGCCCACCGCCTCGCGCCGGCCCGGCCGGCGCCGGCGTCCGCGGGCACCACGGCAACGGCGGCGGGTCCCGCGGGGGACGCTGCCGGTGGCCATCGTGGGCGCGATGCTCCTCGCCGAGTTGAGCGCTCGGTGGGTCGGTCCCGAGATCCCGCGCGTGGCGGGGTCCGAGGAGCGGGTGTACATCAAGGCGGATCAGCTCTACGGGCACGGCGGGCACATGGACCTCGTCTTCCTCGGCGCGTCGGAGACGGCGGGTGGCCTCTTGCCCGGCGTCGTCGACAAGGAGGTCCCCGGTTTGTCGGGCGCCTACAACGCCGCCCTGGTCGGCGCCCCGCCGTCGACCAACGCCATCTGGTTCAAGCGGGTGGTGGACCCGGCGGTCCACCCCGACGTCGCGGTGATCGGGATGCTGCCGATGGCGGCCTCGCGCATCGACGTGAAGGCCGACCCGGCGGCCAAGAACGTCGCCGCCTACCAAGCCGCGTTCGACGTCATCGACCCCGGCGGGCTCGGGTCGATCGCGTGGCGACTGCGGCAGCGGTCGGCGCTCATCCGATACCGGACGGAGCTGCGCCAGCCCGTCTTGTTGTTCAAGGGCATCGGCCGAGCGGCCCAAGATCTCGTCGGCGACCAAGCCGATGACGCCGCGGACCCGGCGAACGACGCCAAGGGCATCGACGCCGAGACCGAGACCGATCCCAAGGCCGTGGCCCGCAACACCGCGCCCACCGGCGAGATCCTCGACTATCGCCAGGCGTCGCTCCCGGTCACCAAGGACGACGTCGGGGCGGCCATCTACAAGATCTTCGAGGACGGCACGCCGTACTACAGCCTCCTCGCCCGGCTGGTCGACACGCTCCGCTCGCACGGCACGGTCCCCGTGATCGCCCTGGCACCCATCGACCGCAAGCCCCTCATCGCCGGCGGGGTCGACTTCGCCCGGCTCGACCGCCTCGCCACCGAGCTCGAGCAATGGGGAGCCGACCACGGCGTGCCCGTGCTCGACACCTTCACCAGCACCTGGCCGTCGGACCTCTTCCACGACCGCAACCACCTCGATCTCGCCGGTGCGCAGCGGTGGAGCGGCGAGGTCGGGACCTGGCTCGACCAGCTGTGCCGGAAGCACGAGCTCGGCTCGGCCTGCACCTCGTAGCGAATCCGCCTCGGGAGCGTTCCGGTACCATCGCCCGACAGGCGACGAGGAGGACACGTGGAGATTGCAACGTTCGAGTGGGTTCGGGACCGGTTCGCGGAGGTCCTCGAGCTCGACCCGGCCGAGATCTCGAAGAACAGCCGGTTCGCCGACGACCTCGATGCCGACAGCATCGACCTCATCGAGGTGGTCAACAGCGCCGAGCACAGCCTCGGCGTGACGATGGCCGAAGAGGAGCTCTACGACCTCGAGACCGTCGGGCAGCTCGTCGACGCCATCGACCGGCACCGCGCCGCAGCCACGGACTCATGACCACGGTCGACGGCGGGGACGCGGCGCTCAAGGCCGGCCAAGCGGGCAACTTCGACAACCTGAACGACGTCGTGGCCGGATCGGCGTTCGATCGGCACCTCCGGTTCTTCAACTTCGGCTACCAACCGCTCGAGGGCGAGCCCGTGGCCGGTCCGTCGCTCGGTCCCCTGTTCCCCAACCGCGACTCGGCCCAGCTGTTGTTCGAGGTCGTCGGCCCCACGGACCTGACGGGCGCCCGCGTCGTCGAGGTCGGCTGCGGTCGGGGCGGCAACCTCTGGCTGCTGCGCCGCTCGTTCGAGGTGGGCTCCGTCGTCGGCGTCGACATCGCGTTCAAGTCCATCGTCTTCTGCCGGGAGTCGATGCCCGACGCCGATGCGTCCTTCATCCACGGGGACGCCGAGCGGGTGCCCGTCGGCAGCGGCGTGGCCGACGCCGTCGTCAGCGTCGAGACGAGCTGCACCTATCCCGACATCGAGGCGTTCTTCCGGGACGTGGCCCGCATCCTGCGCGTCGGCGGCCACTTCCTCTACACGGACCTGATGGACCACGCGCTCCGCCAGCCGTTCATCGCCGTGCTCGAGGGCCTCGGGTTGGAGCTGATCCACGAGCGCGACATCACCCCCAACGTCAACGCCTCTCGCCGGTCCCGGGCCGAACGCCAGAAGCTCGCCTTCGGTGACCACACCGAAGGCGATGCCGCCGCCATGAGCGAGTTCGTCGGCCAGAGCGGCTCGCGCTTGTTCGAGTACCTGAGCGGCGAGGAACGCAGCTACACGATCCTGCGCTTCCGCAAGGTCACCGACGTGGAACCCGGGCCCGAGCGGGTCCTGACGACGGCCGAGCAGGCGCTCGTCCGCCAGCACGCCGCCGACGCCGTCGACCTGCTCACCATCCCCTCGGCCTCGTCCTGAAGGCTCGGCCCGACGTGTTTCGCCCGGCCGACCCGATGAGCGCCTGAGCCGATGGCCGCCCACGCACCGTCCATGCCCCGCCGGGCCCTGGTGGTCGGGGCCGCACGCGGCATCGGCCGGGCCACCGCGGCACACCTGGCCGCGGCGGGCCACGAGGTCACCGCGACCTGGCACACGACCGAGCCCGCGCCGGATCCGGACGGTGACCACGCCGGGGTGGCCGGGGTGGCCTGGGTCCGTTGCGACACGACCTCGGCCACCGACGTCGACCGCTTGTTCGGCACCGACGAGCCAGGCCCCGCCGGGCCCGGCGCCGGGTACGAGATCGTCGTGGCCAACGCGGCCCTCGTCCGCGACCGGCTCAGCAGCCGGATGTCCGACGCCGACTTCCAGGCCGTCGTCGACGTGAACCTCACCGGCACGTTCCGGGTGGCCCGCGCCGCGCTCGCCGCGATGGCACCGGCCCGTTGGGGCCGGTTGGTCCTCGTCTCGTCGGTCGGTGCGTGGGTCGGTGCGGCGGGGCAGGCCAACTACGCCGCCACCAAGACCGGGCTGCTCGGAATGGCCCGCGCCCTGGCCCGCGAGGCCGGGCCACGGGGCATCACCGTCAACGTCGTGGCGCCGGGCGTGATCGCCACGGAACTGATCGAGGCCATGGCACCTCGGTTGCAGGAACGATGGACGGCACAGGTGCCCGCGGGGCGCATGGGGACACCGTCGGAGGTCGCCGCCGCGATCGGCTTCTTGTGCTCGGACGGGGCCGCCTTCGTGACCGGCGCCCTGGTGCCGGTCGACGGCGGCCTGGTCTCGTGACGGCCGGTCGCCGCCGGGTGGTCGTGACCGGCTTGGGCGTCGTCAGCTCCGGCGGCAGCGACCTCGACCGGTTCTGGTCGTGGCTGGCCGCCGGGGAACCCGCTCGGGTGTCCACGCCCGTCGTCGACTTCGACCCGCGCCAGTACCTCACGGCCAAGGAGGTGCGCCGGTCCGACAACTTCTCGCGCTACGCCGTCGGGGTCGCCCGCCTGGCCCTCGCCGA
>JAOBWM010000128.1 GCA_025463365.1 Acidimicrobiales bacterium
CCGGTTAGGGTGTTCTCACGTCATTCGGCTGAGGATGGCGTACCCGCCCAAAGGATTGAAAATGTCGCATACCGAGGTCGCCCGCCCCGACCCCGACGCGCTCCTCACGCCCGCTGAGGTCGCGTCCATGTTTCGGGTCACACCGAAGACGGTCACCAGATGGGCGGAGGCCGGCAAGCTGCCTGTCCTCCGCACCCTCGGTGGCCATCGCCGCTTCCCCGCCGGGGCGGTGTTCCGCCTTCGCGCCGCGCTCGACAAGCCCGCTGATCCCGACGATGCCGCTGACCCGGCTGATCCCGACGATCCCGATTCCGACGACACGATCGATGTCTCCGCCGCGGTCGTCGCCCCGGCTGACGCGATCGCGGCCGCACGGGGCGTCGGCAAGCTCACGGCGCTCCAAGCCCGCGGCAAGCGCTGACCGCGCGTGGTGCGGCCGTCACTCGGACGGCCGAAGGTGGTTGGGGGCGTCCGCGAGGCCCCGGCTAGCGTCGCACCGATGGTCTCGCCCACTGCCGCTTTCTCCGTCACCATCCGGGTTCGGCTCGACAACCAGCCCGGAACGCTCGGCCGCCTCGCGGCCGCGATCGGCGCGGTCGGCGGCAACATCGTGGCCCTCGAGGGCTTCGAGGCCCGCGAGGACCACCTCGACGAGGACCTCATCGTGAACTGCCGGTCCGAGGACCACATCGCCGAGGTCTGCGCCTCGCTCGCCGGCATCGCCGGCATCGAGGTCATCTCCGTCAGCGACCGCGTGTTCGACATGCACGACGGCGGCAAGATCGAGGTCCTCGCCCGCATGCCCGTGGCCGACCGCGACGACCTGTCGATGGCCTACACGCCCGGCGTCGCCCGCGTCTGCACCGAGATCGAACAGCGGCCCGAGCGGGTCCACGAGCTCACCATCAAGAAGAACACGGTCGCCATCGTCACCGACGGCACCGCCGTGCTGGGGCTCGGCAACATCGGCCCCGAGGCCTCACTGCCCGTGATGGAGGGCAAGGCCCTCTTGTTCAAGAACTTCGCCGGGGTCGACGGCTTCCCGATCTGCATCGACGTCGGTGCCGGTGCGTCGATGCAGGAGCGGATCGACGCCATCGTCGAGACGGTGCAGCGCATCGCTCCGGTGTTCGGCGGCATCAACCTGGAGGACATCTCCGCGCCGGCGTGCTTCGAGGTCGAGGATCGCCTCCGGGCTTCGCTGGACATCCCGATCTTCCACGACGACCAGCACGGCACGGCCGTGGTCACGCTCGCCGCGCTCGAGAACTCGCTGAAGATCGTCGGCAAGGCCATGGGCGACCTGCGCGTCGTCATCGCCGGTGCCGGCGCCGCCGGGGTCGCCATCGCGAAGATCCTCATGAACGCCGGGGTCACCAACATCGTGGCCACCGACCGCCAGGGCGCGATCCACCGCGGCCGCACCGACCTCAACGAGGTCAAGCAGCGCTTCGCTGAGATCACCAACCCCGAGCAGATCAGCGGCACCCTGCAGGACGTCCTGCCGGGGGCCGACGTGTTCATCGGGGTCAGTGCCCCGGATCTCATCGGGGCCGACGATCTGCGCAAGATGGCCACCGACCCCATCGTGTTCGCCATGTCGAACCCGAACCCGGAGATCCGGCCCGAGCTGGCCAAGGGGTTGTGAGCCGTGATGGCCACCGGCCGCAGCGACTACCCGAACCAGATCAACAACGTGCTGGCCTTCCCCGGCATCTTCCGCGGTGCCCTCGACGCCGGCGCCACCGACATCACCGAGCACATGAAGGTCGCTGCGGCCGAAGCGATCGCCGGTGCCGTGTCCGCCGACGAGCTCCGCCCGGGGTTCATCATCCCGTCGGTGTTCGACACCAGGGTGGCCGAGCTCGTGGCCTTGGCAGTCGCCGAGGCCGCGGTGGTCGACGGGGTCGTGCGCAGCCACGCCCCCTCTGTTGCACCCGGCCTCGTGGCCGGCCACGGCTCCTTGTAGCTGCCGCTCCCACTCCTGCACTGGGCGATCCGACGCCCGGCTCCCGGCGGCGGCTCGGCTCCCGGGGTCTCGAGGGTGCGGGCGCCGGACCCGGGCGGCCATGCTGGGTCCATGTCTCGCATCGGCCGACCGACGCTTCGGGCGGTCACGTTCGACTTCTGGAACACGCTCATCGTCGCCGACGATGCCGGGGTCCGCGACCGGCGGCTGGCCGCGTGGCTCGGGCTCCTCGCCGGCGAGGGGTTCGACGTCGAGCGTGACGTCGTGCGGGGCGCCATGCGTCATGCCGGCCGCCAGTTCGACACGAACTGGAAGGCGAACCGCATCTACCGCGCCGACGACGCCGTGCGGGACATGCTCGAGCACCTCGGGATCGAAGCCACCGACTCGCTGCGTCGCGAGCTGCTCCGCTCGATCATCGACCCCGATCCGGCCCACGACCCGTCGCCCACGCCCCACATCGAGGCCGCCCTCGACGGCCTGCGGGCCGCGGGGATCAAGGTCGGGATCATCTGCGACGTGGGGCTCAACCCGTCGACCACCCTGCGCGGGTACCTCGCCCGCCACCACCTGCTCGACCGCTTCGACCACTGGTCGTTCAGCGACGAGGTGGGCTGCTTCAAGCCCGACCCTGCGATCTTCGCCCATGCCCTGGCCGGCCTGGGCGTCGACGCCGAGGAGGCTGCGCACATCGGCGACCTGCGCCGGACCGACGTCGCCGGCGCCCAGGCGGCCGGCTGGTTCGCCGTCCGCTACACCGGCGCCTACGACGATCTCGGCTCGCCCGACGACGGGTCCGACCAGGTGGAGGGGGACGCGGTGGTGGCGGATCACGCTGATCTCCTCGCCGTCCTCGACGTGACGTGACCGGTCGACCCGGTCGGTTGCCGGCCGGGGTGGTGGGCGAGGTGCGGCCCGGCTTCGAGCCCGTCGCGGTCGCACTGGCGGCGGCGCTCGACCTCCAGACCGGCTCGGGTGGCATCCAGGTCGCGGCTCGCCACCGCGGCGATTGGGTCGTCGACCTGGCCGCCGGCTCGGTGGAGCGGTGGTCGCTGATCCACACCTGGTCGGCGGTGAAGCCGTTGGCCGGTGCCTGCGTGCTGGCGCTCGGGGCTCGCGGCGCCGTCGGGCTCGACCAGCCGGTGCGAGAGCTGTGGCCGGAGCTGCGCGCCGGCGCCGACGGCCGGCTCCTCGTCCGTCACGTCCTGACCCACGCGGCCGGCCTGTCCGCGGTGCCGCCGCCAGGCACCCTCGATCTGCTGCTCGATTGGGAGGCGACGGTCGCCGGGCTCGAGGCGGCCCAGCCCGAATGGGCACCGGGCGAGGCGGTGGGCGAGCACGCCATGACCTACGGGCACCTGGTCGGCGAGTTGGTGCGTCGGGCCGACGGGCGCACCCTCGGACGCTTCCTCGCCGAAGAGCTGAGCGGACCGCTTGGGCTCGACGTGCACGTCGGCGTGACCGACGCGGACCTGTCACGTTGCGTGGATCTCGGTGGCATGACGCAAGCGTGGTGGGATGATCGGCGGGACCCGGCCGCTGGGGGCTGGGCCGGTGTCGTCCCCACCGGGGACCCCGAACTGGTGAACACCGAGGCCTGGCGTCGCGCCGAGATCCCGGCGGTGAACGGGCAGGCGACGGCGCGGGGCTTGGCCTCCTTCTGGGCAGCGCTCCTCGACGACCGCCTGCCGGCCGGCGTGGGCCGCCCCGGCGCATCGGGGGTGGACCGCGTGATCGGTCAACCGGTCACGTGGACGCTCGCGGGCGGACAGATCGACGGCGCCGACGTCGGCATGGGAGGGCTCGGGGGGCAGTGGGCCTGCGCCCGCCCCGCCGACGACCTGGCTTGGTGCCTCCTCACCACCGAGTGCGGTGAGTTCGACCGGGTCGACACCGTCGAGCCCGCCCTCCTCGCCTGCTGCGCCGCCGCCTGACCGCCGCCTGACCGTCGGGGGCCGCGCTGCCCGGGTCACGTCGGTGGCGATGTCCCGGGGACCCAAGTCGCCGGTCCCACCGGCCGGCGGCCTGCTCGTCCACCCCGGCTCCGGCTCCGGGTCGGCGGTGACCGATGGCGGGTACCGTCGGTTCGGCAACCCGACCCGCCGGGGTTGGGGAGGAGGACCTTCCCGCATGCCCGATCTGGACATCGACCCGCTCGACCTGGTGGCGCCCGATCGCTACGCCGCCAACGGGTTCCCGCACGAGTCCTGGACCCGGTTGCGGGCCGAGGACCCGGTGCACTGGTGCGAACCCGAGGGCTACCGGCCGTTCTGGGCGATCACGCGGCATGCGGACGTGAAGGCGATCTCCTCGCAGCCCGAGCTCTTCTCCTCACGGCCCCGGCTCAACCTCCAGACCGTTGCCCAGGAGCAGACGATGCTGGAGACGTTCCCCGACGCCGCGGACCAGGGCGGCATGCCCCTACGGATGCTCGTCACCATGGATCCGCCCGAACACCGCACCTACCGGAACCTCGCCGGTCCCTACTTCCGCCCGAGCGTGCTCAAGACCCTGGAGGATCGCGTCGGCGAGATCACCACGCTGTTGCTCGACCGTCACGCCGGCACCGATGTGGAGTTCGACTTCGTGACGGAGATCGCGTCGTGGCACCCGCTCCGCATGATCTGCGAGATCCTCGGCGTGGCGAGCAAGGACGAGGGCCTCATCCTGCGCCTCACCAACGAGCTGTTCGGTGCCGACGACCCTGAGCTCGGTCGAGACGACCGGGAGAACCTCCTGCCGGAGATGTTCAACTTCTTCTTCAACCTGGTGGAGGAGAAGCGCGCCCAGCCGGGCGAGGATCTCGCCTCGGTGCTGGCGAACGGCGAGGTCGACGGCAAGCCGTTGCCGCACATCGAGCTCCTCAGCTACTTCGTGTTGGTGGCCACCGCTGGCCATGACACGACGCGCAACGCGCTGACGGTCGGCATGCACGCGCTGCTCGATCATCCCGACCAGCTGGCCATGCTCCAGGCCGACCCGACCCTGGCCAAGTCGGCGGCCGACGAGATCGTCCGCTGGGCCAGCCCCGTCATCCACTTCATCCGGACGGCCAACGTCGACACCGAGATCGGCGGCAAGGCGATCAAGGCCGGCGACAACCTCTGCCTCTTCTACCCGTCGGCCAACCGCGACGAGTTGGTGTTCGAGGATCCCTTCGCGTTCCGGATCGATCGGGATCCCAACCCGCACCTCGGGTTCGGGGTCGGCGAGCACTTCTGCCTGGGCGCGGCGCTGGCCCGCATGGAGCTGCGCGTCTTCCTCGAGCAGTTCGTCGCCCGGCTGGACCGGATCGAGGCGAACGGCGACCCGGCGAACACCGCCGCCAGCTTCGTGGGTGGCTACAAGCACCTGCCGATCCGCTGGACGCTGCGTCCGTCGTAGCGCCGTGACCGCGGGCAGGGCTGCCCGCGGCAGCGCTCGGTAGCGTTGCGGGAACGGGTCCGCCACCGGGCGGGGCCGGAGGGAGTACGTCGTGAGCACCGAGACCACCACCGACGTGGGCGCCGTGATCGAGCGCCTCCGGACCACCTTCGACTCCGGGCGCACCACGGACCTCGCCTGGCGCCGTCGCCAGCTGCGCGGCCTGATCGATCTGCTGCACGACCACGAGGAAGACCTGCTGGCCGCGCTGGCGGCCGACCTCGGCAAGCCGGCCTTCGACGGTTGGCTCACCGAGCTCCTCGTCACCCGCGACGAGGCGGCCCACGCCCTCAAGCACCTCGGCTCGTGGTCCAAGCCGACCAAGCACCCGGTGCCGGCGGCGTTCCAACCGGCCCAGGCCTGGACGGAGCCGCAGCCGCTCGGGGTCGTGTTGTTGATCGCCCCGTGGAACTACCCGCTCCAGCTGCTGCTCGCACCCCTCGTGGCCGCGGTCGCCGCCGGCAACTGCGCCCTGTTGAAGCCGTCCGAGCTGGCGCCCGCCACCTCGGCCGTGGTGGCCGACCTGGTGCCCCGCTACCTGGATCCCGAAGGCGTGATCGTGGTCGAGGGCGGGGTGCCGGTGACCACCGAGCTGTTGTCCCACCCGTTCGACCACATCCTCTTCACCGGCAGCACCCGGGTCGGCCAGGTCGTGATGGAGGCGGCGGCCAAGCACCTGACCCCGGTCACGTTGGAGCTCGGAGGCAAGAGCCCGACGATCGTCGCCGCCGACGCGGATCTCAAGGTCGCGGCCCGTCGCATCGCCTGGGCCAAGATCCTGAACGCCGGCCAGACCTGCATCGCCCCTGACTACGTCCTCGTCGAGCGCAGCGTGAGTGAGGCGTTCACCGGTCTCCTGGTGGACGAGCTCGAGAAGTTCCGTGACCGGGCGCCGGCCACGTCGATCGTGAACGAGCACCACCTCGACCGGCTCGAAGGCCTGCTGGATGGCCACGGCGGCGACGAGCTCACGGCCCGCAAGGCCGATCGCTCCTCTCGGGTGATGGCCCCCGTCGTGATCCGCGAGCCGGAGCCGGACTCCGCGGTGATGACCGAGGAGATCTTCGGCCCGATCCTCCCCGTGCTCGCCGTCGACTCGGTCGACGATGCCATCGAGTTCGTGCGGGCCCGCCCGCGGCCGCTCGCGCTCTACCTCTTCAGCGGCTCCCGAGCGACGGAGCGCACGGTGCTCGACCGCACCCACGCCGGATCCGTGTGCGTCAACCACCTCGTGTACCAGGTGGCGGCGCCCTCGCTGCCGTTCGGCGGCGTCGGCCCCAGCGGCATGGGCGCCTACCACGGCAAGACGGGCTTCGAGACGTTCAGCCACACCAAGTCCGTGATGCGTCGCCCCACCCGCGTCGACCCCGGCTTCATGTACCCGCCCTACTCGCCCCTCGTCCAGCGGGTGTTGAAGTTCGTCACCCGCTGGTGACCTCGTCGCTCGGCGTCTCACCGAACCGTCGAATTCCTGTCGATTGGTGTCGCTGGGGGGCCGCGATCGACAGGAATTGGCCGGGTGAGCTGGACCTACCGGGCCCGGCCCTCAAACGGTGGCGCTGTACACCGGGAGGTCGAGGAGGGTCTTGACGCCGGGGCTGGCCGCCACGACGTGGGGGATGGCGTTGACGACGTGCTGGGCGGTGGCGAGGCAACCGGCGTGGTTGTGGTCGCCGAAGTCGGACGAGAAGCCGAGCTCGAGCTGGAGGTGCGGTTCGCCGGTGACGAGGATCCGGTAGCCGGCCCCCTGGGGCCACTCGGGGGCCACTCGGGGGCGTCCTCGTCGCGCAGGCGGGTGACGTGTTCGATCACGAGCCGCTCCTCGCCATCGGAGACGCCCACGATCTCGAAGCGCATGCCCGAGATCGTCCCCGCGGGGATGGTGCCCGACGCGATGTCGAAGTCCTCGGGCGCGGTGATGATCTCGTGGCGCTCGACGATCTCGTCCAGCTCCAGCCCGATGGCCGCCGCGACGAGGTGGAGGACCGGCCCCCAGGCGAGGGTCGTGGATCCGGGTGAGAGCAGCAGCGACTCGGCCACGGTCTTCTTCCCGAAGCCCATGATCTCGAACATGGTGAACGGGTTGTCCCAGGTGTCGTAGTTGATGATCTCCATCATCCGGACCTGGCGCACCTCCTTGCAGAGGGCGAGGGCGTGGATGGCCAGGCCGGCATTGCCGAAGCCTGGGTCGATGCCCGACGTGTAGAAGCTCGTGCCGCCTTCCCGGCATGCGGCTTCGAGTCGGTCGAGCACGCCCTCGCCGGCGGCGGCCGGGAAGAGCAACGGAACGAACGAGGTGTTCACGACGTTCTTACCGCTGGCGAGGAACCGGCAGATGTCGTCGATCACGCCGTCGGGGCGGATGTCGGAGCTGGCGGTGTAACAGATGCAGTCCGCGTCGAGCGCGAGGAGTGCGTCGCCATCTTGGGTGGCGGTGATGCCCACCGGCTCGCCACCGGTGAGCGTTCCGGCGTCCTGTCCGGCCTTGGAGTCGGAGTGCACCCAGAGCCCGGCCAGTTCCAGCTTGGGGTGGGCGACGATGGCGGGTACGGCGTGGATGCCCACCGTCCCGGTTGCCCACTGGATCACGCGGATCGACATGGCAGGTCTCTTCTCTGGAGTTGGCGGCGCCGAGGTGGCCCGAGCGGCAGAACGAGAACCTGTTCTAGTTTGTGACGGTCACCGCTGCACCGCGACCGGCCGACCAGGTGACCCGGCCGACAAGGAGCCCCATGGACGTCGGCCTGTTCGTACCACTCGGGAACGGCAACGCATCGCCCGAGATCCTCCGTGCCGTCGGCCGTGAGACCGAGGAGCGGGGCTTCGAGAGCATCTGGGTGCCTGAGCACGTCGTCCTGTTCGACGAGTACGCGTCGAGCTACCCGTACTCGCCTGATGGGAAGTTCCCCGGCGGTGCCGACAGCGGGATGCTCGAGCCGTTCACGGCCCTCACCTACCTCGCGGCGGTGACCGATCGAGTGCGGCTCGGTTCGGCCGTCTGCCTGGTGCCGCAACGCAACCCGGTGTACACGGCCAAGCAGGTGACGGACCTCGACTCGCTCTCGGGCGGGCGCGTCGACTTCGGCGTCGGCATCGGCTGGTTGCGCGAGGAGTTCGATGCGCTCGACATGCCGTTCGAGCGTCGAGGACAGCGCGCCGACGACCACCTCGCGGTGATGAAGTCGCTCTGGACGCACGAGACGTCGGAGTACCACGGCGAGCTGTACGACCTCCCGGCGTGCCGCATGTACCCGAAGCCGGTGCAGACCCCACACCCGCCGATCCACGTGGGCGGCGAGAGCGATGCGGCCCTGCGGCGCGTCGCCCGCCTCGGCCAGGGCTGGATCTCGTTCAACCGCGCCCCTGAGGACATGGCCGAACCGCTTGCCCGGCTGGACGGCATCCTCGCCGATCACGGCCGCTCCCGCGACGACGTGACCGTCACGGTCTGTCCGTACTTCAACCCCGTCGACGGTGACGCGGTGCGCCGCTACGCCGACGCCGGCGTCGACCGTCTCATCGTGCTGTGCCTCGCCTTCGACGTCGACACCCTGCGGAGCCAGCTCGACACCCTGGAGGCCGACGTCCTCCAACCGTCCCGGGCCACCTGACCGGGCTCGCGGTTTGCTATCGCGTGAGCGCGGTGAACACCGCGGTGAGGAGCGCGCTCCACGTCAGCAGCACGCCGAGCATCGACACCGACTGTTTGTGGAGCGACGCGTGGAGCTCCGTGCGGACGTCGGCGAGGCCGGTTTGAAGTTCGGTGCGGACGTCGGCGAGTCCGGTTTGAAGTTCGGTGCGGACGTCGGCGAGTCCGGTGTACAGCTCGACGCGGAGGAGTCCGATCTCGTCGCGCCAGTCCTCACGCGTGGCCGCGAGCTCGGAGCGCATGAACTCCTTCGTCGCGGGTTCTTCGACGTCTCGGGCGGGGAAGTGGCTGAGCATCTCTTGGACGGCCTGCTCGTCGTCGACCACGGCGGACAGGGATTGGTAGAGGGCGGAACGGCTGCGCTCGGTCATCGCCATGACACACCTCGAACCTCTCGTCGGTCAACCGGGGTTCGAGTTTGACGCGCCGTACAACTCGTTTCAACATGTTTTGGCGTATTCCAGGTAGGAATCAGGACTCGGTGAGGTGGTCGATGACGCTGGCGTGGAGGTGGGTGCGGATGCCGGCGATGCCCGTGCCGGCCTTGCTGGTCTGCGTCGCGGCGTAGGCCACCGCGGACGACAGCACCTCGGATTCTGAGGCGAGGCCCTGCACGATGCCCGCCGCGAGGGCATCGGTCCCCGCGTAGCGGCGGCCGGTGACCATGGCCTCGTGGGCGGTCATGGGCGGAACTCGGGCGGGGATCAGGGCGTTCATGCCCGGGGTGAACGGCATGCCGAGGTCGACCTCGGGGAGGCACCAGTAGCCGCGGTCCTCGCGCATGATCCGGTGGTCGTGGCAGATGGCGAGCATGGCCCCCGCCGCGAAGGTGTGGCCGTTGCACGCGGCGACGGTGGCGCACGGCATCGACAGGACTCGTGCGAACAGGGCGTGGACTCGGGCGAGGTACGGGACGAGGTCGTCGGGGTTGGCGCCGAGGTGGTCGAGGTCCAGGCCGTTGGAGAAGAACTTGCCGGTCCCGGTGGTCACGAGGGCCTTGGCGCCGTCGGCCGCCTCGACCGTGGCGAGGGCGGTTTCGAGCTCGCCGAGGTTCGATGGCGACAGACGGTTCTCGTCGTCGTCCATGGTCAAGATGAACACGTCGCCGTCACGCTGCAGGTCGATCATCGTTGGTCCTCACCTCGGTCGGTGGCCCATGTGAGGGCCAGGTCTCCGCCGCTCGGAGCGTAGGCGGGCCGCCGAGCCCACCCGCCGAGCCCACCCGCCGAGCCACCTGTCGAGCCACCCGACCGGTTCTTGCTCAACTTCGATGTGCGCGCGGGTTCGGCGGGGATGGCGCCGGTCAGCGGCGGGTGAAGGACATGCCGAGGGAGCGGACAGCGGTGACGAAGATGTTGGCTTCGAGGTCGGCGGGCTCGGTGACGCGGAGGTCGGTGATCTCGGCGGCGAGCTTGGCGAACAAGAGGGAGAGCTCGTAGCGGGCCAGCGAGGCGCCGAGGCAGAAGTGGGTCCCGAAGCCGAACGCCACGTGGGGGTTCGGGTGGCGGCGGATGTCGAACGTGTCGGGGTCGGCGAAGACCCGTGCGTCACGGTTGGCCGACGGGTAGGCGAGCATGAATCGGTCACCGGCGTGCACGGGGACGCCCCCAACCTCGGTGTCGGCCACCGCGGTGCGGAAGAAGTTGTTCAACGGCGTGACCCAGCGGATCAGCTCCTCGACGGCGCCGGGCACGAGCGACGGGTCGGCGGCCATGGCCTCCCACTGGTCGGGGTGTTCGGCGAAGGTGGCCAGGCCCCGAGCGATCACCGTGCGGGTGGTCTCGGCGCCACCGGAGATCACCAGGCCTGTCTCGTTCACCAGCATCTGCGCGGTGTACGGGCAGCCCTGCGCCTCGGCGTTGGCCCAGACGGTCACGAGGTCGTCGGCCGGCTCGGCCTTGCGGGCCGCCGCGGTGGCGAACAGGACCTCGGAGAACTCGCCGATCGCGCCGATGAACCCGAGCTGCGCACCTTCGTCGGCGAAGGCCTGGTCGTAGCGCATCAGCCGCTCGGACCAGGTCTGGATGTCGTGCCAGCGGTCCTCGGGGAAGCCAAGGAGGTGGGCGGTGAGGCGGGCAGGCAGCGGGGCGGCCAGCTGGGACACGACTTCGAGCGATCCGGCAGCGGAGAACCCGTCGACCAGCTCGCCGATGAGGGCCGTGAGGTAACCGTCGAGGTCGCGCACGGCCTTCGGTGTGAAGCGGCGCGAGACGAGCTTGCGCTGCGTGGCGTGCGGCGGGTCGTCGAGCGAGATCATGTTGTCCTCGCCCTCGGGCCAGAACGACCGGTAGCCCTGACCGCTGACGAACACGTCGCTGCGGCGTTCGACCTCCACGAGCTCCGGGTGGCCGAGGACGACCCACAGCGAGTTGGCTTCGTCTCGCGCAAGTGGCCCCTGGGTGCGCAGCCGTCGGAACGTGTCGTGCATGGCGTCGGGGTCGACCCAGAAGGTCGGGTCGAGGACGTCGGCATCGGTGGACGGTGCGGCGGCGAGGACCATGGAGGGCATGGTAGATGTCCACCTCCGGACCACGATGAGGGGTAGCGAGCGATGGCCGACGACAGCGCGTTCGAGCAGGCGGCGCAGCGGGTCGCGGCGGGGGCCGATCCCGCAGTCGAGGCGGCCGTGCTGGTCGAGGCGATGACCGAAGACGAGCGGCGTTGGTGCCTCGACGGCGACGTGCCCTTCTGGGCCGGGCTCGAGGACCTCGGCGTCGGCGGCTACCACCGACGGACGTTCCCGGCGGCGCAGGTCGATCGGCTCGGGATCCCGGGCTTCGAGTTCTCCGACGGCCCGCGTGGCGTGGTGATCGGCCCGGCGACGGCGTTCCCCGTGAGCATGGCGCGTGGCGCCACCTGGGACGTCGACCTCGAGGAGCGCATCGGGGATGCGATCGGCCTCGAGCTGCGCGCGGTCGGGGCGAGCCTCTACGGCGGCGTGTGCGTGAACGTCCTGCGCCACCCGGAGTGGGGCCGGGCCCAGGAGACCTACGGCGAGGACCCGTTCCACGTCGGCGAGCTCGGCGCCGCCCTCACCCGCGGCGTGCAGCGCCACGCGATGGCCTGCGTGAAGCACTTCGCGTGCAACTCGATGGAGAACGCCCGGTTCTCCGTGGATGTCACCGTCGACGAGGTCGCGCTCCACGAGGTCTTCCTCCCGCACTTCCGCCGCATCGTGGACGCGGGTGTCGCCTGCGTGATGAGCGCCTACAACGCGGTCAACGACGAGTGGTGCGGCCAGAGCCCGTCGCTGCTCACCGACGTGCTCCGCACCGAGTGGGGCTTCGACGGCATGGTCATCTCGGACTGGATCTTCGGCCTGCGCGATGCCGGCCCGTCCGTCGCCGCCGGGCTCGACGTGGAGATGCCCTATCGCATGATCCGTGCCCATGGCCTCGACGCCGCGCTCGCCGCCGGGGAGTGCAGCGAGGACGACATCCGTGCCGCGGTGACCCGCACGATGGCCACCCTCCTGCGTTTCGCCGGGATCCTGGCGAAGCCTCGGCCGTCGATGGACGTGCTGGCGTCGCACGACCACCGGGCCCTTGCGCGCGAGGCGGCGACGAAGTCGATCGTGCTGCTGCGCAACGAGCCGATCGATGGCGCGCCGCTCCTGCCACTCGACCCAAGCGCCCTGACCCGGGTCGCGGTGATCGGGCGGCTCGCCGCGGTCCGCAACCTCGGCGACGGCGGGTCGAGCAACGTGTGGGCGCCGTCGGTGGTCACGCCGCTCGACGGCCTGCGCGCCGCGCTGTCCGGCACGGCGGGCGTCGTGCACGACGACGGGACGGACCCGGAGGTCGCGGCACAGATCGCATCCGAGGCCGACGTGGCCATCGTGGTCGTCGGCTACACGAAGGCCGACGAGGGCGAGTTCATCGGCGGCAGCGGCACCCAGCACCTCGTGGATCTCATGCCGCCGCCCGACGACCCCGAGGCGGCGGCCGCGTTCGCCGCGTCGGTCGCCGCTGACACCGATCCGTTCCAGGACCCCGAGGCGGATCCCGAAGGCGCCCTCGGGTTCTCCAAGGGCGGCGACCGTTCGTCGCTGCGCCTCCACCCCGACGATGAGGCCTTGATCCTCGCGGTGGCCGCCGCCAACCCGCGCACGGTCGTGGCGGTCGTCGCCGGGAGCGCCGTGCTCATGGGGACGTGGGACCGCTCGGTGCCCGCCGTGCTGCAGTCCTGGTACGCGGGCATGGAGGGCGGGCACGCGCTGGCCGACGTGCTCCTGGGTCGTGCCGAGCCGAGCGGGCGGCTCCCGTTCAGCGTGCCGACCGACGCGGACCACCTCCCCGCGTTCGACCGTGACGCCACCGCGGTCACCTACGACGGGTGGCACGGCTACTGGAAGCTCGCGGCTGACGGCCACGAGCCCGCCTACCCGTTCGGGTTCGGGTTGGCCTACACCGACTTCGAGATCGGTCCCACGGGTGCGGCCCAGCACGGTGACGAGATCGTCGCGACCACCACCGTGGCCAACGTCGGCAGGCGCCCTGGTCGTCTGGTGCTCCAGGCCTACGCGGGGACCGGTGACCGCCCCGCCAAGCTCGTCGGCTTCCGCGTCGACGACCTCGAGCTCGGCCTGCGGCGGGTCGTGGAGGTTCGGTTCCCACTCTCGCTCCTCGACCGCCGCGATCCCCACGCCCATGGGTGGGTCCCCACCGAAGGTCCGGTCGAGGTGGTCCTCGCCCGCCATGTCGGCGACCCCGCCGCCACGCCGGCCACCGTCGCGTTGTCCCGTCCTCTGTCCCCCGGCTGACGGAGGCCGCGGCTCACCGCCGCGCGTCACGCCGGCGGGCTTGGTCGGCGCCGGGCCGAGAACCGAGTTCGCGGATCGCGTGAGCGGCGGGCACACTGCCGGGCGTGGCCGACCTGCTCGACAACGCCATCTGGCCGACGCTGACGGGGCCGCACCGGCGCTTCGCCATCGCGACGGAGCGCGCGGCGCGGTTCCACCCCGACGTCTCGGTGTTCTCGGCACTCCCCGAGGACGTGGACCCTGAGGCGTGGGCGGAGCTCGCGGCCCTGCACGAGCCGGGCGAGACGACCGCTGTGTTCCGGCGTTCGGTGGCGCCGCCTCCGGAGTGGACGGTCCTCGCCACGTTCGTCGGGATCCAGATGCTGGCGACGCGGGTGATCGGCGCGCCCGAGCCCGATGCCCTGGTCCTCCATGCCGCCGACGTGCCCGAGATGCTGGCGCTGGCCGAGACCACCCAACCCGGCCCGTTTCGGCCGCGCACCATCGAGCTCGGCACCTACCTCGGCATCCGCGACGAGGGCCGGCTTGTGGCCATGGCCGGCCAGCGCATGCGGTTCGACGGCCACATCGAGATCAGCGCGGTGTGCACCCTCGAGTCGCATCGCCGTCAGGGCCTGGGCACCCGACTCGTCCTCGACCTCGTCGAGCGCATCCACGCAACCGGTGCCGTCGCGTTCCTGCACGCGTCGGCCGACAACTCGGGCGCGATCGCCATGTACGAGCGTCTGGGCTTCGAGCCCCGCGCCGAGGTCGCTGGCATCGTCCTGCAGGTGCCGACCGAACGCTGACCCTCGCCGAGGTCCAGACCCTCAGCATCGGGCGCAGGTCCTCCGTAGGCTCCGGAAATGGAACGCGTTCTCCTCACGGTCATCACGGATGAGGAGGCACAGGTCGACGGCGGGCGCGACGGTGACCGCCTCCTGGTGGCCGAGGCGGACCTGTCCGGGGCCACCGGCTGGGCGCTCAAGCCGCAGGGCCTGTGCCGAGACGACACGTGCATGCCGGTGCACGACCGCGTCGCGCTCGGGCCTGATGGCTGGATCGACGTCGCGGCCTTCGCCACGGCCGTGGGCCGGCCGGTGGCGCTGGAGCCATCGCTGGGCTTCGTGGCGTTGGGAGCGCCCGCCCACGAGCGCGCTGTCGCCCTCGCCTCGTTGGACGCGCCCCACATCTCCTTGCCCACCGTGGCCGGCGGCACCGCGAGCGTCCACGACCTCAGCGGGCGCAAGCGACTCGTCGTGGCGTTCGCCTCCTGGTGCGGGTGCCGACACGACCTCCCGGTCTGGCAGGGCCTCCATGAGCGGTGGGCGGATGAGGGCTTCTCCGTCGTCGCCGTCGCGGTCGACCAAGCGGCCGAGGATGTCGCTCCGTACGTCGAGGCGGCCCGGGTCACCTTCCCGGTCCTCGTCGACGCCGACCACCGCTTCGTCGACGCGTACGGGATCGTCAACGTGCCCACTGCGGTGTGGATCGACGAGGGCGATCGGATCGTTCGCCCCAACACGGCGGCGTTCGGGAACGACGAGTTCGTCGACTTCCACGGCGTGCCCTCGGCTCCGCACCTCGCCGCCCTGGAGCGGTGGGTCGTCGGCGGGGAGGTCCCCTTCGCCGACGACGTCGCCGTGCGCGCGGCACAGATGCTCCCCGACGACGCGGCCCAGCAGGCCCGCACCGAGTTCCGCCTCGCGCTCGCGCTGCACCGGGCCGGCCACGAGGGGGCCGCCGGACGCCACTTCGATGACGCCGGCCGCCTCGCGCCGTTCGACTTCACGATCCGCCGGGCCGCCATGCCACTGCGCGGCCAGGACCCGTTCGGGGAACCCTTCTTCGAGCTCTACGAGGAGTGGTCGGCCGCCGGCCGTCCCTACTACTCGGCCCCCTCGATTCCCTGACGGGCCGACGTCGGCGGCGCGGGTCGGGCGCGACGTCGGGGGCCCGCCCGATCCTCAGCCGAGCTCGGCGGTGATGCGGTCGAGCAGCTCGTCGTAGGTGTCGAGGGCGGGAAGTTGGGGGAACTCGGCCTGGACGTTGGGTGGCGAGTGGAACAAGAAGCCGGCGTCGGCGGCGAGCAGCATGGTGGTGTCGTTGTAGGAGTCGCCGGCCGCGATGACCTTGTAGTTCAGGCCGTGCAGCGCCTCGACGGCCTTGCGCTTCGGATCGGGCATGCGGAGGCGATAGTCGATGATCCGGTCGTCGTGGACCACGAGCCGGTGGCACCAGATCGCGGGGCGGCCGAGCTGGCGCATGAGCGGCGCCGCGAACTGCTCGAACGTGTCGGAGAGGATCACGACCTGGGTGCGGTCGCGGAGCTCGTCGAGGAACGCCGCGGCACCCTCCAGCGGTGACAGCCCGCCGATCACCTCGTCGATGGCCGACAGGGTCAGGTCGTGCTCGGCCAGCAGGTCGAGGCGGTAGCGCATGAGCACGTCGTAGTCGGGCTCGTCGCGGGTGGTGCGGCGCAACGCGTCGATCCCCGTGCGATCGGCGACGGCGATCCAGATCTCAGGGACCAGCACCCCTTCGAGGTCGAGGGCCACCATCGTCTGCCGGTCGTCGCTCATGGCCGGACAGTGTCGCCGATCGCTGGAACCCCCGGTGACCTGGGCGTGATCGACGGCGGTGAACCGGCCGGCCAGAGCCTGGCCGCGCGCATCGACCACGGCGTGCAAGCCCACCCGACGCGCTGCCAAACTGACATCCCGACACAAGGGTGGCTGCATGATGCAAACGGAACCCGCTGCGGCAGGCAGCGACGATCCGGGGGTGGGTGTGTTGCTCACGGTGGCCGGATGGACCGGCGGCGGGGTGGTGACCGGGATCCTCCTCCAGGTCGCCCGGAACCCGCCGGGTGGGGGTGCCTTCCCCACGGCACATCGGCTGGACGGCTTCTTTGCGGTGGTAGCCGGGTGCTTCCTGGTCGGGCCGCTGGTCGCCGGCGCCCTGCTCTGGCGCTGGCGTCAACCGCGACCGGTGGGAACGGTTGCCACGTTGGCCGGGGTCGGCGTGGTCGCGCTCGTCCCGTTGATGGTGCCCGTGGGTCTGCTCGTGTCACACGGGGCCGCGCTGGTCGGGATCTTGCTCTTCGTGTGCGCCTGGGGCGTGCTCCTCCCCGCGGGCACCAGGGCATGGGTCCTGGCGTCGACGTCGAATGAGCTCGTGCGCGACTTCGAGGAACCGGGAGCGCTCGGGTTCGCCCCCGCGGCCGCCGCATTGGACCCCTGGACCGCGCCGGGGCCACGCACGCCCGTGGGGGTTCCCGCTCGCTGGGCGGCCGCGCCATCCACGCCGGCCGCGGCGCCGGTCACGCCGGTTGCTGCTGTCGCCCCCGGCCCGCCGGTGGACCCATCGCTCCCGCCCGTCGTCTTGCCCCCGAACGCCACCGACGGTCGCCCGTCGAGGTGATCGACGGGAGGATCCCGACACGGCGGGGTCCCGGTAGATTGATCAGGATCGATCTGTCGAGGATGACTCCCACATCGATGATCGGCAATGGAAGGGTCTGCGATGGCGACGATCCGAGCGGCTGCGGGACCTGAGGGCACGCACCGCGGGGACTCGCACGATGCGGTGCACCGCCACGGGCCGAGCCGCGAGGTGCAGGCTCGTGCGCTCTGGATCGCGCTCGTCGCCAATGCCGCCCTCCTCGTCGTCGAGGCACTCGGTGGCTTCGCCTTCGATTCGCTCGCCCTGCTGGCCGACGCCGCCCACCTCCTCTCGGACGTGGCCGGCCTCGTGATCGCGATCGTCGCCCAGCGCCTCGTGGTGCGCCCGGCGACATCTCGGCACAGCTACGGCTTCCAGCGCTCGGAGGTCCTTGGTGGGCAGGCGAACGGGTTGATCCTCCTCGCGGCCTCGGGCTGGATCGCCTACGAGGCGATCGGGCGACTCGGTGATCCGGTCTCCGTCGACGGTGGCGGCATGTTGGCCGTCGCGATCGTCGGCCTGGGGGTCAACGTCGCCAGTGCCGTGCTGCTGGCCCGCGCCAGCGGCCGGAGCATGAACATGCGCGGCGCCTACCTCCACATGGTCGTGGACGCGGTGGGGTCGGTGGGTGCCATCGCCGCTGGCGTCGCGGTGTTGGCGTTCGGCGCCGACTGGGTCGATCCGCTGGTCTCCCTGCTGATCGCCGGTTTGGTGGTCTGGTCGGCGTGGGGCCTGCTGCGTGATGCCACGAACGTGATGCTGGAGGCTGCGCCGGGCGACGTCGACCCTGCCGCGGTCGAGGCTGCCCTGGCGAGCGACCCTCAGGTCATGGCCGTGCACCACACCCACCTGTGGAGCCTGGCCTCCGACGTCACCGCCTTCTCCGGTCACGTGGTCCTGGCGGAACCGCAGACGCTCCACGACGCACAGCAGGAGGGGGTGCGGTTGAAGGAGATGCTGGCCGACCGCTTCGGCATCAGCCATGCCACCCTCGAGCTCGAGTGCCACGCCTGCGATTTCGGTCCGGAGCTTGCCGACGTGGTCGTCGATGGGGACATCGATGGGGACGGTGCCGAGGGCCCGCCAGGGACTCCGCCGGGCTGATCCGCGCCGCGATGCCCGGTCCAGCGCGTTCGATCTCGCGGTGCCGCGAGCCCGAGCTCAGCGGGCGGCGGCGATCACGGAATGCGCCACGGCGGCGGCGGCCAGCGCTGGCACCGCGATGGGCCAGACCGCCCGGACGTGGTCGCCCACGGTGACGCGGATGCCCTCGGTGCGCAGGACGCGTCGCCACAGGAGGTTGGCCAGCGCGCCGATCGGCAACAGGACGGCCCCGGCATCGACGCCGAGCAGCCAAGCCCAGAGCCCAGGGGTCGCGTGTCGGGTCCCGTCGACGGCGAGGAGCGTGGCCGGGATGTTGTTGACCGCGTTGGCGACAACAGCACCGGCGGCGGTGACGCCCGCGAGGGCGATGGGTTGCGTCGCGCGGAGCAGCGGGTCGAGGAGGCCCGGATCCACGGCCGTTGCGACGACGGCGGCCACCGCCGCCACGCCGACGGCCGTGGCCACTGGCAGGTCGCGCCACGGCAGCGTGCGGGTGACCGCGACGAGCACCACGTCGGCGGCCACCGCAGCCATCCAGGGGTCGACGCCCACGCCGGGACCGACGGTGAACGCCACCAACAGCCCGGCGACCACGACCGCCCCGATGGCGAGGGCCCGGCGGTCGACGGGATCGGTGGGCCCGGCGACGAGCACCCGCGGGTGGATGCGGCGGTACGCCAACCAGCCGACCACCACGGCAACGAGGCTCGGCAGCGCCAGGTTTCCGACGACGTCACCGACGCCGAGGCCCAACCGATCCGCGGCGATGAGCGTCGTGAGGTTCGAGACCGGGAGCACCGACGATGCGAGGCCGGCGAGGACCAGCGGCACGAGGGCCAGCGGGAGCGGGTCGACCTCCGCCCGTCGGGCCAGGCGGACGTAGAGCGGGGTGAGCAGCACGATCGTGGTGTCGAGGTTCAGCACGACCGTGGTCCCGGCGGCAGCGCCCCACAGGGCGAGGACCGGGAGGCGCGGGACGCGTTGCTGCAGGAAGTCGGCGGCAGCGGCGAAGAACCCGAGCCGGTCGAGCAGGGCGGCGAGCGGCACCCCGGCAAGGAGGAACCCGAGCGCCGGGCCGATGGCTCGCACCGCATCCCAGCCATCGGTCACCCCGCCACTGTGCCCGGACCCGATCGATGGGAGAACCACGCCGCAGGTCGGGGCGAACGGCTTGGTGGTCGATGGGTCGGAGCCGGTCGGGCGGAGGGTCGGCGATCGCGCCAGGCTGGACGCCGTGGATCCAGATCTCGTGCCGGCGCCGATCGAGAGCATCAGTGCCATCACCCTCGTGACGGCGGACATGGCGGCATCGGTGGCCTTCTACCGATCACTCGGGTTCGAGCAGCTGTACGGCGGTACGGAGGCGTCGTTCACCTCGCTGCGTGCCGGGCCCGGCTTCGTCAACCTCCAGGTCGATCCGGCCTGGACGCGGCCGGCGGTGGTCTGGGGTCGGGTGATCCTCTGGGTCGACGACGTGGATGCGATGTTCGAACGCGCGATCGCGGCGGGCCTCGAACCGCTCATGCGCCCGTCGGATGCTCCGTGGGGAGAGCGGTACTTCCACCTCGACGACCCCGCCGGCCACCAGCTGAGCTTCGCCCGGCCCCTCGGTCCGCCCTAGCGGGGCCATCGATCGCGGATCGAGCGCAACACCGAGGAAGGGGTCGCCGGTGTGGATGCCGGTCGGACCTGGTAGATCGTTCGGTGGGATCCGGGAGGAGCAGACGTGGACGACCGCACCCGACCAAGCAATCGATGAGGGCGGGCGAAGCCTCCGCCACCGCGCAACGCGTTGCCGCCCAGCGTCTCCGCTTCGACCGTGCGCCGGCTCCCTACGGCGATCCCGATGCCGATGACGTGCTCGCTCGAGACGTGGCCGGGTCGATCTCCGTGCCCGACGCCGGACCGATGGTCGACTACCTCCGGGCCCGCACCACGTTCTTCGATCGGCTGGTGGTAGGAGCGATCGATCAGGGCGTGCGCCAGGTGGTGGTGGCGGCCGCGGGATACGACGGCCGTGCGCTGCGCTACCGCGATCACGGGATCCGGTGGTTCGAGGTCGACCACCCCGACACCCAACGCGACAAGCGCGAGCGGCTCGACCGGCTCGGCCTCGACAGCAGCCACATCGCCTTCGTCGCTGCCGATTTCGTCACGGACCCCGTGGCCGATGGCCTCGTGGAGGCCGGGTTCGACCGCGACCACGTGTCGCTGATCCTGGTGGAGGGCGTGGCCGCCTACCTCGAGCGTCCGGTCCTGGCTTCGCTGCTCCACCAGCTCCGATCGGTCGCCGCCGATGGCAGCCGGCTGGCGATCAGCCTCTCCACCACCTCGACGCGCCCCGGCAGCGAAGAGCGTCGCGCCGCGTTCTTGGCCACGGTTGCGTCCTACGGGGAGCCCGCGACCGCCACCCTCACCGTCGACGGCGCCACCCACCTCCTGCGCAAGTCCGGCTGGACCGCGGCCCCGGTCGGGCCCGGCCGCGAGGACGCCTTCGAGCAAGCCCGAACCGCCGGCTTCACGGTGCTCGCCCCGGCCTGACGGTCCGCGGTGTCAGGTGTGGGACCGAGGGAGGTGCGATCCTCCTGGCAAGCGTGGGTTCAGGATGCAGCTCTGCCGAGGGAGTTTGTCGAGGCTCGGGTCGACGTGGTGAGAAGGAAAGGATGAACCTGACATGACAACGGACTCAAGGTTCGAAGAGTTCGAAGCCCTGGCGAGTGACGCGTCTCCCGATGAGTGGGGTCTTTCCTGCCTGGCCTTTGAGCTAGCCGCTGGTGTCGACGGCCAGGAGCGTCTTGCTCGGCGTTATGCCGATTCGTCAAATGTCTTCCTGCTTCGGTATTCAGTCTTCCCTCTTGCCGACCTGATCTGGCATGCCGATTCGTTGGAGCGGCGCCGTCTCAACGCCTCATTCATGACCTTTTTGAAGGGCGCCGCTAATTCTCAGGATGCGGCTACAGTTCAAGCGTTGCAGAACGCCCTAACTGGTCTTCTTGCGACATCAAGCCTTGAGGCACAATCCGAGGGACAAAGCGGCGCGTTTGGAACATTCGTGCGATCGAATCTTGGAGTCGACTCGTCGCCCATTGCCAAGATGGGCGCTCTCGAGCACCTTTCAAGGATCTGGTCCAATGGGTTGGTCCAGAGCATATTTGCCGACGTCGATCTTCAGGCTATCGTCCGGGATGTTCGGCGGATCGAGCGGGATGAATCAGCTGAGTTCGGCGAGGAGCTTGGTGAGCTACGACCATTCCTGGACCACCACTCGGCCTCCTGACGCCTGACGCTACGAGTACGACGCCGCCGGCAACCCGACGGTGCACCGCCTCGCCGGGACGATGCCTGGTGGCACGGTGCGCGTCGAAGAGAGCCGATCGGCGTACGACGCGGCCAGCCGGATGACCGGGCGAACCGTCGAGAACGGTGGGACCGACCTCGTCACGACCTACGGGTATGACCCGTTCGGTCACCAGATCTCGGTCACCTATCCGAACAACAACGTGACCACCTCGGAGTACGACCTGCTCGGTCACCTGGTGCAGACGCAGGGAGCCGCGGTTCAAGTCGACGGCGATCCGGGTGAGATGGCGCTCCCGACGACGACGTTCGGGATCGACGTCTTCGGGCAGCAGACCAGGATGCGTGACCCGCTCGGCCACGTGACTGCCTCCGAGTTCAACGCGGCCGGTTGGTTGGTGGAGCAGACCTCGCCGACCTACACACGCCCCTCCGACGGTGCGGCCCTTACCGCGACCACGGCGTACGCACGCGATCTTCTCGGGCGAACTGTCAGCGTCACTGACCCGACCGGCGCCACGTCGACGTCCGTCTACGACTCGCGCGGCGCGGTGGTGCGCACCCAGTCACCGGGACCTGAAGCCGGCGACGAGGCCATCGGCACGTCGACCTATGACGATGCCGGCCGGCAGGTCATGTCCACCGGCGCCGCTGGGCTGGCGACAACGACGGCGTACGACGGCCTCGACCGGCCGGTGCTCTCCGTCGAGGCCGTCGCCGGCATCGACGGCTCCGATGACCTCACCCTTGCCAGCCGCACGTCGTACGACGCGGCGGGCAACGCGGTCCGCCAGGTCGACCCAGCAGGAGGCGTGACCACCGCGTCGTTCAACGCGGCTGGCGAGCAGGTGTCGTTGCTGTCGGCCTGGCGGAACGCGCACGGCGGAACCGATCCGGTGACGTTTGCGCATGATCCGTCGGGACGGGTGGTCAAGACGGTCGACGAGACCGGGCGGCGAACCGAAACCGACTACGACCTGTCCGGTCGGGCGATCACCGAGCGGTCGTACGACACGGACACCAATGCGTCCGCAGAGACCCAGCGGGTGTTCGACGGCAACGGCAACCTGGTGGCGGAGACATCTCCTCGAGCGTCTGCGGCGGCGCCAGCAGATCGGTGGGCGACCACGTTCGCATACGACGCTGGCGATCGTCTCACGTCGGTGGTCGAGCCGGTGGATGTGGTCTCGTCGATCGCGACTCGGTTCGGTTACGACCTGGCTGGGAACCGGACTCGTCTGGTCGATGGCCGCGGGAACGTGACCACGGAGTCCTTCAACAGTTGGGGGTTGTCGGAGTCGTTGGTGGAGCCGGCCACGGCGGCGACCCCGGATCCGGAGGATCGGACGATCACGACCTCCTATGACGAGGCATCTCGGCCGGTCGTTCGGACGGAGCCGGGCGGGATCGCGGTGGCGTCGACCTATGACGGTGCTGGGAACTTGACGGGGGAGACGGGCACCGCCACCGATCCCTCGATCCCTGACGTGATGCGGCGAATGCGCTTCGACGTGGCGGGCCGCTTGGTGTCGTCGGACAGCCCTGATGGTCAGACCGGATACGAGTATGACCAGCGGGGCCTGCTGGTGGCCCAGGTCGGTCCGGACCGCACGGATCGGTTCAGCTATGACGAGGCCGGCCGTTTGGTGAAGCGGGTGGATGGCCGGGGCACGGCGTCGTTCGCGTGGAGCGTGGGTGGTCCGTTGGCTTCGATGGCGGATCCGGTGTCTGGCCGGCACTTCAGCTTCGGCTACGACCTGGCGGGACGGCGCACCAGCGCCATTGCCGACACTGCCGGGTTCGTCCCCGGAGAGGGTCTCGGTGATCGCCAGACCACCACGACCTCATACGACGGGCTGGGGCGTGCGACCTCGACCAGCGTCGTCGGACCGGAGGGTGACGTCCGCTACCGCGAGGTCCTGGGACTCGACCTCGACGGCAATGTGACCGTCCGCCAGGTCGATGGCAGTGGCTTGGCTCCGGGTCAGGATGCTGGTGCGGGGACGTTCACCTACGACCGAGCGGCGCGGCTCACCAGCGAGGCGAAGCCTGGTGCGTCGGCGACACCGATCGGTTGGGATCCGTCGGGGAACCGAACGTCGGTCGGGTCGACGACGTACAGCTATGACGAGCGGAACCGGCTGACGTCCGTTTCGGACGGGACGACACTGGAGTGGTCGCCGGCGGGGGCTCGCCGCACGATCACCACGGCCGACGGGACCGATCGCGAGCTCACCTTCGACGCGTTGGGCCAGCCGGTGACCGACGGCGACGTGGCCTATGAGTGGGACTCCCAGGGTCGCATGGCATCGCGTACCGAGGCCGGCGACACCCAGTCGTTCGCCTACGACGGTACCGATTTGGACCCGACAGCGGTCGGTGCCGTGAAGCGGGGTACGGACCCTTCGGGCAGCCCGGTGTCGGTCGGGACCGAGGTCGTCTCAACGAACGGGCACGGCGATGTCGTGGCGGCCTCGACCGCGACTGGTGCGGTGACAGCGACGGGCTATGACCCCTTTGGTGCCTCCATCGGTGACGCCGTGGCTGGCCCGTTCGGGTTCCAAGGCGACTACACCGATCCCACCAGCGGTGACGTCTGGATGGGCGCCCGAACCTACGACCCGAGTTCAGCGACGTTCTCCGTTCGGGACACGTGGGGCGGCGACTCCGACCACCCAGTGACACTCAATCGGTTTTCATATTGCAATGCAAATCCCCTGACCAATTTCGACTCCGATGGCCACTCGGCCGGACTCATGGGTGGCATGTCCGAAAAACGTTATGTTGACATGAAGATCATGGCCAATTTGACTTCGGGTCCCGTGCAATCCACCGGCCTATATATGGAAGCAAAGCTTGGTCTTGCGGCTATAGTGACGATTCTGGCGACCTCCGGGACGATGGTCTTCGCAGGTTCGGGCGTCATGCGAGCAAAGGCTCAGGCTCCACCGGGCGTGATAATGGCGGTCTTTGCGATCGCCATCATTGCCTATGCGATGGCTGCAGCGACCCTCACGGCAGTCTCGATGACTGAATGGCTTATAAGGCCGATCATTACAGCCCGCGACATGGCGGGCGACGCTGTCGATATAGCCACCGCGCTAGCGGACACCATCGTGGACACGATCTCTCCCCCTGCACCAACCACGCAACCTGCGAGTGGTGAGTCCGATGGGGAGCCGAACAATAGTCCGACTGTGGTGGGAGTAGGCGACCTGGATTGTAACCCGGTGCAGCAACTGCGTCTGCTGGCCGAGAAAGGCTCGTCTCGTAGGCTTCGAGCTAACATGAGAAGGATTGGGATCCTGCCACCGGTCGGCGGAGCAAACGAGGCGCACCACATAGTCGCAGCCGGTATGGCACTTGCCTATGTTTCGAGACTCCGTCTTGCGTCCGTCTGTATCGGAATAAATGACGCCGTAAACGGCATATTCCTTGAACGAGGCTATCATCGGTCACTCCATACAAACCTGTACGTGATGAAAGTAAACATGATTATCGCCCCACAGCCCTCATCCCGACGGGCGGTTGAGATGATGCTAGAGTCCATTGCGGCGAGACTCGCCGCCAGATCCTTCTGAAATGACCGACCATGGACGACTTAATTGAACCAAGCCATGCGTTGATTGCGGCAGCCGAAGCGGGTGCTCTGGGGCGCATGAATGAGCTTCTGGCCGAGGGGGCAGCGGTTGATATTTTCGATCCGCATGGAATGACCCCTTTGATGGTGGCCTCGATCCTCGGGCATGAATCGGTTGTGTCACGGCTGATTGAGGCAGGGGCGGATGTCAATAAGCGGCGTGATGGTGGCGAAACGGCGCTGATCCTGATCTCTGATTTACCGCGGGCCAGGATCATCCGCAAACTTCTGAATGCTGGCGCAGACGTTAACCTGTCCGATGGTAGAGGTGTGACTCCGCTACTCATGGCGGTTTGGTCTGGCGACTCAACTGAGGCCGTCGTGCGTACGTTGGTGGCAGCTGGCGCCGATGTCAGCGCCGTGGATCCAAACACGGGGCGCACGCCCCTCGCTTGGGCGGAGGCATTAGGTAATAGTGCCTACGTGCGAATCCTTCGATCTTGATGTGAACCACCGAAGCGAGACGGCTGGTGCGCCTAGCGGCCTCCTTGAGGAACTACTTTGGGGGCTCCACGCCACGAACCTGGGTCGGCGGGTGCGGATTCTTGTGCCGGCGGGAGTCGCCGGATGGCGTTCTGGCCGTCGGCGAGATGGATTCTCAGTTGGCTTTTGTTGACGTTGCGGAACCCTCATCCTGATCGCATAACCTGTGATGAGCAGGTTCGCCCAGCTCGACTGAGGCGGTCTACCGACTGTTGGCCAGCGGGACTCCCGTTGATGTAGGAGTCTCGGCAGGACACCTTTTGATGTAGGCATCCATTGTGGGCCACACCTCGGTCGTTCGAAGCTATTAGATGCAGGCGCTGGCGCCGAGGTCGCAGCTCGAGATCACGATGGCGAGACCCTCATTCTAATTTATGGGCTTCCGAGTGCTCGAGTCGTCCAGATGCCGGGGCAAACGTGAATGCGGCAAATGATCGCAGTCGTACTCCCCTTTTGAGTCCATATGGTCTCGCGATTCAACCGAAGCGGTGGTCCGGAGGGTGTGGAGGCCGGAGCCGACCTTCGGCAGTTGACCGCAATACGGGTCGGACACCGCTTGCCTGGGCGGAAGAAGCGGGGGATGTTGCCTTCGCCCGGATCCTCCATGAGGCCGAGGGGCGTATATAGGATGACCGGTTCATGACCCCGGGCAATGTGTGTCTCCGTCGAGGTACGCGTCGGTGCTGCGCGATGACGTTGGCTGCTGCCGTCGCGCTCGTGGGGCTGGCCGGGTGTGGGGCGAGTGACCGGGGTGCCAGCGAAGTTGACAATCGGTCCGGAAAGCCACTCGAGGCATCGGGGAAGGGCGTCGAGGTCGTCGGGCGGTCGCAGCGAGTGGCGACGGCGGGGCCGGTGGTGGACTCGGTGACGTTGGCGAAGCCGGGGTTCGTGGCGGTGTTCGCGGATGCGAAGGGTGCGCCGGGGGAGCTGCTGGGGTCGAGTCGGCTGCTGAAGGTCGGCGCGCACCGCGATGTGGCGGTGAGGCTGACGACCAAGCTGAAGCGGTCGACGGCGGTGTTCGTGATCCCGTTCGCCGATACGGATGGCGACGGGAAGATCGGCTGGCCGACGGGCGATCAGCCGATCGGCACTGACCGGGGCCTCGTGCTGGTCCGGTTGCGCCTCAAGCCCTGAGCCCTCGCATGGCGAGCAGTGGGCCGGTGCCGGGCCGGGAACGGAACCAGGCCAGATCCGGGGATCTGGCCTGGTGGTGGATCTGGTGGTCGGAACCGGCGTCGATCCGGTGACCTTCCGCTTTTCAGGCGGACGCTCTGCCAACTGAGCTACCCGACCATTTGCTGTCCTGGCGGGCGGAAATCCGCCCGCCAGAGCGGTCCCGACGGGATTTGAACCCGCGACCTCCGGCTTGACAGGCCGGCGTGCACTCCAAACTGCACCACGGGACCTACTGGTTTCCCGCTACCCGAAGGTGTTGGGGTCCCACCCCGTTTCCGGGGCGAGAGGGCACGCTACCGAACGCCCCTGACCCGGGCAAACACGAACCGGCGACCAGCACGGCGCTTGCCCTGCTCAGGAGGGCAGCGCCGGCTGCGGCGCCGAGTCGAGCCAGGC
>JAOBWM010000143.1 GCA_025463365.1 Acidimicrobiales bacterium
CTCGGGGAGCGCGTCGGTGAAGTGCGGGTGCATCCGGTTGACGATCAGCGCCGAGACCGGAAGCGACGCCTCGGCCAGCTTCTCGGCGAAGAAGCGGGCCTCGTCCACCGTGTCGCGCTTGGGCGACGCCACCAGGACGAACGACGTGGCCGGGCTCGTGATCAGGTCGAGCACGTGCTTGGCGCGGTCCTTGAAGCCGGCTTCCATGCCGTCGAACGCTTGGAAGAACGTGATGGCGTCGTCGAAGACCTCGGCGCCCTCGAAGTCGAGGATCACGTAGTCGTTCCAGACGCCGCGCACGCTGAAGCCGAGCCGCTCGTACCAGGCGGCCGAGCGGATGAGGTCGGCCACCGGCAGGACGGGCACGACGACCGCCGATGCCGATGCCGGGGGCGAGGCGGCCGGGCCGGCGTCCGCGTCGAACGGTACGGGTGCGCTGGTCACCTCAGGCCCGCTCGAAGAGGTGTTCGGCCACGAGGTCGAGCCCGTCCAGGTCGTGGACGTCGGAGCGCAGGAACGGCACCCGGACCATGGGAGCCGGCGCGACCAGTTCGGCCAATCCGGCGACATGCTCCTCCTCGCGGTGGGCCACCAGCGAGAAGTCGGCGAGGTTGCGGTACAGCCCTCCGAGGTCGGTGCCGTCGAGCGTGATGGCCCGCTCTCGCAGCGCCTCGGGGAGCGCGTCGGTGAAGTGCGGGTGCATCCGATTGACGATCAGCGCCGACACCGGAAGCGACGCCTCGGCCAACTTCTCGGCGAAGAAACGGGCCTCGTCCACCGTGTCGCGCTTGGGCGACGCCACCAGGACGAACGACGTGGCCGGGCTCGTGATCAGGTCGAGCACGTGCTTGGCGCGGTCCTTGAAGCCGGCCTCCATGCCGTCGAACGCTTGGAAGAACGTGATGGCGTCGTCGAAGACCTCGGCGCCCACGACCTTGGAGACCTGACGGACGAAGGCCTGGGCGGCGACGTTCACCGCCTTCATGACGCCCCGCGTGGGCGCCATCAGGACGCGGTAGAGCCGGTGGTCGAGGAAGCGCGTGAGCCGGCGCGGGGCGTCGAGGAAGTCGAGTGCGTTGCGGCTCGGCGGCGTGTCGACGACCACGAGGTCGAAGGCTTCGTCGGCGTGCAGCTCGTACAGCTTCTCCATCGCCATGTACTCCTGCGTGCCCGACAACGCGCCCGAGATGTTCTTGTAGAAGCGGTTGGCGAGGATGCGCTCGGACTGTTCGGGATCGCCGGAGTAGCGGGTGACGAGGTCGTCGAACGTCGTCTTGGTGTCGAGCATCACGGCCCACAGCTCGCCCGGCCAGGGCCCGTCGATCTTGGTCGCGACGTTGCCGATTCCCTCGCCGCCGAGCCCGAGGGCGTCGGCCAGGCGCTTGGCCGGGTCGATGGTGACCACCACCGTGCGCCGGCCGATCCTCGCCGCCTCCATCGCGAGCACCGCGGCGGTCGTGGTCTTGCCGACGCCACCCGATCCGGAGCAGATGATGATCTTGCTCTCGGCCACGATGCCGGCGAGGTTGCGGCCCTCGGCATCGGCCCGGACGTCCTCCGTCACGACTGGCCCCCCGACGTGATGGCCGCCGGATCGAGCGCCTCGACGCCCTCGATCAGGGCAGCCGCCAGCTGGTCGAGCTGGGTCGGGCCGAGCTCGGCGTCGAACAGGTAGGGGAGGGTGATCTGGGGAAGCGGGAGGGCCTCGCGGAGGCGGTCCACCTGCTCGGCTTGCAGGGCCGTGCGCTCACGCCGGAACGACGCGGCGGCCGACAGCGTCGCGGCCTCGCCCCGCCGCAGCGAGGTCCCGGCCTCGTCAGCGGCGCGGGTGGGTGCCGTGGTCAGGCCGGGGAGCGGGGGATAGCAGCCGTTGACGACCACCGGGCCGAGGCTGACGCCGACGCGGTCCTCGAGCTGGTAGGCGGTCTCGACTAGCTCGTTGACGGGAGTCTCCTCGGGCAGCGTCACCAGCACCACCTGGCACCGCTTGGGGTCACCGAGCAACTCGAGCACGTCGCGGGCCTGGCTGTTGATCGGGCCGAGGCGCACTGCATCGGCGAGACCGCTGGCCGACTGCAGGAAGGAGATGGCGTGGCCGGCCGCCGGCGCATCGAGGATGAGGAGGTCGGCCAGGCCCGCCCGCTCCATCTGCTTGATCTTGCCGAGGACGAGGAGGTCACGGATTCCGGGGACGGCCGTGGAGACCATGTCCAATGCGCCGCTCGACATCAAGCGCCGGGAGATGCGGCTCATGCCCGAGCTCTCCAGGTACTCGATGAGGGCGTCGTCGGGCGTGAGCGTGCGCGCCCGCACGGCCGCCCGTCCGGCTCCCTCGTCGGCCTCGGCCAGCGTGACCTCCTCGTAGGAGAAGGCCGGCGATCCGTACATCGAGGCCAGGCCGGACTTGCCTTCGACCTCGATGATCAGGGAGCTCAGGCCGTGCTCCGCGGCCGCACGCGCCAGCGCGGCCGTGACGGTGGTTTTGCCGACGCCGCCCTTGCCCGCCACGATGACCAGACGGGAAGCAGTGAAGAACTGCGCTGGATCCACTCCAGTTCCCTTCACCGTCGGCTTCCGCTGGAGGCACTCGCGTTGCGCACCCTATCCAAGGTCGGTCTCCTGCTCGCCATGCTCGGCGCGCTCCTGGGACTGGCCGCGCCTGCCTCAGCCCAGCCGTCCGCCGCAGGTCAGAGGTCCTCCAAGGCCGCCTCTGACCCCGGTCGGGTGAGCATCATCAAGGCCGAAGGGCTGATCGATCCGGTGCTCGCGGACTTCATCGATTCGTCGATCTCGGCCGGCGAGCGCACCAGCGTGATCGCCGTGGTCATCCAGCTCGACAGCGCCGGATCGGTGGTGAGCCCGGCCCGGCTCACGCGCCTGGCCCGCCACCTGCACGATGCCCGGGTCCCGGTCGCCGTGTGGGTGGGCCCGAGCGGCTCGCGAGCCATCGGGGGCGCCGCGCAACTCGCCGGTGCAGCCGAGCTCGTCGGGCTGGCCCCGGGTGCGCGCCTGGGCAAGACCGGAAGCCTGGACATCCCCCGCTCGCTGCTGCAGCCGACGTTCCGCGCTGCCCTCGACGGGCTCCGCGACAGCACCGTCAACGACAAGGACGCCCGTCGCCTGAAGATCTCGCCCGATCGCGAGGCCGCGGTCATCGGGCAGTTCATCATCGACCTCGACGGCGTCAAGACCCGCGAGGTCAAGAAGGACGGCCGGACCGTGCGAGAGCCGGTCAGCGTGCCCGTGTTCTCGGCGCTGCCCGTGCAGGACCAGCTGTTCCACACCGTGGCCAGCCCGCCCGCCGCCTACCTGCTCTTCGTGATCGGCCTCTCGTTGATCGTGTTCGAGCTGTTCACCGCGGGGGTCGGCGTGGCCGGCCTCGTCGGGGCCGGTTGCTTCGTCCTGTCCTGCTACGGCCTGGCCGTGCTCCCCACCCGTCCGCTCGGCATCGCGCTTCTGGTGCTGGCGATCTTCGGCTTCTCCATCGACGTGCAGACCGGCGTTCCCAGGGTCTGGTCGGGCATCGGCTTCGTCACCCTCGTCGCGGGCTCGGTGACGCTGTACGACGGCCTCGGCCTGTCGTGGATCGCCTTGCTCGTCGGGATCGTGGGCACGTCGGCCTTCATGGTCGCCGGCATGCCGGCCATGGTCCGGACCCGCTTCTCCACGCCCACGATCGGGCGCGAGTGGATGATCGGCGAGGAAGGCGAAGCGGTCACCAACGTGTCGCCCGACGGCGTGGTGCGTGTCCGCGGTGCGCTGTGGCGGGCTCGCACCAACCGGGCGACCCCGATCGACCTCCATGGCTCGGTCCGCGTGGTCGAGGTCGACGGGCTTCTCCTCGAGGTCGAGCCGCTCGAAGGCGGAGCCATCGACTACCGCGAGAAGCGCCGCGGTGATGACCCCGGCGATGCCCCCGGCGACGGTGCTCCCCACGATGCCGACGTGGTCCTCGTCGACGGTCGCCCGCTCGATTCCTGAATCAGCCGGCCCATCGTGGTCGGCACCGCACGGTCGGCTCTCGGTGTTGACGAGGGCCGCCGGGTGCCGTATTCCCCGCGTGTTCCCCGCGTGCCGGCCGGACCTTCAGTGGTCGGAACCTTACGGTGTAGGCCAGTCATTTGCCCGAGAACGACGCCCAAACGGACCGCAGGGACGACGAGTGCGCCTCATCGATGCTGGTCAGGGCGGTGCGCGACACTCCGCGCTCGCGCGTCTTTTCACAATCGCTCGCGAAAGTTGGGTCTTGTGCGGTCGTGCCAGCGGTCTTAGGTTCGCTGGCTACCGAAAGGGGGCTTTCGAGTGAGTGCACAACGTGTTGAAGATGAC
>JAOBWM010000157.1 GCA_025463365.1 Acidimicrobiales bacterium
CTACCCGGTGCCGCCACCACGCTCGAGGGCTTTCCGAGCCGCAAGGAACTGGTGGCGTCCTACGAGGCCGCGGGCGGGCGGCCCGTTGGCAACCTCGACTACTACGTGGCCTTCGGGTATTGGAAGCTCGCGTGCATCCTCGAAGGCGTGTACGCGCGGTACAAGGGGGGCTCCATGGGCGACGACGGCGCCGACGCCGACGTCTTCGCTGACACGGTCCGCCTCCTCGGCCAAGCCTCGCTCGCCGCCCTCGACCGAGTGGGCAGCTGAGATGGCCCTGTACGAGCTGCACGACCGCCCGGCGCTCGACCGTCCCGTGCTGGTGATGGTCCTGGAAGGTTGGATCGACGCCGGCTACGCCGCGACCACGGCCGCGCAGACGCTGCTCAAGGGCCTCGACACCTTTCCGGTCGCCACCTTCGACTCCGATTCGCTGCTCGACCACCGGGCCCGGCGTCCGATCATGCACCTGGTCGACGGCGTGAACACGGGCCTGTCCTGGCCAGGCCTCGAGATGCGGGCCGGAACCGACCTCGAGGGCAACGACGTGCTGTTGCTCCTCGGCTCCGAGCCCGATCACTCCTGGCGGGCCTTCACCGATGCCGCCCTCGGCCTGGCCCAGGACTTCGGCACCCGGTTGGTCGTCGGGCTCGGCGCCTACCCGGCCACGGTGCCCCACACGCGACCGGTCACCCTGTCGGTGACCGCCACCACCGCCGAGCTGGCCTCCGTCTCGGGCCTCCTGCGCGGCACCCTCGACGTGCCGGCCGGCGTCCAGGCCGCGATCGAGCGTCGCTGTGATGAGCTCGACCTGCCTGCTCTCGGCCTGTGGGCTCAGGTCCCGCACTACGTCGGCGGTGACGCCACGCCGTACCCGGCAGCGAGCCTCGCCCTCATCCGCCAGCTCGAGTCGGCCGCCGGGCTCTCGCTACCCACGGGCGACCTGGCCGACGACGCCGAGGAGAACCGCTCGCGGATCGATGCGGCCCTCGCGGCCAACCCCGAGCACCTCGCCATGCTCCACAACCTCGAGGCCCGCCACGACGAGATCACCCAGGCCGGTCCCGGCGGCGCCCCGCTTCCCTCGGCCGACGAGCTGGCCGCCGAGGTCGAACGCTTCCTGCGCGACCAGGGCCCCGCCGAGTAGCACTCGTCGAGATCGGGCACCGCGCCGTCCGACCGACGGCTCGGCGCTGCCGGATCGATCGCGCCGTCGCCGCTAGGTTCGGCGCATGCTCGTTGACGGAGGCATCGGTTCGGATCTGGCGAAGGCGGCGGAGGCTGCCAAGGGGCAGGAGGACCTCGGCTTCGACGGGCTCTGGGCCGCCGAGACGAACCACGATCCGTTCCTCGCGCTCACACTCGCGGCCGAGCACACCCAGCGGATCCAGCTCGGCACGGGCATCGCCGTGGCCTTCGCCCGCAGCCCGATGACGCTGGCCCAGACGGCGTACAACCTGAACGCCTTCTCGGAAGGCCGCTTCCTGCTCGGGCTCGGCTCGCAGATCAAGCCGCACATCACCCGGCGCTTCTCGATGCCCTGGTCACATCCGGCGGCGCGCATGCGGGAGTTCATCCTCGCCATGCGCGCCATCTGGACGTCGTGGGAGGAGGGCTCGAAGCTCGACTTCCGGGGCGATTTCTACGAGCACACCCTCATGACGCCCTTCTTCAACCCGGGCCCCAACCCCTTCGGCGCGCCCAAGGTGTTCCTTGCCGCCGTCGGCGAGCTCATGACCAAGGTCGCGGGCGAGGTCGCCGACGGCATGCTCTGCCACGGCTTCACGACCGAGTCGTACCTGCGGGAGATCACCTTGCCGGCACTCGGTAGCGGGCTCGACGCCAGCGGCCGCACCCGTTCCGACATCCAGCTCTCGTTGCCTTCCTTCGTCGTCACCGGCACCACCGACGAGGAGCGCGCCGCCGCCGCCAAGGGCGTGCGCGAACAGATCGCGTTCTACGGCTCCACCCCCGCGTACCGCGGCGTGCTCGAACACCACGGTTGGGGCGATCTGCAAGGCGAGCTCAACGCGCTCTCGAAGGACGGACGCTGGGTCGACATGGGCGAGCGGATCACCGACGAGATGGTCGACACGTTTGCCGTCGTGGCCGAGCCCGAAGCCGTGGCCGCCGGCCTCCTGGGCCGGTTCGGGGACCTGGTCGATCGGGTCAGCTTCTACCTGCCCTACCGGGCCGACCCGGCCATGCTCACCACGGCCGTCGAGCAGCTGCGCGCCGGCTGAGCGGCCCCGACGGTCAGGGCCGGCTCAGGCTTCCACCTGGTCGAGCCGGGCGAGGATGTCGTCGCCGTACCGATCGAGCTTGGTCGGCCCGATCCCGTCGCACGCGTTGAGCTCGGCCGCCGTGCTCGGCCGGGCCAGCGCGATCCCCCGGAGGTGGGCGTCGCTCAACACGACGTAGGGCGGCACGCCATCGGCCTTGGCCCGCTCGGTGCGCCACGCCCGCAACGCGCCCTCGGCGACGGCGGCACCGCCCCAGAGGTCAGCGGGCGGCGCCAATGGCGACTTCTTGCCGTCGAACTCCACCCGCTCGCCGAACCGCACGACGAGGCTGCCGCCCGACGACAGGCGGAGCTGCGCGGAGCGGCCGTCGACCGATTCCACCGTGCCCTCGTAACCGCCGAGCACCTTGAGGACCCGGCCCCGCTCCGCGGCGATCCCGGACACGGGTGCCGCCGGCTTCGCCTTGGCGCCCTTCTTGAACAGGGGCTCGACCTGGCCGCCCCGGGCCGCGGCCCGCTCGGCTTCGACCTCGCCGGGCCGTGGCGCCGGCCGCTTGGGCGCGGTGCCGGCCAGCTCGGCCAGGAACGGCGAGCGCCGCGTCCCGTCGGCCAGGACAGCGACGCGGTGGTGGCCGCGGGTGATGGCGACGTGCAGCACGCGCCGCTCCTCTTCCCGGTCCTCGCTGAGCCGGTGCGGCATGACGCCATCGGAGACACCGAAGACGACCACGCGATCCCACTCACGCCCCTTCACCCGGTGGATGGTGGAGAGCACGACGCCATCCTCATCACGCTGACGCCCGAAGAGACCTCGCAACCAGGGCTCGAAGCCGGCCGGATCGGGGTGGAGGTCGGCGACGCCGAGGAGGCCCTCGAGATCGTCGAGGTGGCTCGACCCCTGCCCGCCACCGGTCCGGTCGAGCATGCCCATGGCGGAGCCCAGTCCCACGTCGTCGCGCACGACCTCGAGCACCGATCGGGTGGTGCCGCCACGGGCCGAGGCCACGACAGCAGCGAGGTCGTCGGCCAAGCGCACAACCTTGGCCGCCTCCTTGTCCCCCACCTGATCCGCCAGGCCGCGCAGGGCCTGCACCGACCACGTTCGACGGCGGCCCAACCGGTCCGGGAACCACTGCGGCAGGCCGCGGGTGGGTCGGCGCATGATCTCGACGATGTCCGCGGCAGCCATGGCATCGCCCGACGCCGCGATCCGCAGGTAGGCCAGGGCGGCGCGCATGCCCGTGCGCTCGAGGACCTCGGGCCGCAGCACCGAGGCGAGGGGCACGCCCGCGTCAGCCAACGCCACCTGCGGCGCGAGCAGGAGCGAATTGACCCGTGCCAACACGGCCACGGATCGCGGATCGACCCCTGGCTCGGCCAGCCACTCCTGCACGAGCTGCGACGCGGTGACCGCGCCATCGTCAGGACCGTGGACGACGACCCGCAGGGCACCGGCTGCAGGATCCGCCTCCGGCCCGGCGTGGATCTCCTTGGGGACGCGACGGTGGTTGTACCCCAGCAAGGTACGGGCGCCATCCACCACCTCGACCGGGCAGCGATAGTTGATCGAAAGCGGGTGCGAGGCCGCGCCGGGGAACAGGGCGGCGTAGTCGATCAGGAAGGCCGGATCGGCTCCCGCGTGGCCGTAGATCACCTGGTCGTCGTCACCGACGCCGAACACGTCGAGCCCGGGCAGGGCGAGCAGGCGGAGCAGGAGCACATGGGCCGGGGTGAGGTCCTGGAACTCGTCGACCAGGAGGTGACGGCACCGCTGCTGCAGCTTCCGCCGGAACGGCCCATCTGCGAGCAGGGCCTCGATGGCGCCATAGATCTGGTCGTCGAAGTCGACGCACCCCCGGTCGGCGAGGTGGCGACGATACGGATCGAACAGCTGGGCCAGACCGTCGACGTCGTCGCGCGATGCCTCGACGTCCGACGGATCCTCGAGGCCGAGCCGTATCGAACCGAGGGCCTCGAGGTAGGGGCCGATGGGATCGGTGTTGGCCCGATGGCGACGGTTCCCGGGGAGGAGCGAGTCCACCAGGCGGCGACAGTCCCGCTCGTCGAGCAGCCCCGGCGAGCTGCCCCGGTGCTGGGCCAGGACCCACAGGCCCAGGGAGTTGAGCGTGCGCACGCGAGGGCGGAACGCTGCGGTTCGCCGCTCCAGCTCGAGCTGGGCCTCCTTGTTGTACGCGACGGCGAGGACCGAGCCGGGATCCCACCCTCGCGGGCCGAGCAGGTGGCGAAGCCGTTCCGTGAGCACACGCGTCTTCCCCGACCCGGCCGGCGCGATGACCCGAGCCGGCCCACTCAGGTGGGCGACCGCCGCCAGCTGGTCGGCGGCGAGGTCCGCCACCGGATCGGTCGGGTCGGCTTCGACCGCCAGGCCACCTTCCTCGACGGCCTCGTGGTGCACCACTGCCGCGCCGTCGAGCACCGCAGGGTCCCACGGCCGGCGCGGTCCGCCGTCGACCCACGCGCCACGCCCGTCGGCCAGCTCGACATCGCCCGGCCCGGTCGCCGTCTCGGCGGCACCCAGGCGGGACGCCTTGCGGGCCCACCACCAGACCGCCTGGCCCAATCGGGCGTCGTAGGTGTTGTTCCAGACCAGGAAGTGCAGCCGGTCGAACCACGGTTCTGACTCGGGGCGCAGGCGCCACGGCTCGACCTTGATCGACGACGCATCGCGGAAGAGCGCCGGGTCGACCGCCAACTCGACCACCACCGCCTCCCGGCCTGCCCACGCGGCATGCAGCCGCCCCACCACCGCGGCTGGAGCGTTCAGCGCGGCATCGTCGATCGTGATGACGGGCGCGCTGATCCACGGGGCCGGAATGGCATCTCCAGCGTTGATGACGACGCCGCGCCCCAGCGCGGCCGGTCCGGGAACAGGCACCCCGCCAACCTACGCACCCCCACTGACACTCAAGATGGAGTGTCCTCGGTCGGGGCCAGGTCTGACCCTCCCCACTGACTGGCAACGAACGCTGGCCCACCCGGGCGCCAGTCGACCCCACCACCACCACCTGTGCGCGCACCAGCGCGCCCAACACAACCCAGCGCACACACCCCGCGCCCACCCCCGACCCCCGACCGACCATGTGTGCGCGCACCAGCGCGCCCCACGCGGCGCGGCGCACACACCCACCCCACCCCAACCCCACCACGTGTGCGCGCCGAAGCGCGCCCGGCGCGTCCCAACGCACACACCCCCACCCCGACCGCTGCATGTGTGCGCGCACCAGCGCGCCCCACGCGGCGCGCCGCACACGCCCCCACCCCGACCCCTGCACGTGTGCGCGCCGAAGTGCGCCCCACGCGGCGCGGCGCACACACCCCACCCACCCCCGACCCCACCACGTGTGCGCGCCGAAGCGCGCCCGGCGCGTCCCAGCGCACACACCCCCACCCGAACCCCACCACGTGTGCGCGCCGAAGCGCGCCCCACGCCGCCTGGCGCACACACCTCAGCCCGAGGCGGTGCTGGCGTCGGCGGCGGCAGAGGCGGCGTCGGCGCGACGGTCGGCGCGAGCGGCCTCGCGCTGGTCGGCGACGTACCAGCGCCGGACGACGACGGCGGCGACGGCGAGCGTGAAGAGCTCGCCCATGCCCCACAGGAGGCCGGCCGCGGTCCGCTGGTCGCCGAGCGAGGGATAGGCGTCGGGGGCGAGGGGGGTGGTGGCCGAGTACATGGCCAGTCCGAGGAACGCGTGGAAGGGCACGGCGGTGAGCACGGCGAGCAGGCGCGCCGGGTGCGGGATCGGCCGGGGTGATGGATCGGCGCCGACGAGCCCGGCGAGGAACAACGTCCCGAACACCACCAGGTGGGCATGGACCGCGAGGTGCGCCCAGGGGTTGCGCGCCGCCAACCCGAGCAGCGGCGTGAGGTAGAGCACGACCATCCCGCCGCCGAACAAGACCCACGTCACGACGGGGTGGGTCAGCACCCGGGCGACGGGATGGCGCAGGGCGGCCCGGATCGTGCGCCCGGTCGCCGGCCCGCCGCTCTGCATGGCGAGGGTGAGCGGTGCAGCACAGACCGTCGCGAACGGCACGACCATCCCGAGCAACAGGTGCTGGATCATGTGGACGGTGAGCCGCTGATCGTCGTAGCGACCGATGCCCGACTGGGTGGCCACCACGCCGGCGCCGACCGCCAGCGCCCACCACGTCGACCGCACCCGCGGCCACGCCCGGCCTCGTGCCGCCAGGCGCCGAACGCCGCGTCCGTAGGCGAGCGCCGCCGCGGCCAGCAGCAGCGCGGCAGCGGGATCGAGGCGCCAACGGGTCAGCACGTCGACCGAGGTGACCGGACCCATGGGGCAACGCTACGGCAGCTCGTCCCGTGCGGCGCCGTGCGGCGCCGGCCGCCGACGGGCATCGACGGGCGTCGCCCTGGGCACTCCACGAGCGCAGGGTCACCCGCGGCGGCCTCCTCGATCGTCGACCGATCGTGCCACCAGGACCAACGGCGACGATCCAGAGCAACCGCTCTGGTAGAACGGCTGCGGTGGTCGACAGCGCGACGCTCGACGGGCACGGCACCGCCCGTACCCCCGACCCACTCGTGGTCGGCATGGTCGTCTGGCTCGCCTCGGAACTGATGTTCTTCTCCGGGCTGTTCGCGGCCTGGTTCACGCTCCGGGCCAACGCCACGAAGTGGCCGCCGGCGGGCGTCGAGCTGGCCACCGCCCGGACGGCCGTCGCCACCGCTGTCCTGCTGTCGTCGAGCTTCACGATGCACCTCGCCGTCGCCGCTGCGAACCGGGACGATCGGGCCCGCTCGGTCCGGTGGCTGGTGGTCACGGTGGCCATGGGTGCCGTGTTCTTGGGCAACCAGGCGTGGGAGTACGCCGTGGCGCCGTTCCACATCGGCTCCCACGCGTACGGCTCGATCTTCTACCTGATGACCGGGTTCCACGGCCTCCACGTCCTGGGTGGCCTGGTGTTCCTGCTGACCATCGCCGGCGTCGTCGGTGGTCGCTCGAAGGCCCCGGCTGCCCGCACCGTGGAGATGGCCGCGGCCTACTGGCACTTCGTCGACGCCGTCTGGGTCGCCATGTTCACCGTGGTGTACCTGATCTCATGAACCACGCCGACCAGCCCGAGCGGCGGCACCGCCGGCATCGGCGGTTGGCGCTCGTCTCCGTGCTGGGCGGGGTCGTCGGGCTCACGTTCCTGGTCGTCGGCCGGGCCCCGGCCGGGGCGGACAGCGACCTCGAGGCCCACGGCCGCAGCCTCTACCTCGAGGGCTGCGTGAGCTGCCACGGGACCAAGGGCCAGGGCGTCGGAGGCTCCGGCGGCGACAACGAGCGCGGCCCGCGGATCACCGATGCCGGTGCCGCCGGCGCCTACTACATGCTCTCGACCGGCCGCATGCCCCTGAACGATCCCAACGAGCAGCCGCACCGCAAGGATCCCGCCTACGGACCCAAGGACATCGACGCCCTCGTGGCCTTCGTCGCCAGCCTCGGCCACGGTCCTGCGCTGACGAAGGTCGACCTTGCCGATGCCAGCCTGGCCAACGGTGGCCTGGTGTTCCGGGCCGACTGCCAGGCCTGCCACTCGGCCTCGGGCAGCGGTGGAGCCCTCTCGTACGGAAGGGCGGCACCGAGCCTCCGCGAGGCGACCCCCGAGCAGGTGGCGGCGGCCGTGCGCTCGGGACCGGGACAGATGCCGGTGTTCGGCCAAGGCGACGTGGATCGCAAGCAGCTCCGCGACCTGGTGGCCTACGTGCAGTACCTCCGCCACCCGTCCGACCGCGGCGGCCTGGCCATCGGCCGCGTGGGACCGGTCCCCGAGGGGTTCGTCGCCTGGTCCGTCGGCGTCGTGCTGCTCCTCGCGTGCGTGTTCTGGATCGGCACCCGCAGCCCGATCCGCTCCCGCCCGGGCGCCAACGCTGATGCCGACGCTGATGCCGACGCAGACGCCCACACCAACGCCGACTCCGATGCCGACGTGGGGAGCGAGCCGTGACCGACCCAACCGAGCCTCCCGACCCAACCGAGCCACCCGAGCCAACCGAGCCACCCGAGCCACCGCAAGATCGGCCCTGGGAGGACGAACCGCTCGAGCAACCCGCCGGCCCCGAGGATCCCGCCAGCGGTGCTCACGGCGCGCCCCGATCCGCCGCGACCGCCGAGGCGCTCGCCGCGACCTGCTTCCTCGCCGCCGCGCTCGCCGCCATCGGCCTCGGGGTCGTCTACTGGCAGGGCGGCCAGACCCAGCTCGAGGGCCTGCTCCTCGCGGTGGCGACCGGCGGCATCGGCGTGGGCATCGTCGTGTGGGCCAAGCGCTTCATGCCCGACGAGGAGGTGATCGAGGAGCGCGAGCCGCTGGCCTCGAGCGAGGAGGAGATCGCCGAGTTCAACGCCGACTTCGTCCATGGTGAGCAGAGCCTCGTGGGGCGCCGCATCCTCGTTGGCTCGCTGGGCGCCGCGCTCGCCGCGCTCGGCGCCGCCCTCTTGTTCCCGATCCGCTCGCTCGGCCCTCGCCCCGGGCGGGGCCTGAAGGAGACGGCCTACGCCAAGGCCAAGGGCCGCCGTCGAGGGATCCGCCTGGTGCGCGCCGACGGCGGCCCGATCAAGCCCGCCGAGCTCCCGGTCGACGGAGTCCTCACGGCCTTCCCCGAAGACCACACGCACGACGGGGACGCCCCCACCCTCCTCATCCGGACCCGCGCCTCGCAGAAGCTCGAACTGCAGCACGGTCGCGCCGCCTGGGTCGTCGACGGGATCGTGGCCTACTCCAAGCTGTGCACCCACGTCGGCTGTCCGGTCGGGCTCTACCAGGCCGGCGAAGGGCTCCTGCTGTGCCCGTGCCACCAGAGCACCTTCAACGTCTTGAAGGGGGCCGAGCCCATCTTCGGCCCAGCGACGCGGCCCCTCCCCCAGCTCCCCCTCGCGGTGGACGACGAGGGCTACCTGATCGCCACCGCCGACTTCTCCGCGCCCGTCGGCCCGGGCTTCTGGGACCGGGACCGGTAGGCGATGAGCGCGCAGAGCCCGCCCCGTGGCCCGACCGTCCCGCGCACGCGCGCCAAGAAGGCGGCCGGCCGTACGGCGACCTTCCGGGGCGCCCGGTGGGTCGATGAGCGCATCGGTGGAGCGAAGTTCGCCCGGACCGCGCTCAACAAGGTGTTCCCCGATCACTGGTCGTTCATGATCGGCGAGCTCGCGCTCTATTGCTTCGTCACCCTGCTGCTCACCGGCACGTACCTCACGTTCTTCTTCGATCCGAGCACCGAGACCACCACGTACCACGGTTCGTACGCACCGCTGCGAGGGGTCGAGATGACGAGGGCGTACCGGTCGGCCCTCGAACTTTCCTTCGACGTGCGCGCTGGGCTCGTCATGCGCCAGATCCACCACTGGGCCGCGCTGCTCTTCTTGGCCACGATCGTCGTCCACCTCGCCCGCGTCTTCTTCACCGGCGCGTTCCGCAAGCCGCGCGAGCTCAACTGGATCATCGGCGTCACCTTGCTGACGCTTGCCATCTTCAACGGCTTCGCCGGCTACTCCCTGCTCGACGACCAGCTCTCGGGCACCGGCCTCCGCATCGCCTACTCGATCGCCCTCTCGATCCCGCTGGTGGGCACGTGGGTGACATCGCTGCTCTTCGGCGGTGAGTTCCCGGGCGCAGACATCATCGAGCGGCTGTACGTCATCCACATCCTGCTGATCCCGGCGGCCATCACCGTGCTGCTCGCCGGTCACCTCTACCTGGTGGTGCGCCAGAAGCACACCCAGTTCCCGGGGCCGGGCCGCCGCGAGGACAACGTGGTCGGCGAACGGATGTGGCCGACGTACGCAGCCAAGGCGGTGGGCCTGCTGTTCCTCACCGTGTCGGTGCTGAGCATGCTGGGGGGCCTGGTGCAGATCAACCCGATCTGGGTCTTCGGCCCGTTCGATCCCGCGCAAGTGTCGTCGGCGAGCCAGCCCGACTGGTACATGGGTTGGCTCGACGGTGCGCTGCGGATCATGCCGGGGTGGGAGATCCGCGCCTTCGGGTTCTCGATCCCGAACCCGTTCTTCCCCGCGGTGCTGCTCGCCGGGCTCACGTTCGGCCTGCTGTACGCGTGGCCGTTCCTGGAGGCCCGCGTCACGGGCGATCACGACCTCCACCACCTCGACGACCGGCCTCGGCAGCGGCCGGTCCGCACCGCGTTGGGCGTCGCCACGATCAGCTTCTACGCGATCTGCTTCCTCGGCGGCGCTTCGGACGTGTTGTCCACCACCTTCGGCCTTTCGGTCAACGCGGTGCTGTGGACCATGCGGTTCGCCCTCTTCATCGTCCCCCCGATCATGGCGTGGGCGACCTACCGGCTGTGCAAGGAGCTGTCGGCGCGCGACGGCGTGCCCACCGCCAGCCAGGTCGACTGGCGGGAGATCCCCCACCGGCTCCGCCATGGCTCCGGGCCCGATGACGGCGACGCGGACGAGAACGAAGACGACGACGACCCGGCTGCTGCACCTGCAGCCAGCTGAGCGCTCCGCACCCGCAGCCACAAGCGCAGCCGCAGCCGCAGCCGCAACCCAGCCGGAAGGCCTCAGCGGCGGTGGCGGGACTGGCGGGCGAAGCCGGCGACCGACACGGCCAGCACCGTCGCGCCAGGGACGAGGAACCACGTGCCGATCAGCAAGCCGTTGAGGGCGAGGGCGAGGCCGAGTCCGATGCCGACGGGCCACGGACTGGCCTCGGGCAGGTACATCGCCGCCTCGCCGTGCTCGGTGTCGTCGGGCCCGGCCCGCTCGAACCGCCGGGCGTTGCGCCAGAGGAACACCCCGCACCACAGCGCCAGGATCGACGCGGTCACGAGCATGACCGTGCCGGCGTGCTCCTTCGACGTCGCCCCATAGATGATCGCCGCGGCGCCGATGAAGAGCCCGACGGCCACGAACAGGCGCCAGGGCACCTGGCCGTCCACCAGGATCTGACCGCGGTCGTCGACCTCGGTCACGTCGGGACCCGGCTCGGTCTCGTCGGCCTCGGATGCCACGTCAGTGTCCCCGCGACGTGTGCTCGGGGTGCATCTGGTCCCACAGCGGCCGGTTGGAGCGGATGGGTGGGAGCTCGCCGTCGAAGTTGTGGGGGGACGGCGGCGAGGCCGTGGCCCATTCGAGGGTGTGGCCTTCCCACGGGTTGTCGCCGGCGATCGCGCCCCGACCCTGCTTGAGGGTCCGCCACACGTTCCACAGGAACGGGAACGTCGACAGCCCGAGGATCGCGGCTCCGATCGTGGACACCCGGTTCAGCGTGGTGAAGCCGTCCGACGCGCGGTAGTCGGCCACCCGCCGTGGCATCCCCTCCAATCCGAGGATGTGCTGCACGAAGAAGGTGAGGTGGAACCCCACGAGGGTCAGCCAGAAGTGCAGCTTCCCGAGGCCCTCGTGCAACAGGCGACCGGTGACCTTCGGGAACCAGTAGTAGATGCCGCCGTAGAGCGCGAACACCGAACCGCCGAACAGCACGTAGTGCATGTGGGCAACGACGAAGTAGCTGTCGGTGACGTGGAAGTCGATCGGGGCGGCGGCCAGCATCACCCCGGTGACTCCGCCCAACACGAACGTGCCGATGAAGCCGACGCAGAACAACAGCGCGGTGTCGAAGGTGATGCGGCCGCCCCACATCGTGCCGATCCAGTTGAAGATCTTCACGCCCGTCGGCACCGCTATCAGCATCGAGAAACCGGTGAAGAAGGGCAGCAGCACGGCGCCCGTGGCGAACATGTGGTGGGCCCAGACGCCGACAGAAAGCGCGGCGATCGAGATGGTCGCGAAGACGAGCCCCGCGTAGCCGAACACCGGTCGGCGCGAGAACACCGGGAGGATCTCGGTGACGACGCCGAAGTACGGCAGGACGAGGATGTACACCTCGGGATGCCCGAAGAACCAGAACAGGTGCTGCCACAGCACGGGCACGCCGCCGTTGGCGTGGTCGAAGATGTGGGCGCCGAGGTGACGATCAGCGAACAACATCGCGCCGGCCGAGGTGAGCACCGGGAAGGCGATCAGGACGAGCAGGCTGGTGACGAGCATGTTCCAGGTGAAGATGGGCATCCGGAACATCGTCATCCCAGGCGCCCGCATCGAGATCACCGTCGCCACGATGTTCACGCCGGTGAGCACGCCCGACAAGCCGGTGAGGACGATGGCCAGCAGCCACAGGTCGGCCCCGGGCGAGGGCGATCGCACCACCGACGAGAGCGGCGTGTAGCCGGTCCAGCCGAAGTCGGCCGGGCCGTCCGAGGTGAGGAAGCCGGCCAGCATCGTGAGCCCACCGAACAGGTAGAACCAGTAGCTCAAGGCGTTGAGCCGGGGGAACGCCATGTCCCTGGCCCCGATCTGGAGGGGCACGAAGTAGTTGGCCAGGCCGAAGGCGAACGGGCCGAGGAACAGGAACAACATGATGCTGCCGTGCATCGTGAACAGCTCGTTGTAGCGACCTTCGCCGACGACCTGGGTGCCCGGGGCCCACAGCTCGGCCCGGATCAGCTCGGCGAGGGCGCCGCCAACCAGGAAGAAGGCGTACGCGGTCACCATGTACGCGATGCCGATGCGCTTGTGGTCCGTGGTGGTCAAGAAGCCGAGCAGTCCACGCGCCGGGCGCGACCCGGTGTCCTCTTCGAAGATGGCGGCTCGGTCGAGCGGCTCCGGCGACGCCCGCGGGGCGACGACGGTCATGATCCGGTGCCCTTGTGGTCGGCGAGCCATGTCTTGAACTCCGCCATGGGCACGACCTTCACGGCGAACCACATCTTCCAGTGGTCGAGGCCGCAGAACTCCGCACAGCGCCCGACGTAGGTCCCGGCGCGGTTCGGGGTGACGGTGATCTCGTTGCGCACGCCGGGGATGAGGTCCCGCTTGGACAAGAAGTCGGGCACCCAGAACGAGTGGTCCACGTCCTTGGCGACGAGCCGCAGGTTCGAGGGAGCACCCACCGGGAGCACGAGCTCGGGCTTGCCGCCCGGGTCGGCGTCGACCGTGAACCCCTGGCCGACGTAGCGGAACCGCCACCCCCACTGGAACCCGATGACCTCGACGCGCACGGCTGGCCGGGCCGACACCTTGGTGACCTCCTCCTGGGTCCGCACGCTGAAGAAGAACAGGACCGCGACGATCAGCACCGGGACGGCGGTGTAGGCGATCTCCATCGGGATGTTGTACGGCCGCTGGTTCGGGATGTCGTCGTCGCCGGGACGCCGGCGATAGCGGATGACGACGATCCCGAGGAGGATCCACACGAGCGCCGCCACCGCGACCGCCGCGACGAAGAAGCCGCTCCACAGGTGGCCGATGCGGGACCCTTCGTCGCTCGCCGGGTCCGGGGCGCCGAACCGAGGCAGATCACACCCGGTCAGGACCGACGCCGCGAGGAGCGATCCGGCGGTCCAGCTCACCAGCGATCGCATGCGGCGCGTAGCCATGCGCCGACCGTACCCGCGGGATTGCACCGGGCGAAGACCTTCCGGATGATCGCCGACCTGGTGATCCTGCGCGCCTCACCCGTTCTCGTGAACTCTCGTCTTGAATTCAGACATCGGGCCGCCGACGTCGGTAGATTCGCCTTCGTGTCAGATGACGTAGCCCGCACGGCCCTTCTCGACCTCGTCGTCGATCCCGGTCCGATCACCACGATCAGCTTGACGGGAGATCTGGACCCGGCAACGGCGCCGTTGCTCGACGACGCGCTGGGCACGATCGTCGCCGATGAGGCGGTCGGTCGGGTCGTCCTCGACCTCGCCGGACTGTCGTTCCTCGACTCGTCGGGCCTGCGTTCGTTCGTGACCGCCCGCGAGGCCCTGTCGGGACGCGGGGCGGACCTCGCCCTGCGGCGCCCCTCGGCCAACATCCGCCGCTTGCTCGACATCACGGGCCTCGGCGAGGTCATCGACGTCGAGTAGCCCCGACGCTGGTTGTGCGTCGGCCGGGCCCTCGTCGGCCCGCCCGGGATCAGGGAGCCGCGGTTGAGCGGTCGTCGCCCGGTTCCACGTCGTCATCTCCGACGATGCCGTCGAGCTCGCCGATCCGACTGCGTAGGTCGACGAGGATCTTGCGCAGCAGCCGGGAGAGGTACGACTGGCTCACGCCGATGCGCTGGGCGATCTCGTCCTGGCCGAGCCGTTCGAAGAACCGCAGGCGGATGACCTCACGGGAGCGCTCGTCGAGCTGATCGAGGAGCTGGGCCACCAGCAAGCGGTCGTCCGTGCGGCCGAACCCGATGTCCGACACGCTCAACAGGTCGTCGGCATCGACCACCGAGCCGTCGTCGTTGGTGCGGGTGATGCCGCCGGCGGTCCTCGCCCCGCCCGCCTCGACGGCTTCGAGCACCTCGTCGACGGTGGCGTCGAGGGCGCCGGCCAGCTCTGCGATCGATGGGGCGCGGCCGAGGCGGTGCGTCAGCTCCTCCTCCCGCTTCCGCAACGCGAGGTGGCGCTCCTGCGCGGCGCGTGGCGGCCGGACCGCCCACGCCTTGTCGCGCAGCGTGCGCTTGAGCTCACCGTCCATCGTGCGGCTGGCGAAGGTGGCGAAGGTGACGCCCTGCTCGGGGTCGAAGCGGTCGACGGCTCGCACCATCGCGAGGAGCGCGGTCTGGCGGAGGTCGTCGACCGGGATGCCCCGCGATCGATACCGGCGGGCGAACCGGTCGGCGAGGTGACGGTGATCCTCGACGATGTCGTTGCGCAGCCGACGGTCTCCGGTGGCCCGGTAGTCACGGAAGATCTGGAGCGGATCGACCGTGTCGCCGCCGCTCACGACCCTGTGGTGGGGGGTCGCTTCGTGAACCGGAACACCCGGTCGTCGCCGTCGATGCCGATCTCGTGACCCGCGGCGACGAGACCGAGCAGATCGATCGCGACCGGGTGCATCGGTGGTGGCTCGCCGGCCCCTTCCACCCGTCCGGTGACGACGAGCTCCTGCCCGTCGACCTCGAAGCGCAGATCGAGCGTCGAGTCGGGACCGCAGCCGTCGATCGCCGCGGCGGCGAGCTCGTCCACCGCGATCCGAAGGTCCTCGATGTCTTGGAGCGTGAAGGGCAACTCGGCCGCCAACGAGGCCACGGCCACGCGCGCGACCCGAAGCAGGCGGGGGTCGGCGGGCAGGCGGAGCTCGGCATGGCGATGATCGGTGCGCATCAACGGTCCCTTCGGCGCGGTCGGAGGGCGACCCTAGGGCAGCCCCGCGTTCGGCCCTTCCTGCCCCCGATCCCGGCGCATCAGACCAGATCGGCCATGCGTTCGGGTGACGAAGCAGGCGCGTCACCTGGGCCCGGACGCGCCACCGCCCCCGACGTCGTTGTCGGAGGCGGTGCGGGGCGAGCGCCAACGGGGCGCCACCGAAGCGGGCCGGAGCAGGCGGCGGGGGGTCACACCGGCTGCAGCTCTTGTCCCAGGTATCGGTCGCGACACAGCGAACGTTGAAGCTTTCCGCTCGAGGTCTTCGGGAGCGAGCCCGGTTCCACGAGGACGATCTCGTCGGCCGACACCCCGATCACCTCGCGCACGCGCGCCGCGACCAGGGAGCGAACCGAGACCATGTCGCACTCCTTGGCCTCGGCCACGACCACGATGCCCTCACGGCGGTTGCCGGGCACGCCGAAGGCGATCACGTTGCCGGCGCGGACCCCGTCGATCTGGGCCACGCTGCGCTCGACGTCCTCGGGGAAGACGTTGCGGCCGGCGACGATGATCATGTCCTTGATCCGGCCGCACAGGACCAGCTCGCCATCCACCAGGTAGCCGAGGTCGCCGGTGCGCAACCACTCACCGTCGAACGCGGCGGCGGTGAGGTCCGGTCGCTCGAAGTAGCCGCTCGTGACGGAGGTCCCGCGGATCTGGAGCTCGCCCACCTCGCGTTCGACGCGGATCGCACCCGTCTCGGGATCGACGATCCGGATCTCGAGGCCGGGGATCGGCCGGCCGAGCAGCGCGAGGTGCTTGACGCCGTCCGCGGATGGGTCCGCCGGCGCCGCGTAGCGCTCGACCTCGAGCACCCGCTGGTCGACCGGGTCGGTCCGCAGGCCGGACATCGCGGGCGGGAACGTGCCGGCGATGGCGACCTCGGCCATCCCGAACGCCGGGAACACCGCGCCGGCGCGCAGGCCGTGACGCTCCCCCGCCGCGACGAGGTTCTCCACGGTGGAGGGGTCCACCGGCTCGGCGCCGTTCAGGCCGATGCGCAAGCTCGACAGGTCGAGCCCGTCGAGCCGCTTCAAGGCCCGCGCCGCGAGCACCCAGGCGAAGTTGGGGCCAGCGGTGATGGTGCCGCGGTACTCCGAGAGCCACCGCATCCAGCGCGACGGGCTCGCCATGAAGGTTTGCGGGCCGGCGAGCACGAGGTCCGCGCCGGTGAACATGGCCGAGCTCAAGATCCCCACCAGCCCCATGTCGTGGTAGAGCGGCAGCCACGACACGAGCACGTCGACGTCGGGGTCGAAGCCGATCGCTTCGATCATGCCGTCGATGTTCGCCAGGAGCGCTCGCTGCGGGAGCATCACGCCCTTCGGGTCCGAGGTGGAGCCGCTGGTGAACTGGAGGATCGCGAGCGAATCGGGCTCGACCGCCACCTCCTCCCACGCCGCCGGGTCGCCACGGAGGTCGTCGAAGCCCACCATCGGCGGATCGCCCGGCGCGGGTTCCATGAACGCCGCCAGCTGCGGGTCGATCACCAGCATCGCGCTGCGGGCACCGTGCACCCGCACGCGGGTCTGGCTCACGAACTCCTCGATGGACGACATGCGCATCGGCAGCGGCAGCACGACGATCGTGGCGCCGGCCAGCCACGTGGCCTGGATGGTGGTGACCAGATCGCGCGTGGTCGGTCCCAGGATCGCGACCTTGTCGCCGGGCCGGACTCCCTTCGCGGCGAGGCCGACGGCCATGCCGCGGGCGTCGTGGTGGATCTCGGCCCAGGTCACGGGATGGGCGTCGTCGCCTTCGATGAAGGTCACGACACCGCCCCGACCGATGGCCGACAAAATGCGCGGGGGAATTGTCACAACATGTCGGACCCAAGCCGGTGACCGGCGGTTACGGGCCTGGAGTCGATCTGCACCACATCCCCACAAACCGGACGTTCTCTCCGACAGTCGCTCCGGGCGCAGCTCGCGCATTCGGGCTTCGGGGCTGTCAGGGGGGCGAAGTACCGTGCCGCCATGGCCGATCCGAGCTCCCCCGATGTCGTCTCCGACCTCCCCGAGCATCGCTACGACGCCGCGGTCGCCCAGCGGATCGAGGGCGAGTGGCAGGACCGGTGGGAGGCCGAGGGCACGTTCCACACGCCCAACCCCGTCGGCCCGCTGTCGGAGGGGTTCGACGCGGTTGCGGACCGTCCCAAGCAGTACGTGCTCGACATGTTCCCGTACCCCTCGGGGGTCGGCCTCCACGTCGGCCACCCCCTCGGCTTCATCGGGACCGACGTCTACGCCCGCTACCTCCGCATGACGGGCCACAACGTCATCCACACCATGGGGTACGACGCGTTCGGGCTGCCCGCCGAGCAGTACGCCCTCCAGACCAACACCCACCCCCGGGTGACCACCGAGGCCAACATCGCGAACATGCGGCGCCAGCTGCGCCGCCTCGGCCTCGGCCACGACCCGCGCCGGTCGATCTCCACCACCGATCCGGCCTACTACCGCTGGACCCAGTGGATCTTCCTGCAGATCTTCGGCTCCTGGTACGACGCGGACGCCCAGCGAGCCCGCCCCGTGACGGAGCTCGAGGCCGAGCTCGACGCGGGGACCCGCGCCCCCGCCCCCGGCACGAACCCGTCCGGCACTCCCTGGCCCGAGCTCGATCCCTCCGGCCGGCGAGCCGTCCTCAACGCCCACCGGCTCGCGTACCTCGCCGAGGTCCCGGTGAACTGGTGTCCTGGCTTGGGCACCGTCCTCTCCAACGAGGAGGTCACCGCCGACGGCCGCTCCGAGCGCGGCAACTTCCCCGTGTACCGCCGGCCGATGAAGCAGTGGATGCTGCGCATCACGGCCTACGCCGACCGGCTCATCGACGACCTGGACCACCTCGACTGGACCGATGCCATCAAGGCCCAGCAGCGCAACTGGATCGGCCGGTCCACGGGCGCCCGGGTCTCGTTCGCCACGCCCGCCGGGGCGCTCGACGTCTTCACCACCCGCCCCGACACGTTGTTCGGCGCCACGTACATGGTGGTGGCCCCCGAGCACCCGATGGTCCCCGCGCTCACCGCCGCCTCCTGGCCGGACGGGACCCCCGCCTCGTGGACCGCAGGGGCCGCCGCCCCCGGAGCCGCCGTCTCCACCTACGTCACCACCGCCTCACGCCGGTCGGACCTCGACCGCCAGACCGACACGAAGGAGAAGACGGGCGTCTTCACCGGCACCTACGCCACCAACCCGGCCAACGGCGAGGCCGTGCCGGTGTTCGTGGCGGACTACGTCCTCATGGGCTACGGCACCGGGGCGATCATGGCCGTGCCCGCCCACGACCACCGCGACTTCGAGTTCGCTCGATCCTTCGACCTGCCGATCGTCGAGGTCATCCGGCCCTCCGCCGCATGGTTGTCGGACCACGGCGCGGTCGAGGGAGCGCCGGCGTCCACGTGGCCCGACGCCTACGTGGGCGACGGCGTCGCGGTGAACTCCGCCAACGCCGAGGTCTCCCTCGACGGCCTGGCCGTGGCCGACGCCAAGGCCACGATCACGGCGTGGCTGGAGGCCGAGGGCCTGGGCGAGGGGACGGTGCAGTTCAAGCTGCGCGACTGGCTGTTCAGCCGCCAGCGCTACTGGGGCGAGCCGTTCCCGATCGTGTTCGGTGACGACGGTGAACCCCGCGCGCTGCCGGAGTCCGCCCTGCCGCTGGTGCTCCCGCCGATGGAGGACTTCTCCCCCAAGACCTCCGATGACGAGAGCTCCGAGCCTGAGCCTCCGCTCGGCCGCGTCACCGAGTGGACCACCGCCACGATCGACCTCGGTGACGGTGAAGGTCCGCAGGAGTACCGGCGGGAGACCAACACGATGCCCAACTGGGCCGGGTCGTGCTGGTACGAACTGCGCTACCTCGACCCCACCAACACGGCGACGTTCGTCGACCCCGAGAACGAGCGCTACTGGATGGGCCCGCGCGAGCCGGGCGACGTCGGTGGCGTCGACCTGTACGTCGGTGGCGTCGAGCACGCCGTGCTGCACCTCCTGTACGCCCGCTTCTGGCACAAGGTCCTGTTCGACCTCGGCCACGTGTCGTCCCGCGAGCCCTTCCGCCGCCTCTTCAACCAGGGGATGATCCAGGCCTACGCCTACCGAGACGAACGGGGCTTCCCGGTCGAGGCGGCCGACGTGGTGAAGGACGGCGACCGCTACCTGCTGGCCGGCACCGAGGTCACGCGCGAGCTCGGCAAGATGGGCAAGTCGCTGAAGAACGCCGTTGCGCCCGACGAGATGTGCGAGCGCTACGGAGCCGACACGCTGCGGCTCTACGAGATGTTCGGCGGCCCGCTCGATCAGAGCCGCCCGTGGGACACGACCGCGGTCGTCGGGATGTACCGACTGCTGCAACGGATCTGGCGCCTGTTCGTCGACGAGGACGACGGCACGCCGCGCACCTCGTTCGACGAGCCGTCCGAGGACACCACCCGCGCCCTGCACCGCACGATCGACGCGGTCCGCGACGGCATGGAGACCCTGCGCTTCAACACGTCGATCGCCCGGATCACGGAACTCACCAACCACCTCACCGCCGCCTATCCCGACGGCGGGGTGCCCAAGGACATCGCGGAGCCTCTGGTCCTCCTGCTCGCCCCGCTCGCCCCGCACATCGCCGAGGAGCTGTGGGCCCGCCTGGGCCACGAGTCCTCCCTCACCTACCAGGACTTCCCGGTCGCCCAGGAGGACCTCCTCGTCGAGGATGCCGTGGAGATCCCCGTCCAGGTCAACGGAAAGGTCCGCAGCCGGATCATCGTGCCCGTGGCTGCCGACGCGGCCGCCATCGAGACCGCCGCCCGTGACGACGAGAAGGTCGCGGCACTGCTGGCCGACGCCACCGTCCGCAAGGTCATCGCCGTCCCCGGCAAGATGGTCAACTTCGTGGTCGGCTGACCCAGACGCGCAACCTGCAAGTACGGTCCACCACCCTGGAAGTACGGTCCGCGCCATGGCTGCGTGGGACTGCCCGGCGTGCGGGCGACGGTTCGCCCGGAAGGGCCAGGGGCACGAGTGCTCGCCGGCGATGTCGGTCGAGGAGTACTTCTCCACCGGGCCGCCCTTCGAGCGCCCGATCTTCGACGCGGTGATGGCTGGCCTCGCGGCCGCCGGGCCGGTCCACATCGAACCGGTCTCGGTGGGCATCTTCTTGAAGCGGGCGCAGTCCTTCGCCGAGCTCCGGCCCATGACGCGGTGGGTCGCGGTGTCGTTCTCGCTGCGTCGCCGGGCCACCCACCCGCTCATCGTCCGCAAGGTCGAGCCCTACGGCGAGCGCTACCACCACGTCGCCAACGTGCGGAACGCCGACGCGGTCGACGATCGCCTGATCGAGCTGCTCACCGAGGCGTACCTCGAAGCTCCGCCGGCCTAGGCATCAGCTCGGCGCGGGCGTGAAGCGCAGCTTGTCGAACTCCCAGAAGGCGCGGAGGCTCGTGATCTTGCCGTCGTCGTCCACGCGGTAGCAGGCCACCATCTCGGTGGCCGCTGTCGAGCCGTCGGGGAGGGTCGTGGTGATGGCGATGACGTTGGCGACCTCGCGGCCGTCCGACGCAGTGTTCGACAGGAGGATGTCGAGCCGCACCGGGTTGGGCGCGATGACCGTGTCCCAGAACGTCCGGATGGCCGCGTGGCCGCGATGGCCCTCACCGGTCTCGTCGAAGGGGGACGGCCCGACCGGGTCGCACACCACCCCTTCCTCGGCGAACAACGCCACCCAGGCGTCGCCGTCGCGGCCATGGGTGTGGCGGCGCGAGCGGAGCGATGCCGCACGAGCCGTGCGATCGTCGTCGGCCGGCTCGGCCAGGTCCAACGGGCTGAGGATCTCGGTCATGGGGTGGTCTCCAGGTCTCGGAGGGGCAGGATCACGGTTTCGGCGAACCAGCGGACGGACTCCTCTTGGTGCGCCGGATCGTTGGGGTCACCGCCGCTGAAGTACCAGGGCACGGTGATGACGTCGGTGAGGCCGGCCACAGCGAGCGAGGCCATGGCGTCGACGGTGGCCGGCACCATCGGCGTGGCCTTGATCTCGAAGGGGTCCTCGGCCCGGCCGGCGGCATCGAGCTCGACGCGCAGGCGCCCGATCAGCCCGGCCAGGTCGTCGGCCGAGCACTGGGCGCCGATCCACCCATCGCCGACGCGAGCGGCCCGACGGAGCCCGGCGTCGCTGTGGCCGCCGACGTAGATGGGCACGGGCTCCCCCGCCGGGGCCGGCGGCTCCATCCGGAGGCGGTCGAAGTCGTAGTGGTCGCCGTGGAACTCCACCCAGCCTCCGGCCAGGACCGCCCGGATGATCGCGATCTGCTCGTCGAGGCGCTTGCCGCGAGTCTTCATCTCCTGGCCCAACCAGGCGAACTCCTCGGGGATCCAGCTGAGTCCCACGCCCAGGCCGATGCGACCGGGGAACATGGCCGCCGCGGACCCGATCGTCTTGGCCACGAGCAGCGGCTCGCGCAGCGAGGTCTTGAGCACGTTGGTGTAGAGGTCGATCCGCTCGGTGACCGCGGCGATGGCCGGGATGGCGACGTACGGATCGACGAACGGTGACTCCGCCGACCAGAACCGCTTGCCGTCGGGAGTGAAGGGGTACGAGCCCGTCACCTGCTCCGGGTAGAAGACCGAGTCGGGCAGGCAGACCGCATCCCAGCCCGCCTCCTCGGCGATCCGGGCGAGCGGCAGGATTCGCTGGGGTGGCGTCATGGCGAGGGCGAGGGTGAACCGCACGCCGCGATTCTGACGCACCGTCAGTTCGGTCGGCGCATCTCCGGATCGGGCTTCGGCCCGCTCGCCTCCGGTCGCGAGGCGAAGTCGCCGCGACCGACGTGGCCAGCAGCCGTCTCGTTCGCGGCCATGAGAGCCGCGGCGAAGTCCAGTCCTTCTGCCAGCGCCACGAAGAAGGCGGCACCGAACACGTCGCCCGCGCCGATGGTGCCCACGGGCGAGACGTCCCCCACGTCGACGCCCGGAACCTCCAGCACCTCGTCGCCCAGCCGCCCGACGCACCCGCGCTCGCCACGCGTGACCGCGGTGGGGATCGACCGCAGGGCATCGGGCTGGGCCAGCCGGGCGTACTCGTCCTCGCTCAGCACGACGGCCCCGACGTGTTCCACCCACCATGCGTCGAGCCGCTCGTGGCGGAGCAGGGCGCCGGTCGTCGGATCAGCCGCTCGCAGGAACCCCTGCGGGGTGATGCCGACGAACCCGGCTCTGGCCGTGGCTCCGAACGAGCCGTGTGCGATCTCGTCCATGATCGGCGCGAGGTGCAACACGTCGGCATCGCCGAACGCATGGCGCGACAGGTCGATCTGGTCAGCCCGGCTGACCAACCGCTGCGGGCCCAGCTCCGCATGGACGGAGAAGCCGAAGATCGTGTCGGTCGCGCTCCGCTCGACGTGCACCTCGACATCGGGCAGGGCGGCCACCAGGGCCGCTTCCAACTGAGCGGTGCCGGAGGTGACGATCCGCGCATCCCAACCCCGTGCCAGGGCGACTCGGCTCGAGAACAGGACGCTGCCGCCGAGCCGGGCGTCATCGGAGCCTTCGACCACGTCCCAGCACACCGAGCCCACCGCGACGTAGGTGCTCATCGGTTGCCGGCCCCGTTCCCGGCGCTCGCCGCCGCCATCGCCTTGGCCTCCTCCTTCGCCGCGGACAGCTCGCCGGCGAAGCGGTCGACGGCGGCGTCCTCGGTGGGACCGGCTGCGCCTCCCGTGTGGTGGCGCAGGACGATCCGGAACGTTCCCACCATCGCCGTGTCCCCCGGATGGACCAGCGTGGGTGGGTGGTCGACCCGGGCGGCGAGGGCGGCGGCGAAGGCCTCCCGGTAGACCTGTGCGTTCCAGATGCCGCCGAAGCAACCGAGCGTGCCGAGATCCCCGAAGTCCCGCAGGGCCGCGGCGACCGTGTCGGCCAACAACCCGGCTTGTTCGGCCACGATCCGGCGGGCATCCGGGTCGTCCTTGGCCGCGAGGTCGAGCACGTCCGTCGCGAACGACGCGACCCGGGCCTTGTCGACCTCCGGCTTGTACACCTCGTCGAACAGCTCGTCGGTCTCGTCGATGCCGAGGCGTTGCTTCACCGCTTCGGCGATGGCCGTGGCACCCGAGGACCCCTCGGCCACGAACAGGGTCTCCCGCAAGCCGGCCCGGCCCAGCGCGTACCCGGAGCCCTCGTCGCCGAGCACGTAGTCCCAGCCCCCGTACCGCCGGCTCCCCTGTTCGAGGGTGCCCGCGAGTACGGCGCTGCCCGTGCCGGCGATCACCGCCACCGCCGGCGCCAGGTCGGCGGTGGCCGCCCAGCACCCGAGCGTGTCGGCCACGACGGCGATGGTCGCCGAACCGGGGACCACGCGTCGCACCCCCGCGGCGAGCACCTCGGCGTGCGCCGGCGTGTCCACGGACGCGCTCGTGACCAGGACCGCGGTCACCTCCGGGGGCTGGTCGGCGGGGGCCGAACCATGGGAGGAGTGCAGTGCAGCATCGATGACGGCGCCGACGTTCGTGGCCGCCTCCGCGTCGCCGCTCGAACGGCTGTTGGTCGGCCCGCCTTCGGCGTACCCCAGCAGCTCCCCGTCGCCGCGAGCCACCGCGGCGCGGCTGCGGGTGCCGCCGCCGTCCACCACGACGACCGTCGACACGTCGAGGTACTCGGGCACCGCGTGCAGCCAGTCCACGGCGGGCGAGCCTACCCAGCCCCCGACGCAGGACCGGCCCGCGGCCGCCTCAGTTGCGATCGGCCACCGATCGCCGATCGGGCGGCCTCTGAACGGCTACGGCCTGCCGTCCGGGGTCTGGTTGAGGAGGAGCCAGTACATGCCGATCTTGGCGACGGCATCGCTGAACTGGTTGAAGTCGACGGGCTTCTGCACGTAGCTGTTCGCGCCGAGCTCGTAGGCGGTGTCGAGGTCGCGTTCCTCGATGGACGACGTGAGCACGACCACCGGGACCTGACGGTTGGCGTCGTCCTCGGCCAACCACCGCAGGACGTCGAGGCCGCTCCGTCGGGGGAGCTTGAGGTCGAGCAGGATCAACTCGGGGACGTCGCTGCGATCGCGGCCCTCGTACGGACCGGTCGCGGCCAGGTAGTCGAGGGCTGCCACCCCGTCGACGAGGCGGACCACCTCGTTGGCGACGCTGTTTCGACGGAGCGCTCGCAAGGTGAGATCCGCGTCGTCGTCGCTGTCCTCGATGAGGAGGATGACCGCCTTGCCCTTCACCATCAGTTCGACTCCTGTGCTGGCTTCATGGTCGTGTCTCCTGAGAGCGTGAAGGTGATCGTGGCCCCGTGGCCGATCGTGCCGGTCGCCGCGACCTCACCGCCGTGGCGGTGGACGATCCGAGCGACAGTGGCGAGCCCGATCCCGGTACCGGGGAACTCGCGGTCGGTGTGCAGCCGCTGGAACGGCTTGAACAGCTTGTCGGCATAGGCCTGGTCGAAGCCGGCGCCATTGTCGCTGACGGTGAAGACGGTGTGGGGAGATGAGCCGGTGCCGGCCACCCACACCTTCGGTTGGGCCTGTTCCACCGTGAACTTCCAGGCATTGCCCAGCAGGTTCTCCAGGACGGCCTGGACGAGGGACGGGTCCGCCAACGCGCGGAGTCCGGGCTGGACCGTCACGTCGACCGCCCGGTCCGCGTTGGCGGCGCAGAGGTCGTCGATGACGTGGAGGGCCGTGGCCGTCACGTCGACCTCGACCGGAACCGGGGTGATCCGCGAGACGCGCGACAGCTTCAAGAGATCGTCGATCAGCTCCGCCATGCGCTGGGTCGCTGCCCGGATCCTCGCGAAGTGGCCGCGGGACACCTCGTCGAGTTCGTCCCCGGCATCCTCCAGCACGGCTTGGCTGAAGCCGTCGATCGACCGGAGTGGCGCTCGCAGGTCGTGGGAGACCGAGTAGCTGAACGCCTCGAGCTCGGCGTTCGCCACGGCCAGCTCCCTCGCGCTTGCCTCGGCCCTCGCGATCTCCTGTGCCAGCCGGGTCCGCATGTTCTCGACCGCGGTGCCGATCTTGATGAGCTCCGACGGTCCCGAGACCACGAGCTCGTGATCGGGGTTCCCCGCGCCGACCTCCTCCACCGAGCGGGCCAGCTGCTCGACCGGGCGGGTGATCCACCGGGCGAGCAGGACGGCCTGGCCCACGGCCATGACCAGCACCGCACCCAGCGTGACGAACACCAGCGCCACGAAGCGGTCGTAGGCCCGCTGGGACCGGGCCCGGGCTGCGTCGACCTGCGCGGTCACCTTGTCGGCCAACGCGGCCGTCTGGGACCGCAGGTCGTCGAAGAGCGCCTTGCCCCGCCCGGTCGCGACGGCCGCGGCTGCGGCCGCAGCGCCCTGATCCCTCGCCGCGATCTCGACCCCATCGGCATGGTGCTGCCATGCCGCCAGCGCGGCGTTCACCTTCACCAAGGTTCGGCGCAGCCCCGGATCAGAGGCCGTGGACCGAGCCAGGTCGCGCTGGGCCGAAGCCGCCCGGGCGGAAGCGGCGCGATACGCGGGCAGGTACTCCTGGGCATCTCCGGTGATGAGGTAACCCCGCTGCTGGGTCTCCTGGTCGATGGAGGCCTGCGCCAGTTCGCTGACCGCCGCGCCCGTGCCGCGGAGGGCAGTCGAGGTGGTCCGGGCCCGGTTGCGCTCGCGGGCCGCGCCGACCGCAAGGACCGCGTTGACGGCCACCAACACGACGATGATGCCCAGCACGAGGTTGATCCGTGCCGTAAGTCGACTCTGGCCGCGCATTACCACCTTCTCCCCTGGAGGGACCCCCCATGCACGTTCCTGCCGCGGACCTAGAGTGTACTCCGGTCTGACATCCCCGGCCCTGAGGGAGGCGAGTGGTTGATGTGCAGAAGCCAGCAGTCGCAGTGATCGCCAGCCACACCAGCGGGCTGTCGATCCTCCTCATCGAGGACTCCGAGGACGACGCGGAGCTGGCCCTCCGGGCACTCGGACGAGGCCTCGGCGAGTTGTCCTCCAAGCGCGTCGAGTCCGGCGCGGAACTTCGCGCCGCGCTGGACGAGCGCCGATGGGACCTCGTGCTCTGCGACCACGGCCTGCCGTCGTTCGGGGTGCTCGATGCACTCGAGATCGTGCAGGCGACAGCCAACGACGTCCCCTTCGTGGTCTTGTCGGGGACCATCGGCGAGGAGGCCGCCGTCAAGGCACTGAAGGCGGGCGCGGCCGACGTCGTGCTCAAGTCGAACCTGTCGCGCCTCGCGTCGGTCGCCGAGCGCGAGCTTCGCGCCGCCGCAGACCGCCGCACCCGCCGAGGTGCAGAGGTGGCCCTGCGCGAGAGCGAGGCCCGCAAGGCCGCGGTCCTCGAATCGGTCCTCGACGCGATCGTCACCATCGATGCCGAGGGCCGAATCGTCGAGTTCAACCGCGCCGCCGAGCGCATGTTCGTCCGGGCACGCGTCGACGTGGTCGGCCAGGTGATGGGTGACCTCATCGTCCCGCCGTTGCTGCGCGAGCGGCATCGAGCCGGTCTGGCCGCCTACCTCGCCACCGGCGAGCCGACGATCCTCAACCAGCGGCTGACGATGACCGCGATGCGCTCCGACGGCCACGAGTTCCCGGTGGAGCTCGCCGTCGTCCCGATCGACATGCCTGGGCAGGTGATGTTCACCGCCTCGATCCGCGACATCACCGGCCAGGAACGGCTCCAGCGCGAGCTTCAGCAGGCACAGCGGTTGGAGAGCCTCGGACTGTTGGCCGGCGGCGTCGCGCACGACTTCAACAACCTCCTCGGCGTGATCATGAACTACGCCCACTTCGTGAACCAGCGGGTGACCGACGACCCCCAGGCCACCGCCGACCTGGAGGCGATCGTCGAGGCAGCCGAACGCGCCGCCCAGCTCACCCGCCAGCTGCTCGCCTTCGGCCGCCGGGAGATCGTCAACCCTCGCGTGATCGACCTCAACAGCGTGCTCGCGCAGATCGAACGGCTGTTGCGGCGGACCATGGGCGAGCACCTCGAGCTGACCGCGGTGTTGCACCCCGACCTCTGGCCGGTCTGGGCCGATCCCGGCCAGGTGGAGCAGGTGCTGGTCAACCTGGCGGTCAATGCCCGCGATGCCATGACCGATGGCGGCTCCATCACGCTCCGCACCCTCAACATCGACATCGACCCGATCTCGGCCGGCCAGTTCCGCACGCTGACGCCCGGCCGCTACGTGTGCCTCCGCGTGACCGACACCGGTTCGGGCATGGATGCCGATACGGCCGCTCGCGCCTTCGAGCCGTTCTTCACCACCAAGCCGAAGGGCGAGGGCACGGGGCTGGGACTGGCCACGGTCTACGGCATCGTCCACCAGGCCGGCGGCGACGTCCACCTGTACTCCGAACCGGGTCGTGGCACCACCGTCTCGGTGTACCTGCCGGCCAGCGGCACGCCCGTTCCCGCCCAGAAGAGCACCGTGGCCGCCCCCGCGGTGCAAGGCGGTCACGAGACGGTGCTGGTCGTCGAGGACGAGGATGCGTTCCGGGAGATGGCCCGCCGCATCCTGGTCGACCGCGGCTACACCGTGCTCGTCGCGGCCCACGCCGGGGAGGCGATCGCCCACTTCGACGTTCCCGACGTCCACATCGACCTCGTGCTCACCGATGTGGTCATGCCCGGTCGGTCGGGCATCGACCTCGCCGCCGACCTCTTGGCCACCCACCCCCGCCTGCCGGTGCTCTTCATGTCCGGGTACGCCGAGAGCATCGTGGCCGGAGACACCGAGATCACTGCGGCCGAGCTCATCGCCAAGCCGTTCACCGAGGCCACCTTGCTCGGGCGCATCCGGTCGGTGCTCGACCGCCCGATACCAGCCCCATGAGGCGAGGATCCGACTCAGGCCGGACTCGACCCGGGCGGGCGACCTTCAGCGACCGAGCAGCACGGTGAACCACACCCGCTTGCCATGAGGCGGCATGGGCTCGACACCCCATCGGTGGGCGAGCCCGGCGACGATGAGCAACCCGCGACCGCTCGTGGACTCACCGTCGGCGGGCCTGGGCTCGGGCAGGACGGCATCGTCGTCGTGGACCGAGACCGTCACACGCGTCCGGGCGATGCTGAGATGCAGCACCGCCTCCGACGTCGTGTGGACGATGACGTTGGTCACCAACTCCGACGCCATCAACGAGACCGCCTCGAAGCGGTCGTCTCCCAAGCGTTGCCGCACCCCGGCGGCGTCGAGCTGGGACTCCAGCCAGCGCCGGGCGACGCGACCGGCGGTCACCTCCCGACCGAGCTCGATCGTCCGCGCCACGTCCACGTCGGCTCCTTCGGGTGACATCCCGATGAGGTGGGCCGATGTCCGGTGGTCGCACGGTCCCGAAGGGGACGTGGTGTCGGTTCCGTGCGTTTGCATGGAGGAACTACACCAAAGTTCCTGGTCAGATGGATGACCGAGATGCACGGTTGTCGCTGGTGCATCTGCACCAGATCCACCAGGTGCACCGCGGCGACGCTCCCTCGAGCGTGGAGCCGGCGCGTGCATCTCCTCGTCGCTCGACGTGCCGGCCACATCGCCGGCCACCCAGCCCTCGACAGGACCGCTGGTAGCGTCGCCGGCAGGCTCCGGGCCCGAGGAAGGTTCGTGATCGACCATGGGTGAGGCGCGAGAGGATGCGGTACCGACCGCCCCCGAACGCACCGTCCAGCCCGGTCCGAGCGGCGCCCGCGTGCTCGTCGTCGAGGCCCATGGCACGTTCTGCCTCGATCTGCACGTGGGGATGGCCGCACCGCTCGCCGAGGACCAGTGGGAAGACCTCGAGGCCTGCCCGCCGATGGGAGCGGGCTCGGCCCGGAGGCTCCGCGAGCTGCCGGGGCGCCAGCCGGTGTTCCTGCGGTGGCCTGGGCGGTGGCCCGAGTGGTTCGACCACGTCGACGGCACGTGGGTCCTCGCGGATGCTGCGTCGCTCCGCGCCGTGGAGGGCTCGCGGAGCCGGTTGGATTCAGAACCGAAGGCGGGCCAACCGACCGCCGCACCTGTTGCGACGCTTCGTCGCCGGCGCGTCGACGACGGGCGCTGGCCGGTCTGGCCCGTCGAGTACCACGAGCGCCCCCAACCGAACCTCGCCCTCGGCCTCGTCCTGTCGGCCGCCCAGGTCGAATCGGCCGTCGTCGATCGCTTCGCCATCCAGCCGCTCGGTTCGGCCCGTCCGTCGGCCATGGCCGACATCGCCTCCGAGCCGACGGGCGTCCTGCTGTTCTCGCACTACGTCTGGTCGACGCGGGGCAACCTGCGCATCAGCGCCGCCGCCAAGGCCACCAACCCGTGCCTGATCTCGGTGCACGGCGGCCCGAACGCACCGGGCTACGCCGACGACGTCGACGCCTTCTTCCACCAGAACCCGCACGTCGACGTGGTCGTGCACGGCGAGGGGGAGGCCACGCTCACCGAAGTACTCGTCCGCCTCGGAGCGACCGGCGCGCCCGCGTCTGACGATCCCGGTCGGCTGGCTTGTCTCCAAGGCGTCGGTGGCCTGTCGTTCCGGTCCGAGTCGGGCGCCGTCGTACGGGGGCCCAAGCGCAGCCGCATCGCCGACCTCGACCACGCGCCGAGCCCGTACCTGAGCGGCCAGTTCGACGAGCTCGAGCTCGCCGGCACGCTCGCCGTGGTCGAGACGAACCGCGGGTGCCCGTTCGGCTGCACGTTCTGCGACTGGGGCTCGGCCACCCGGAGTCGGGTGCGGACCTTCGACCTCGACCGGGTGATCGCCGAGATCGACTGGCTCGCTCAGCGCGACGTCGAAGGGATCTTCGTCGCCGACGCCAACTTCGGCGCCCTCGATCGAGACCTGCCCATCGCCGAGGCCATCGCCGCCGCCCGGCGCCGCACCGGCTCACCGCGCCAGGTGGTCTTCACGTTCGCCAAGGACACCGCCAAGCTGCTCATCCCGATCGTCGACCTCTTCTGGGAGGCCGGCGTGGAGGTCGACGGCAACCTCGCCCTCCAGACCGTCGACGAGCACACCCTCAAGATCGTGCGGCGCAAGAACCTGCCGCGGCCGGAGTACGAGCGGGTCCGCAGCCAGTTCCGCGACCGGGGGCTCCCGCTCACCTCCGACATCATGCTCGGCCTTCCTGGTGCCACCTTCGAGTCCATGCGGGCCGACATCCAGTTCTGCCTCGACCACGAGATCACGCCTCGGGCGCACCGGACCGTGCTGCTGCCCAACGCCCCCATGAGCGCCCCGCAGCACCGCGAGGAGCACGGGATCGTGGCCGACCGCCTCCAGCGCACGGTGTCGGGCCGCACGTTCAGCGCCGAGGACGTGGCCCAGGTCGGCAACCTCCATCGCCTGGCGGATGCCTGGGACTACTACGGCATCGCCCGCCTCCCGCTGCGGTTCGTGGCGCGCGACCACGGCCTGGCCGAGATCGACGTCCTGGAACGGGTCGACGAGCTGTCGCGGCGGCATGCCGACCGGTACCCCGCCATCGCGTGGGCCGCGGTCGGCTTCACCGCGTGGCTCGTCCCGCCGGGTTCCTGGGAGGCGTTCCTTGCCGAGCTGGGTGCCTGGCTCGTCGCGGAGTGCGGCATCCCCGACGATGCCGCCCTGCGGTCCGTGCTCGCGGCCCAGGCGGCCATGCTGCCGTCACCCGGGGCCAGCTTCCCCCGCCTCGTGGAGCTGGACCACGACGTGGTCGCCTGGATGTCTCGACATCCCGAGGACCCGGGCGGGCGCAGCCTCCCGAAGCTGGCCTCCTACGGCCCGGCGGTATTGGAGGTGCACGACGACGGCCGCAACGACCACCTCCTGGTGGCCAACCGCCAGTCCCGGGCTCACAGCGGTCGCCGCCTCCGCGAGGTTCGCCGGATCTACGCCCCCTCGTGGGAGCTGACCCATCCGCTCGCCCGCCCCCGCATGCTCGACGTCGAGCAACACGCCTTCCGCTTCGCGCAGTAGCCGCGACGACGTCGATCAGGAGCCGGTCGTGGGCCGGCGCAACCAGTGGTCCGTCGAGGCATCGGGGATCTCGTGGACCGGGTGGACCGGCGCGCCGGGCGAGACGTGGGACGTGATGTCCTGGGTAGCGAGGGCCGGGTCGATGTCCGGGGGCCAGGCCTCGGCGATGCCGACCAACGTCGTGAGGGCCGCCCAGCCGGCCTCGACCGCGCCCTGGTCGCTGTCGGGCGGCGGCCGATAGCCGGTGGGCGTGAGCTCGAAGTGCACCTCCTCGTCGGAGCGACTCGACATGGCCGCCCGCACGGCACCGAACGGCGCGATGCGCGTCCACCGCACGCCGTGCACCTCGTCACGGGGACATCCGGGCACGTTGAGGTTCACCACAGATCGAGCGGGTCCACGAGCCACCTGTTCGAGCACCTCGGTGGCGATGGCGGCGGCCGTGTCCCAGTGCCACGGATCGGACTGCTCGATGCTGACCGCCAGCCCCGACAGGCCGAAGTTCTGGGCCGTCAACGCCGCGCCGACCGTGCCCGAGTGCAGGATCGATCGGCCCGTGTTGAGCCCGGCATTGATGCCGGAGACGACCAGGTCGGGCATGGGCCCAAAGGCCTCGAGCCGAGCCGCGACGACGGTGAGCGCCGGCGGTCCCGCCAACGCCCATGCCTCGACGGCGGGCAGGCCGTCGAGCGCGACGCGCCGGACCGCGAGCGGAACGTCGGGCCGAAGGTCCCCGAGGGCGGCGCCGCTCCCGCTGTAGTTCCGATCAGGCGCGACCACCACCACCTCGTGGCCCGCCTCTGCGAGGTGCCGAGCGAGCACCTGGATGCCCTCGGACTCGATCCCGTCGTCGTTGGTCACCAGCAGGCGCATGTCGTCGTCCTCTCCACGTCGGACCGGGGCGGTCGGCCGTTCACGTCCGCCCGACCGTCAGCCAGGCTGGCCGCACTCGATGACGGCATGCTCGCGCCGACCTCTCGTGGAGGTGAACATCGAGCGACGATCACCATCCTCGGCCGGTCGCGCTACTCCCACTCGATCGTGCCCGGGGGCTTGCTGGTGATGTCGAGGGTCACGCGGTTGACCTCGTCGACCTCGTTGGTGATCCGCGTGGAGATGAGCTCGAGGAGCTCGTAGGGAAGCCGGGACCAGTCGGCGGTCATGGCGTCCTCGCTGCTCACGGGACGGAGCACGACGGGGTGGCCGTAGGTCCGCTCGTCGCCCTGGACGCCGACGGAGCGCACGTTCGCCAGCAGCACGACCGGGAACTGCCAGACGGTCTTCGAGAGGCCGGACCTGGTCAGCTCCTCCTGGGCGATGGCGTCGGCCTCGCGGAGGATCGCGAGCCGCTCCTCGGTGACCTCGCCCATGATGCGGATGGCCAGGCCGGGACCGGGGAACGGGTGGCGGTTGACGATCTCCTCGGGCAACCCGAGCTCGAAGCCCACCGCCCGAACCTCGTCCTTGAAGAGCAGGCGCAGGGGCTCGATGAGGCGGAACTCGATGTCGTCGGGCAGGCCACCGACGTTGTGGTGGCTCTTGATGTTGGCCGTCCCGGCCCCGCCGCCCGACTCGACGACGTCGGGATACAACGTCCCCTGCACGAGGAACTCGATGTCGTCGGCGTGGCCTTCGGCGGCGATGACCTTCTTGGCCGTCTCCTCGAAGACGCGGATGAACTGCTCGCCGATGATCTTGCGCTTCTCCTCAGGGTCCGTCCTGCCCTCGAGCGCGGCGAGGAAGCGCTCCCTGGCCGGCTCGACCCAGAGCTTGACCCCGGTCGACGCGACGTAGTCCCGCTGAACCTGCTCGCGCTCCCCCTTGCGGAGCAGGCCGTGGTCCACGAACACGCACGTGAGCTGGTCGCCCACCGCCTTGTGGACCAAGGCCGCGGCGACCGCGGAATCCACGCCACCGGACAGGCCGCACAGCACGTGGCGATCGCCGACCTGGGCACGGATGTCGGCCACGAGGTCGTCGATGATGTTGGACGTCGTCCACGCCGGCTCGATGCCGGCGCCTTCGTAGAGGAACCGCTCGAGCACCTGCTGGCCGAAGCTCGAGTGGAGGACCTCCGGGTGCCACTGCACCCCGAACATCCGCCGCTCGTGGTCCTCGAAGCCCGCGACGACGGCGCCACCAGTCGACGCGGTGACGGTGAAGCCGGCCGGAGCCTCCACCACCGAATCGCGGTGCGACATCCACACCGGTTGGCGTTCCGGCTGACCCGCGAACAGCAGGCTGTCGGTCTCGACCGATGCCTCCGTCCGCCCGAACTCCGCCAGGTCGGTGCGCTTGACCGTCCCGCCGAGGGCGAGGGCCATGGCCTGGAAGCCGTAACAGATGCCGAAGATGGGGATGCCGGCTTGGAACAGCTTGGGATCCACGTGCGGGGCACCTTCGGCGTACACGCTCGCCGGCCCGCCCGAGAGGATGATCGCCGACGGCTTCTTGGCCAGCAGTTCGGCGAGCGGCATCGAGTGCGGGACGACCTCGCTGAATATCTTGGCCTCGCGGACCCGCCGAGCGATCAGCTGCGCGTACTGCGCCCCGAAATCGACGACCAGCACCAGCGCCGAGCGGTGATCGGCGTCCGGACCCGACCCGGATGCACCGCGATCGAGCAGATCGCTCATCGGTTTTCCTCGGAACGCAAACCCTCTGGCCGACTCATCCGGAGAGGCTAGCACCGGTGTAATTCGACCCGACGACGCCCAGGTGAAGCCGCGGAGGTCAGCCGGCGAAGGACGGTGTCGCAGCGATCGGGGTGGCACCGGGGGCGATGTCGCGGCCCGCCACCGCCGGCTCGGAGGTGGCGGCCGGCGCGGTCGTGGAGGTGCTGGTGCTGGTGGTGGCCGTCGTCGTCGTCGAGTAGTCGACCGTCGGCACGTCGAAGGTGTCGCAGGCCGACAACTCGTCGATGCCGTGGGCGGCCAGCCAGTTGACGGAGGTCTGGTACGTCGCCGGATCCCCGTACGTGTGCCCCTCGCCGGGAAGGGAGATGAGGTCGCACTCCGAGCCGGTCAACACCGTGCCCTTGCAGGTCGCACGAGCGGCACCGATCGGCACGATCGAATCCTCCTCGCCGTTGAACATGAGCACCGGCGGATCGTCGGGCCGCGAGGGCGGCACGCCATGCAGGTCGAGTCCGCTGAAGGAGACCGCGGCGGCGATCAGCGACGGCCCACCGGGTGGGGTGATCGCCGTCGGCTTGTGCGCCAGGCCGAGCGCGGTGATCGCCCCCGCCGAGTAGCCCGACGCGATGACCGACGCAGGATCGATGCGTAGGGTCGCGGCGTTGGCGTGGATCCACTCGACCGCGGCCACGGCGTCATCGAGCGTGTCCTGCACCGCCCCCGGAGTCGGAACGGAGATGACGCCGGTGTCCGGTGGCAGGTCCTGGACCCGGTAGTCGATCGACACCACGACGAACCCCCGGCTCGCGAAGTCCTCGAACACCTGCCCGTCGTCGGTGCGGTCGCCGTACTCGAAGAAGCCGCCGTGCATCCACAACAAGACGGGCCGCAACGAGCCCGGTGGATCGCCGATCGGCTCGTAGACGTCGAGCGCCAGGTTCTCCAGGTCGCCCGCGTGGTTGACGGCCGTCCGGTAGACCGTGCCGTCCTGGGTCTGCTGCCAGTCGTAGGGGTGGTCGCAGAACGGCTGGACCGCCTGCGCCGACCGGGTCGCCGAGGTGCAGGGACTCGCGGTGGCAGCCGACCCGAAGGCCACCGGAGCGACGAGCCCGGCGACCGCGCACAGGACCAGCGCGCGCATCGACCTGCGACGCCGATCCGAGCCGGATCGATGGTTCCGTCGAGCGTCCATGATGTCCCCTGTCGAGAAGGCCTCTGCCACCGGCAGGCGTTCCGCCGACTCCTCCTCGTGCGGACGATAGGAGACGGGATCGTCTCTCGCTCGGACGAGCGATTCCTGCATCCCAGCCCACGACCGAACCATCGCATTCGTGAACCCATGGCTCGGTGCGGGTGATCTTGGCCTACCGGCCAGATCGACGGGTCACGGTCTCATGCGTCGAGGGCGGCCCAGCCTGCTTCGAGGACCGCGAGGTCGTGCGGCTCGATGAATTCGGTGGGGAGGTTGGGCCCCCAGGTGTTGATGGTGTGCTCCAAGCTCATCGGGGTGCGGCCGTGTTGTTCCCACGCCATGTCGTCGGTGATGCGGTCGAGATCCGAGTACAGCTCGAGGAAGGACCCGGCCGGGTCCCGCAGGTACCAATAGAAGTTCGAGCCGGCGAAGTGGCGGCCGATCCCCCACGCGTCACGGCTGGGGTCGCGCCGGTACAGCGCCGTTGCCGCGTAGCCGACATGGTCGAGGTCATCGCACTCCCATGAGTAGTGCTGCAGGAGCGGAACGGGCGAGTGCACGAGACCGATGTTGTGGTGTTCGGTGGAGCAGCGCAGGAAGTGGATGACGCCGTCCATCTCGTCGCTCACCTTGCAGCCGATGCCGTCGACGAGCAGATCGCGGGTCGCTCGCAGATCCGGGGTTCCGATCACGAGATGGCCGAGCCGGCGTGGAGGGCGCGGAGCTCCGAACACCGCGGGGGAACGCTCGTTGGTCCGCACGATCGCACCCGAGGTGTTCGGCGTGATCAGATCGACGGACGACGAAGCAGCCGCCTCGGGCTCGGCGATCCGGACCGTCACCAGCACCCGTGACGCGGCATCGAGGACCGAGACCGACTCCGACGTTCGGGTGGGCACCGCACCGCCCGCTTCGAGTCGTTGCTGGACGGCGTCGAGGTCGCGGTCGTCTTCGCAACCGATGTCGACCGCGAGGAGCCGCCGGAACGGTGCCTCCTCGATGACGACGCCGGCGCCGCCATCGGAGCCGGTGTAGCCCGAGTCGGCATCGCCCGACAGGCCGAGCTCGGCGTAGTACTCGCCGACGGCGGCCGGGTCGGCGACCGCGCAGCGGAATCCCAAGAGCCGATGGAGGCTCACGGGACGACCGGTCCCGTGCCGGCGACGCACGTGTTGTGCAGCTCGCCGATGACGTCCGCGCCCGACACGATGGTCTCACCCGCCGCGAGGTAGCGGCCGCGAGCCATGCCGACACCCGACGGGGTCCCCGTGAAGATGAGGTCACCGGGGTACAGCCGGCAGATCGATGACAAGTAGGCGACGAGCGTCGGGATCGAGAAGATCAGTTCGCTGCTGCGGGCCTCCTGCATGCGCTCGCCCGCCACGTCGCACCACAGCGCGAGATCGTCTGCGTCGGCGAACGTGTCGATCGACACGAGCGCCGGCCCGATCGGCCCGTAGTTCGCGAAGCTCTTGCCGAGGCAGAACTGCGGCGGCACGCCGGTCAACTGCACGCCGCGATCGGAGATGTCCTGTCCGAGCGTGAGCCCGGCGACGACATCCCACGCGTCGTCGACGGCAACGTGCGAGACCTCCTCGCCGATCACGGCGACGATCTCGACCTCCCAGTCGACCATGTCGCCTGAGAGCGGAACGTCGGCGGTCGGGCCGGCGATGCACGAGGGGAACTTGGTGAAGGTGAGCGGAGCGGGCGGAAGCGCGGCCCCGGACTCACCGGCATGGTCTCGGTAGTTGAGCCCGATCCCGAACACCTGGCGGGGCTGCACGATCGGCGGGCCGAGCGTGGCCTCGGCGACGAGGCCACCGCTGGGTGCCGACGCGCAGCGGTCGTAGAGCGCGTGGAGCTCGCGGTGACGTCCGACCGCCGCGAGCGGATCGGCGAGTGTTGCGTCACCGGAGAGCTCGGCGAGGTCGTACCAGGAGCCCTCGTGGTCGAAGGCCGATCGCTGGTTGATGCTGACGAGTCGAAACATGGATCAGGTCCTCAGGCGGTGTGGGTGTCATCGGCCCACGGCAGCGACGAGCTGGTCCAGTGGGTGAGCGACGGGTTGATGTCAGATTCGGCGTGCACGTGGCGGGGCGGGGTCTCGAAGGTCGCATAGGGGCGCAGCTTCAGCACGACTCGATCCTCGGCCTTCGCTCCCTGTGCGACGAGCCCCCGAACCGATGGATCGAGCGGTTCACCGGCCATCACCCCGGCGATCGCCATCATGAGATCGACCGTGCGCTCCTCGTCCCTGTCGATCTCCGCGTGGCAATAGACCTGCAGGTACGTCGGAGGCCACTTCTCGTCGAGCACGCACATCGAAACGTTCGGGTTGCGGGTGACTGCTCGGGCCTTGGACCGTGCGCCCATCGTCGAGACCAAGATCGAGTCGTCGGCGTCGAGCACGTAGTACACGATCGACATGGCGGGGCCGTCCGCCACGCGGTTGTACCCGAAGATCGCGGTGCGATGGTCACGTACGAAGGCTCGGCGTTCTGCGGGTGTCATGGCGACTCCTTGGTCGTTGCGCGGATCAACAGGTCGACGACGAGGTCGGCGTGGGCTGCGACGAACTCGGGAGCGAACGGATCCACGCCCGTCAGCCGCTGGCATTCGGGCGCCATCACGAACACCGAGGCGCCGGCCCCGGTCACCAGGTAGTAGAGGTGTGCGGGAGGGATCGGCGCGAGGTCCCCGCTTGTTGCGAGACGGTCGAACATGGCGATCGCGTTCTCGTACAGCGGCCTGACATGGGTCTCGACCAACCAATCGAGGCGGCTGCTGGCGCGCTTGCTCTCTTGCATGAGGATCCGGTGCAGCTGCGGGTTGGCCGCGGAGAACTCGACGAAGTGGCGCACCATCAGCTTCGCGATCGTGACGTCGTCGACCCCGCGCAGGCCGGAGAACCGAGCCTGCATCGAGGAGCGGAACCGCTCGAACAGGTCGTCGACCGTGGCGCGCCACAGCTCCTCCTTGCCGGCGAAGTGGTAGTTCAGCAGCGGCTGGGTGACGCCCGCGAGCTCGGCGATGGCCCGGGTCGACGCCCCATCGAAGCTGCGTTCGGAGAAGAGCTCCAACGCCGCGTCGAGGATGGTTCGGCGGGTGTCGACGCTGACCTGGCGGGGCGCGAGTGCGGGCACCCTGCCAGTTTATCGAACGATCAGGAGAATGCAATGGACCTGATCGTTCGATAAGTTTCTACTAACGGAGCAGCGCATGCCGACGCGTGCCGACGCGTGCCGACGCGGGTCCGGGACCGCGACACCGACCGCTCGCCGACATGATGCCCATCGGCGCGGCGATCCCTTCGAGGGCATTCGGGTGGAAGGAGGCCCTCGTCGGAGCGATCTACGAACGGCGGTCGACGATCCGAGCAGCGATCTCTCGCAACTTCGTGTTCTCCCGCTGCGATGCCGCCTTGAGGGTCTCGAAGGCGCCCTCGGCGCCGAGCCCAGGGGTCTCGGCCATCAAGATGCCCTTCGCCTGTTCGATGACCGACCGCGAATGGAGCGCCGCTTGGAGGTGCTCGGTGGTCTCGAACGCACCCCAGTAGGCCAGCGAGTTCGCGATGAGTGCGCCTGCCACAGCCGCCAGTTCCTCAGCGATCTCGCGGTCCTGGCCGCGAAACGCTTCTTTCCTCGTGGCGTACAGGTTCAGCGCGCCCACGCTGCCGGACTCGATCAGCAGCGGTAGCGACAGCGTGCTGCGGATGCCATGTGCGAACGCTGCCGCTCGGAACTCGACGTACGGGGCGTCGGGATCTGCGATGTCGTGGATGACGACCTGCTCGCCGCGATGCCAGGCGTCGAGGCAGGGCCCTGATCCCGCGGCGTATTGGGCCGCGTCGATCTCGGGAGATTCCGGATCGGTGAAGATCGCCGTCGTCGGCCGACCGTCGTCATCGAAGAGGCTCATGCCCGCGAACGCCACCGGCGCCATGGATTCGGTGACGATCTTCGCGATCTCGGTCAACGTGGCGTCCAACGGCATTTCTGTCACCACGAAGCAGCTGAGCGCCCGCAGTGCGCGCGACCTCGGATCAACGTCCACGGTGAATCGGCTTTCCGATGGGGGGAGCAGCCGGCCCTGTGGACTCAAGGCAGCGGCCTGACAACGTAAGCTAGCCAAACCGGACGTTTCTCTCATCACCCCGGGCACATGTCATCAGCCTGGGCGACCGTGGAGTGGGACGGCGCCCCGACGGGTAGCCAGGAGCCCGATGAACCTCCCCGAGGAGCTCCTGAACCGCATCGAGGTGGTGAACCGGGTCCTTGCCACGCAGCGCACGCTGCCCGCCAAGCTCGAGGCCGTCGTCGAAGTCTTGGAGCGCACCGTCCCGCGGTGCGATTCGGTCAGCGTGGCCTTGACGCTCGAGAGCGATGCCGCGATGACCGCCGCCGCGACCGGCCAGCTCGCCCTGGAGGCCGACCTGGTGCAGTACCGGCACCGCGACGGACCGTGTCTCTGGGCGGTGACGCACGCCAAGGTCGTGCGAATCGACATGCTCGATCAGGATGAACGCTTCGAGCACTTCGCGCCGGGCGCCATCGAAGCCGGCGTCCGGAGCAGCCTTTCCATCCCACTGCTCTGGAACGGCCGCGTGGTCGGTTCGTTCAACCTCTACTCCACGACTGCCAACGCATTCTCAGACGACATCGTGAGGAGCCTCACGCCCATCGCCGATTACGCCGGTCTGCTCATCGGCCGCTCTCCGTTGTTCACCTATTCGCTCGACCTACTCGAACAGCTCGCCTTCACCGTGAACGAGCGAGATCGCATCGCGACGGCGATCGGGGTTCTGAGCGTCCGCGAGAACACCGACGACCAAGCCGCGTGGGTCTCGCTGCAGCGCCGAGCCATCGAGGAGGAGATCTCCGTCGGCGACATGGCGCGACGGATCGTCGAATCGCTCAAGCCTCGAGGATCGGCGTCCGCAGAGACGAGTGAGGACGGCGAGTCAGGCGCCGGCTAGCCGGAGCTTGGCGGCCGGAGTCCAGGCCGCGGCACCATCGACGACCGACTCAGCGGTTCGGCGAAGCTTCCGCGCCCGACGCAGCGAGCACGAGCCGCTCGGCGATCTGGATCACCTTCACGTTCTCGCGCATCGAGGCGCTTCGGAGGACCTCGAACGCCGCATCGGGCGTGGACCTGGACCGCGACATGATGAGGCCCTTCGCAATGCCGATCACGTCACGGTGCTCAGCGGCAGTCGCCAAGTCGCGCATCGCGCGAGCGCACCGCACGGATCCGCACGGAGGGTCGGGAACGACGATCGAGCCCATGGCGGACTCCTTCCGGTCGAGTCACGGAAGGTGTCGGGGCCAAATGGCTGGAGCCGGGATCGCCCACCGAACGTGATCAGCCTACGTGGTCCACCGAGGCGGTGTCGGGTGAACCCGGTCGATCGAAGAGATCGCAGGGTGGCTCCCAATCGGCTCCCTCGGTGTGGCGGACCAGATCGGAGCGAGGCGAGTTCTCCGAGACGCCAGATCGCTGCGGCCCCTTCGGACGGGGCGCGCCCTGCAGCTCCACCCGGTCGCGCTAGCAAGGAAGCCCATCGGCTCGGCTCGGTCGTTGAGCAGCCGCGCCGAGCCCACGCTCCGAGGTAGGAGGCCAAGATGCCCGCCCACATCGACCCTGACCACCACGGCCTGGCCGCCGTCCTCGCGATGGGGCTGGCGACCATCGCCCTCAGCGGCACCGTCGATCAGGCGTCAGGACAGGCCCTCCTCAACATGGCCCAGGTACTCATCGACGCCGGTGCGACGTCCTTCACGCTCGACATGTCCAACGTGACCCTCCTGGACTGCGCCGGGATCGCGGTCATCTTGCAGCTGTACAGCCGCGCGGCCCGGCACGGCGGCGAGGTCATCCTCCACAACCCGAATAGGCCGATCCGAAGGCTGCTCAACGCGACCGGCCTCGGAACCCTCGTCGCGACCCCCTAGATCGCGCCGTTGGAGCAGGTCAGACGAGACCGTTCTCCGCCGCCTCGGCTCACCGGTCGAAGGCGACCACGAACCAGACCTGCTTGCCATCTGTCACGGTGGATTCGAAGCCCCAGTCCTCGGACATCTGGTCGACGATGACGAGCCCCCGGCCTCCGTCGGCAAGCCGCCCAGCCTTCGCCAGGCGAGGCGAACGGGCATCTTGGTCGTGCACCTCGACGCGCAGCCGCTTGTCGCCAAGCCTGACCCGGACGACGACGACCGAGTGGGTGTGCACGATCACGTTGGTCACGAGCTCGGAGGTCATGACCCGGAGACTCTCCGCGGCGCTTCCCGAGAAGTGGGACAGCACACCCAGGTCCTCGAGCTCGCTGGTGAGCCAAACCCTCGCCAGGCGGGGAGCCGTCGGCGCGCGACCAAGCGTGACCTCTCGCACGACGCTCACTGACCGATCTCCCCCGCTGACGGCACCGGGATCGCCCGCCAACTGCGGATCAGTCTGGCCCCATCCGGGTGACCTGGCAATGCACAGGGCCCGACCCGCCCCCACACCGGTCGATCGCTCCTCCCGAGCCGTGCTCCGGCAGTTGACCAGCAACGGGATCACCTGACGGATGACTCGGCGAGGAAAGCCGGCCGTGGCGCCATGAGATCGTCGCTAGACCGTCTGCGGGTCGAGCAGCAGCGAAGAAATCGCGCCGATGACGCAGATGGTGGCGGTGATGAGAATCGTCGCTCGGAGCTGCTTCGGTCGTGGCACAACGGCCGACGCCGCGATGCCGGTCATGACGGCGAGCAGTGCACCGACGGCCAGGAGTCCCACGCCGAGGATGCCCAGCATGCCCGCGTCGCCCGGTCCGGCAAGCAGCGGAAGGAAGCGAATCGCCAGGGCGATGTTGAACGAGCCCGCCGCGCCAAACGCTGCGATCAAGATGCCTCGGCCCACCTCGACCACCCATTTGGCTCCGGACGTGCGGTCACGCTGATGCACCGCGTTTGCCACGGGGAGACCCTACGGCCCTCGACGATCAAGCGA